>JBBIKA010000007.1:0-47304 GCA_037445695.1 Chloroflexota bacterium
CAATGGGAGTTGTGCTTGATCGGGCATGCTTGTTCGCCTCTCCATCGGCCATCTACTGATACAAGAAGCAGCGCACCTTGTGCCCCGGAACGACCTCCTTGAGGGGCGGCGGCGCCGCATCGCATACGCCCGGCATGCGCCGGTCACAGCGCGAGAAGAACCGGCATCCCGGGATCACCGCAAACGGACTGGGCAGCGTCCCGCTGATCGGCACCAGTCGCTCCAGTTTGCCCTCAATGGTCGGGATGGAGCGCCAAAGCGCTAGCGTGTAAGGATGCAGCGGATTGTCGAAGATCTCATCGGTGCTGGCGTACTCCATGACCTGGCCCAGATACATCACCATGATCTCGTCCGACATCTCGCCGACCACCGCCAGGTCGTGGCTGATGTACATCAACGCCATGCCGAAGTCGGCCTGGAGCTTCTTGATCAGGTCGAGGATCTGCGCCTCGATGGTCACATCGAGCGCGGTCGTCGGCTCGTCGCCGATCAACAGCCGCGGGCCGCAGATCAGCGCCATGGCGATCATGGCGCGCTGGCGCATGCCGCCGGAAAGCTGATGCGGATAGGCGTCCACCAGGCGTCGCGGCTGGGGAATGCCCACGCGGGCCAACATCTCGATGGTGCGCTCGCGGGCCTCCTTCTTGGTGACGCCTTTCTCGTGGATCAAGATGTTCTCGGCGATCTGATTGCCGATGGTATGCAACGGGCTGAGCGAGGTCATCGGCTCCTGGAAGATCATGCCGATATGCTTGCCGCGGATCGAGCGCATCTTGGGACCGCCGGCAGGCAGCTTGAGCACGTCTACCACCTCTGCGGCGGCCGCACCGTCTTCCCGCAGGTGCATGTAGATCGCGCCGCCCACCTCGCGGCCAGGCGGCGATGGCACGATGCGCATCATGGACTGCGCCGTGACCGATTTGCCGCAGCCGCTCTCGCCGATCACCCCTAACGAACGGCCCTCATAAATGTTGAAGCTCACACCATCCACCGCGCGCACAGTGCCTTCGTGGAGGAAGAAATAGGTCTTCAGATCCTGTACTTCGATCAACAGCGGATGATTGTCTGTCGCCGCCATACTCGTTCTTCCCCCCTTATCTCTGGTACGGGTCGGCCGCGTCGCGCAGGCCATCGCCGACGAAGTTGAACATGATGACCGTGGTGATCACGAACAGGGCCGGGATGAGGAGCCAGGCCTGCTGGGCCACCGCCGTCAGGTTCTGGGCATCCTGGAGCAAGGTGCCCCAGCTCACGGCGGGCGGCTGGATGCCGAGGCCGATGAAGCTGAGCGCAGTCTCGTTCAGGATCATGGCCGGGATCGAGAAGGTGATCGAGACGATCAAGTGGCTCGTGAAACCGGGCAGGAGGTGCCGGGTGATGATGCGCCAGTCGCTGGCGCCGGCGCCCTGAGCCGCGAGCGTGTAGTCCTCCTCGCGCAGTTGCAGGATTTTGCCGCGCACCACGCGCGCCAGGCCGGTCCAGCCCAATACCGACAGGATGATCGTAATGGCGAAATAGAGCTTGAGGGTGGGCCAATCGCGCGGCAATGCGGCCGAAAGGGTCATCCAGAGCGGCAGACCGGGGATGGCCAACAGGAAGTCAATCACCCGTTGGATCGCGTCGTCCACCACCCCGCCGAAATAGCCGGAGATGCCGCCCAGGATGACGCCCAGCGTGAAACTTAGGAACACGCCGACCAGGCCGATCGAGAGGGAGATGCGCGCGCCGAACCAGGTGCGAGCGAAGAGGTCGCGCGAGAGCCGATCGGTGCCGAAGAGAAAGATCGGCGCGCCCTCGACGCCGAACAGGTGGATGTCGGTCTTGAACAGGCCGAGGAGCTTATACTCATCGCCGTGCACGAAAAACCGAATGGGATAGATCTGGTTGGGATCTTCCATATACATCCACTTGAAGGTCTTCTGATCCAGCTTGCGCGTCAGGCCGAAAATATAGGGCTGGATGCCGCCATCCGGCCGGATCAGGTGGAGCGGAGTGGGCGGCGCCGCCTGGTAGCCCTCGAAGCGCCGGTCCATGTCGTAAGGCGAAATGAAATCGGCGAAGATCGCACCCAGATAGAGGAGGATGATCACGCCGGCCGCGAAGAGCGCGACCTTATGACGGCTGAAACGCCACCAGATTAGCTCCCACTGGCTGGCGTAGTAATAGCGATCCTCCGGCGGGATCGCGGATTTGTCGAAAATGGTCGTCTGGGCAGCGACATCGGCCGAAGCGGAGGGGACTTGCGGGTCTTGCGTGCTCACTTCGCCAACCTCCCAAAGCGGATGCGCGGATCCACCAGCACGAGCAAGATGTCGCCCAGAAGGGCCCCGATCACCGTGAGCGCGCTCAAGATGAGCACGATGGCGCCGGCCAGGTACATGTCTTGGGCCAGGGTCGCGCGCAACAGCACCGGCCCTACCGTTTGCAAGCTCAGCACGATGTCAATCAGGACGGTGCCCGAGACCAAGCCCGGCAACACCCAGCTCACCGTGCTGAGGAGCGGATTGATGGCCATGCGCACCGGGTATTTGAGCAGCAGGCGCCATTCGGAGAGGCCCTTGGCACGCGCGGTGATCACGTATTGCTTGTTCAGCTCGTCCAATAGATTGTTGCGCACCACGCGGATCGTAGCCGCCGTGTTGCCCAGGCCCACCAGGATCAGCGGCAGCCAGATATGCTTCAGCAGGTCCACGAACTTGGCCGTGCTCCAGGGGGCATCCAGGAACTCCTTGGAGAAGAGGCCCAGGGCCGAGAAGCCCAGCTTGGAAAACAGCAGCCAAGCGATGATCAGTGCCAGCAGAAAGCCGGGCATGGCCACGCCGATGAACCCCAGGAAGGTAAACAGATAATCTAGGATCGAGTATTTGTGGGTTGCGGAGTAGATCCCGATCGGAATGGCGACCACCCAGGAAAAGATCAGGGCCGACAGAGAGATCACCACGGTCATCGGAACGCGTTCCTGGAGGATCTCGTTGACCGACTTGTTCCACTGGAGCGACCAGCCCCAATTGCCCCGCAGGACGATCCCTTCGATCCACCACAGATAGCGGGCAATCGGCGGCTTGTCCAGGCCGAACTGGATCTTGAGGCGCTCCGCCTCATCCTCTGAGACCTCAACGCCGGACATCTTCAGTTGCTGGATGCGGAAGCTGACGTAGTCGCCCGGCGGCAACTGGATCAGGAAGAACGCCACCATAGACATCAAGGCCAGGATCGGGATCAGCATCAAGACGCGGCGCACGATGTAGAGTAGCACGTCAACCAACCTCCTCGCTCAATCCTGCAGGTGCCTGGCACCTCGGAGGTGCCAGGCACCTCTCTCCGCGAGAGCGACACGAATGCCCAAATTGGCGTTGAAGCCATTCGCGCATTCGTGCCGTCATTCGCGGGTGGCTGCAGCCTCTTCGTTTACTTGAAGAACAACTGCTCGCCGCTGAAGTTGGCCGCGATGGCAAAGCCGGACTGCGGAACGTTGCCCATCTTCGCCGAGACGACCATGGGGTACTTCACGTTCTCGACGTAGTTGATATAAGGCAGGTTCTCGCGGCACCAGGCCGTGCCCTCGGCCACGATCTTCTTGTACTCCTCGGAGCCGGAGACCACCTCCCAGCGGCGCTTGTCGATGTCATACGCCTTCTTGGCCCAGTCGGGCGGCTCCTCGCCCTGCTTGCCTTCCGTGTTGACCCAATCCGACCAGAGGACGCCTGCGCGGTTCACGCTGCCCGACACCGCGTCGTTGTCCCAGCCGCGGTCGTGGCTCCACATGACGGTGGCCTGGATCTCGTTGGCCGCCCACTTCGTGCCCCACAGGCTCGGGTCAATCTGCTTGACCGTCACCTTGAGGCCGATCGCCTTCAGGTATTGGGCGGTCAGATCGGCCACCGGCGCGATATCCGGCGCGTGCGCGCCGTGCTCCAGCAAGATTTCGATCGGCTTGCCGCTCGGATAGAGGCGCATGCCGTCGGCGCCCTTCTTCAGCCCCATGTCATCCAGCAGCTTGTTGGCCGCCGCGACATCGTACTTCGAATATTCCTCGCCGACCAGCTCCAACGGCAACGAGGCATAGCCGTAGTAGACGTTCTCGATCAGCTCCTTGCGGTTGATCGCCAGGCTGACGGCGCGACGGAAGCGAATGTCTCGCGACACCTGGCGCCAATCCGGGTCGTTGAACGTCTGGTTCAGCCGCAGGCCCGAGGAGTCCACGTGCATGTCGGTCAGCACCACGCGGAAGCCGGCCTTTTGCTCGTTCTCCTTGTAGAGCGGGATCTTCACCAGGCCGGTGGATTCACGCATGAAGTCAATGTCGCCGGCCAGGAGCTTCAGGTTGAGCATCTCGACGTTCTCAACCTGCTGCGAGACGATCTTGTCAATGTAGGGCAACTGCTGGCCCTTGCTATCCACCTTGAAGTAGTAGGGGTTGCGCTCCCACATCAGCACGCTGGGGTTGCCCGAGGCCTTGGGGATCCACGGATAGAGGCCGGGGAAGTCCACGCAGCGCGGGTTGGTCATGTCCCAGTTCTGGCACCGCTTATTGGCGAAGTATTGCCACCATTCATCCTTCAGGTTCATCTTCGCCATCTCGGCCTGCATGTCCTCGAGCTTGGTATACTTGATGTGGAACTTTTTGAGGTAATGCGCCGGGTTGATGACCAGAGTGTAGCCCTTCCAGCCTTCGATCCACAGGTTGCGGACGAAGCCACCGTACGGCTTGGGGAAGCTGATCTTGAAGGTATAGTCGTCAATGATGGTCAACGTCCCCTTCTCGCCCTTCACCGAGAAGCCGACGCGGAACTCGTTCGGCACGCCGTTCGGGAAGAGCTTGTCGTTGCCGTACATGTCCTCAAAGGTGAAGCGGACATCTTCCGTGGTCACCGGCTGGCCATCGGACCACTTGAGGCCCTTGCGGATCTTGAAGGTGAAGTCCTTGTTCTCGTTCTCCACCTTGTAGCTTTCGACGACATTGGGGCGAATGCCTTCCATGCCGATGCCCTGGCCCTGGAGCACCGCCTCGTCCATCATGACGAAGATGTCGGGCGCCCAGTTGGCCACGCTATGGCCCACGCGCAACGTCCCGCCGTACTTGCCGGCAGTCCAATCAGGCAGGTCCTTGTCGGTGATCAAGACGCCCTTGTCAACGACGAAGGGGACCTCGGGCAGGCGCTGATCCACGGGGGGCAGCTTGCCGGCCTTGACCAAGTCGGCCAGGATGGGCGCTTCGGAGTACTTGCTGGGCGCGGCCGGCGCGGCGGGCGCCTTGGTCGGTTCGGCGGCAGCCGGCGCCTTGGTCGGTTCAGGGGCCTTGGTCGGTTCGGCGGCAGCCGGCGCCTTGGTCGGCTCAGGGGCCTTGGTCGGCTCGGCGGCGGCCGGCGCCTTGGTCGGCTCGGCCTTGGCCGGGGCGGGTGCGGGCGTGGCTGCGCCGCCGCAGGCGGACAGGATCATCGCCAGCACGATGACAATGGACCACCAGTAGCGCTTGAACATGTCTCCCTTTCTCCTTAGTTAGCTCGCTAAAGGTTGAACTGAACAGCCGAAACCGTTTTGCCGTTGAGATCAGCGCTTTCGTCCGCCCGCGATCACCTCCTTTCGTCGCGCTCCCCTGCAGGGGAACCTGACGGCCGCGACCCGCACGCTGCCGCGCTACCTACCACGGCGCAGGGCCGGTCGAGCCGCGCATCACCAACTCGGCAGGGATACATACCGCTTGAACGGGGCGTTCAGGATCGCGCATGCGTTCGAAACACAAGCGCATGGCCGTGCGGCCAACCTGTTCCGCATGGACACAGATCGTAGTGAGAGGAGGATTGGCGTAACGCGCCATGGGAATGTCGTCAAAACTGGCCACCGAAACATCCTGAGGAATGCGCAAGCCCCGTTCGGCCACCGCACGCAAGACACCGAATGCCAGCAGGTCGTTGATCACCAGAAGCGCGGTCGGTCGAGGGGAGCGATCCAACAGCTCCTGCGCCGCGCGATAACCGTCGTCCAGAGTGACGCCGCAATGGATCACCAGCTCATCGGGATCGGCCACGCCCAGCCTCTGCATGGCGTGGCGATAAGCCGCCAGCCGTTCCTGACCCAATGGCGGCCCGGCCACCCCAAATACGAAGCCGATCCGACGATGGCCAAGCGACAGCAGATGAGTCATCATTTGCACGCCACCGTCGGCATGATCCGAACGGACCGAATCCACCGTGGTGTCAATCGTCGCCGTGTCGCCGATCAACACGACCGGGTGACGCCGATCCACAACGTTGCGGACCTCTTCCGCAACGCGATCGTGAAAAGCGAGGATGATCAACAGGCCGTCCACGCGACGGCGAAGCACCGCACGCACTGCCTCGCGTTCGCGGGTCGGATCCAAAGCCGTGTGGACCAACAGGATGTCGTAACCACACTTATGCGCCTCGGATTCGGCGCCACGCAAGAGCTGCCAGTAGTACGGGTTGCCCGTGTCGGGCACCAGGAGTCCGATGGTCCTGCTTTCGCGCAGGCGCAGGGAGCGGGCTGCTGCATTCGGTTCATACCCCAGGGCCGCAGCAGCTTCCAAAATACGTTGCCGGGTCTCTTCCGCCACTGAGATGGGTCCGCCAACCCGACCGTTCAGCACGTAAGAGACCGCCGCCCGGGACACGCCGGCCAGGCGCGCCACATCAGCTTGGGTGGGAGATTTCATGTGGGCATCGGCCTTGATGTCTTTACCCGAAGACACGTGTTATATTACACGTGTTATCTTCATTAATACACCGATTGGCCCCATTTGTCAAGTCCGACAAAAGCGAAAAGTATTCATCGTTACCGGCTTCTGGCGAGACGAGAGGTGTCTCAGCCATTTTAGTGCTTTGTTAGCCAAGAGTTTGCTTTTTCGGCCACCTCACCTCCCCCCCCCGGCCCCCCCTCTCCCCTTTCAGGGGAGAGGGGGAATGCAGGGTGGGTTTTGCGGCGGGCGGCTGCGCCGCCCGCCGCAAAACCCCTTACTTCCTACCCCTCCCCTCTCCCGCCGCCGTCAGCCTGCCCCCTGGCCTGTCGGCCAGGACAGGCTGGCGGCCAGGCCAGGGGCGAGCGGGGGAGAAGTTCGGATGGGGCAGAGGCCACGCCAATCGCGGATCCTACCGCCTTCCCGAAGGCACCCTGGCCCCGGCGCACAAGGCAATGGCGGCCGCGTCATCCAGCGGGGGCGGCCGATAGCCGATCTGCGCAAAGTAGTACAACGTGGGCCCCAGGAAGTGCAGATTGTTGAGCAACGGTTCGGTGTATTGGATGGCCCCGTATAGCGCACTGTCAATATGATGGTGCTGGCCGACGTGGTTGTTCCAGTCCACCCCTTCGGTGAGGAAGCCCTGATCGCCGTAGTGATGGCGGGCGATGCCATGCAGGATCGCCAGGCCCGCGGCGCGATGGGCTTCCGCAGCGTGCTCGGCCCAGGCTTCCAGATAGGCGTGGGCGGCCTCGGCGTTCTCCCACAAATACGCCGTATCCCACGACTCCTCCATCCACAGCAGACCGGCCGTCGCCACCCCGTTGCGATCCTCATCCATGCGAAAGCGCGCCAGCCCCGGCAGGGCCACCTCATAGGCGAACTCGCGCCATGCCGGCCGGCCCAACACCGCGGCTGCGCGACGCAAGATGCGAAACGCACAGGCATAGGCGACGCATTCGTGATCGTCGTAAGTATCGTGGTTGATGCTGCCCCAAAAGCCGCCGGTGGCCACGAAAGCCTCGCCCAATGCCAGCGCCTGCTCGCGGCGATTGGCCAAACCGCGCGTGATCAATTCCACCGCCAGCTCCAACAAGAACAAGCCGTCGGCACTGTGAGCGAAGATCGGATCGGGCTGTCCGGTGGGCGTCCAGGGAAACGGCTCGCCGTCCATCGTGATCCGCCGGGGCACCCAGCCGTTCGGCAGGAGAGGCGTATGCGCCAACAGCCACTCCCCCAGCTTGTGCGCCGCGCGATACATGGCCGCAGGACGCCGGGCGTCAGTCGTCAAACGGGCTGCCGCGTCCGCCCCCCGCTCGCCGGGCCGATCGGCCAGCTCGTCCGCAAACGCCAGCAGTTGCACGCCGATCTTGGCCAGAGAGCCCGGGCAAAGCCAATCATCGCGATGGACGTAGTTCAGGCAAAAACGCTCCTGCGCCAGGTCATAATAGGGGCGGATGAAGCCAGATTCCGGCTCGATGAAGCCGTCCGCGAGCACGTGATCGAGCAGCGCCAGCCCCGCGGCCACCATCTCGGCATCGCCCACGTAGCGGCCCCAACGCCAAAGGAGATGGGCGCCGCCGACCGCGTTGGCGGCCCAGCCGGGCCCTTCCAGATCGCCGAACTCGTGCCAGTGCATGATCGTGCCGTCGGGCTTGACGAAGCTGGAACAGGCCCGCAGGTGGCCGTTGAACGGTTCCAGGCAACGCATGGCAAAATGCGCCGAGGCGCGGGCGCTGGCGAACAAAAGCGTGTGGAGGTCGCTCATGTGCGCCATTATCCCATGTGCAGGAGAGAACGTCAAGCGCCAAACGCGCGCGATCGATGCGCACAATGACATCATACGGCCCCCACCCCTAACCCCGCCCCCGCAAGCGGGGGCGGGGAAGTCTCCTATGGTGGGTTTTGGGGGCCGCTTCGCGGCCCCCAAACCCACTCTTACACGAATGACCCGCCGCGTAAAATTCGTGCATTCGTGGCCGAATTCGCGGCGGGCGAGACGCATTGACGCATTGCGCAACAACGGCCTGTCGTGGTACAATGAATACAGACTGTTCGCCGATCTCCTACAGGAAGGATGGAAACGATGCAAGACGCGCTCGAAATCTGGCAGACGCCGGCCGGCGGCCGGCCCTACATGGTGGCGGGGTGGAACCAGTGGGCCGACGCCGGATCCATCTCCTCCGAGCTGCCCACCTATCTGATCCAGAAAACGGGCGCCAGGAAGATCGCCCAGATCCGGCCGGAAGGCTTCTATCTGTTTCAGGCGCCCGGCACCCACCATTATCTGCGGCCCGTGGTCAAGCTCAAGGACGGCTATCGGCAAGCCATGGAAGTGAAACAGAACGAGTTCTATTACGCGAGCCTTGGCAACAAGGGCCTGATCATCTTCAAGGGCGAAGAGCCGCACCTGGACGTCGAACGCTACGCGGCAGCCTTCTTCGACGCGGCCGAGGCGTTTGGCGTGCGACGCATCATCATGGTCGGCGGTGTGTTCGGCGCCACCCCCTACGACAAGGACCGCCAGGTCTCGTGTGTCTATAGCTTGCCGCACATGAAGGCCGAACTGGAGCAGTACGCGGTCAGCTTCTCCAACTACGAGGGAGGCGTCACGATCTGCACCTACCTGGCGCACCACGCCGAGAGCCGCGGCATCGAAGCGATCGTCTTCTACGCCATCGTCCCGGCCTACGATTTCGCGGAATCCTCGCCCTTCAGCCAGAGCGTCCGCCTGGACACCGACTACCGGGCCTGGTGGGAGCTGATGCGCCGCATCAACCACATGGCTGACCTGGGGCTCAGCCTCTCGGATCTGCGCAATCGCAGCGACGAGCTCACCGCCCAGGTGAAGGCCCGGCTCGACGATCTGGCCCGCAGCGCGCCCCAACTCAACGTCCGCGACTATCTGGCCAAGGTAGCGCAAGAGTTCGTGGAGAACCCGTTCCTGCCGCTCGACGATGTCTGGGAGCGCGAGCTGGGCGATCTGTTCGAGGAGCAAGATGGATAGCCGGCCGCACCGCCAGCTCCGCACCCTGATCGTGCTAGGTCTCGCCAGCGCGGCCGTGCTCGCGCTGGCGACCAGCCTGTCGCAGGTGGAGTTTGCGCCGGGCGAGCCGTTCACCCTGGCCTTCGCTCCGGCCGCGCGGTCGCCGGCCGGCCTGACGATCGGCGCCTCGCCCACTTTGCTCCTGGTCATGCGCGTGATGTTCTTGCTCGCGTTGGCCCTTCTCCCCTTTTCCATCTTCTACCTGATCATCTCGGCCGAGGCCCGCAAACGGGTTCTGCAAAACCTGATCGTCTACGGCACCTTCATCCTCCTCATCTATCTGGTGCGTCGCCAGATGCAGGCGGGCGAAGAGAGCGGTTTCCTGGCCGGCCTGGGCCTGTTGGCGACCGGCGACGCGACCGCCACCCGGCCGCCGGCCGAATTCAACGCGACCGTGCCGGGATGGCTGGTGCCGCTCGTCAGCTTCTTGATGGCCGGCCTGCTGGTGGCCCTGCTCGGCGCCATCGTGTGGAGCCTGGCGCGGCGGCGCCCGCGCGGGGAACGCGTGCTCGCGCTCGATGCATTGGCCGAAACGGCCGAGGAGGCGCGCGCCACCATCGAAGCCGGCGGCGACCTGCGCAATACGATCATTCGCTGTTATGTCGAGATGAACCGGCTGGTGCGCGAAACGCGCGGCATCTACCGCGACCGGGCGATGACGCCCCGCGAATTCGAGGAACGCCTGGAGCATTCAGGCCTGCCGGCTGCTCAGGTGCACGATCTGACCCTGCTCTTCGAAGATGTGCGCTACGGCGCCAAGGAGCTAGGGCCCTGGGAGGGACGGCGGGCCATCGCCTGCCTGGCCGCCATCGCGGAATCGTGCCGGACCCTGGCCGGCGAACCGGCCGTTCCCGCGCTGCAGCCGCCCGGCCTGTCGTAGACCATGACGCACACGACTTCAACGCCCTCGCGCCACCTCATCGCCGGCCGGGCCTGGTTCGTCGGCCTCCTGTTCGGCGGCTTGCTCGTCGCGGCAGGATTGGGGTTGGCACTCCAAGGCGTGGCGCGCGATTCGTTGATCATGCCGGCCCTCTTCCTGGCCTGGCTGCTCGGCCTGTTCTTTCGCAGCGTACCCGGCTGGGTCTGGTGGGCCTGGTTTCTGGTGCTGGCGCTGGTCTTTGCGGCCCGCAGCCTGCGCACACACATGAAACACGAACCGGCCGGACCGCTGCCGCGCGGTCCGGCCCAGGGCGCCATCCAGGTCTGGGCCGGCCGACTGCGGGCGGCCGAACACGGCGGCTATTTTCGCTGGCGGCTGGCGCACGACCTGGCCGAACTGAGCTTACAACTGTTGTCCTACCGCAAACGCGGGGATCTGAGCCGCGGCGAGCGCAGCGAAGCCATCGAACTGCTCGCCGCGCCGCCGCCGATCGCCGCCTATCTGCGCATGGGCCTGGCCGCGCCGCCCTGGCAGGCGCAAGACCTGCGCGCCCGCCTGACGCGCCTCTGGCAACACGAGACAGAGGACGCCCCCCTCCTGCTCGATCCGACCACGGTCGTGCAGTTCCTGGAGGGCCAACTGGAGAGAGAGCATGACGATCAGCATTCGGCAAGTAGCAGCTAAGAGCGAGCGCATCATCCAGGAGGTCGAACGGGTCATCGTCGGCAAGCGACCGCTCCTGGAGAAACTGATGGCGGCCACGCTGGTCCCCGGCGGCCATGTCTTGCTGGAAGACTATCCCGGCCTGGCGAAGACGATGATCGCCAAGAGCTTCGCCCTGGCCTTGGGACTGGCGTTCAAACGCATCCAGTTCACCCCCGACCTGCTCCCCGGCGACATCACGGGCGGCTACGTCTTCGACCGCGACCAGAACCGCTTCGTGCTGCGCCAGGGCCCCATCTTCGCCAACATCATCCTGGCCGACGAGATCAATCGCGCCTCGCCCAAGACCCAATCGGCGCTGCTCGAGGCGATGCAAGAATATCAGGTGACGCTGGAAGGAGAGACGCTGCGCCTGCCCGAGCCGTTCATCGTGCTCGCCACCCAGAACCCGATCGAGTACGAAGGCACCTTCCCCCTGCCCGAAGCCCAACTCGACCGCTTCATCATGAAGCTCTCGGTGGGCTATCCCTCCGCGGAGGAGGAGCAGGAGATCCTGCGCCGCCGGCGGGCGCGACAACGCGACGAGTTCGAGCTGAAGCAGATCACCGACGCGGAGGAGCTGTTGGAGCTGCGCGCGGCCGTCGAGCAGGTGCACGTGGACGCCGACGTCGAACGCTACATGATCGAGCTGGTGGCGGCCACGCGGCGACGCCGGCAGGTGGCCGTAGGCGCCAGCCCCCGCGGGTCGCTGGCGCTCCTCAAGCTGGCGCGTGCCTGGGCGGCCATGCAGGGCCGGGATTACGTCTTGCCCGACGACGTCAAAGTCTTCGTGCGGCCGGTGCTGATCCATCGCCTGATCCTGGAGCCCGACCTGTGGCTCACCCGCCAGGCTGCCGACGACGTGATCGCCGACGTGCTCCGCTCGGTCGCCGTGCCTGTGGTCGCCGAGGCATAGCATGGGCCGCCTGTTCCTGTTGGCCGGCGCGATGTACGGCCTGCTGCTGATCGGCCTGGCGACGCTGAACGGTGGCCTGCTGGCGCTGGCCTTGCCGTTGATCGTCTACCTGGGCGCCGCGTTGCTCTACGCGCCCGACGTGCCCCGGCTCCAGGTGACGCGCACCCTGAGCGCCGAACGGGTGCGGCCGGCCGCCGAAGTCGAGGTGACGCTGACGATCCGCAACGAAAGCGCGCAACTCGAGGAGGTGCTGCTGGAAGACCTGGTGCCGGCGTCCCTCACCGTGCGTTCGGGCCGGCCGGAAAAGGTCGTCGTGCTCTCGCCCGGCAAGAGCGTGGAGCTGAGCTACACGGTGGTCGGGCCGCGCGGCTACCATCAATTCCAGGCCTTGCGCGTGACCGCGGCCGACCATCTGGGCCTGTTCCGCCGCCAGGTGACCCTGCCCGCGCCGGGCGGCTTCCTGGTGTTGCCCGAGGTGGCCCGCCTGCGCCAGGTGGCCATCCGGCCGCTGCGCACGCGGGCCAGCGCGGGGACCATCGCGGCGCGCGTGGGCGGCCCGGGGGTGGATTTCTTCGGCGTGCGCGAGTACCAGTATGGCGACTCGCTGCGCTGGATCAACTGGCACGCCACCGCTCGCCATCCGCGCCACATCTTCACCAACGAGTTCGAGCAGGAGCGCATCGCCGACGTGGGCCTGATCCTGGATGCCCGCCAGCGCCACGACCTGTGGTCGGGCCGCGACTCGCTCTTCGAACATTCCATCCGCGCCACGGCCGCCCTGGCCGACACCTTCCTGCGGGCCGGCAACCGCGTGGCGCTGCTCGCCTACGGCGCGGGGTTGACCTGGGTCTTTCCGGGCTACGGCCACCTGCAGCGCGAACGCATCTTGCAGGCCCTGGGCCGCGCGCAAACCGGCGAAAGCGACATCTTCGAGACGCTGGAATACCTGCCCACGCGGCTCTTCCCGGCCCACTCGCAGATCGTGCTGGTGAGCCCCCTGTGCGCCGACGACCTCCGCACGCTGATCCGGCTGCGCGCCCACGGCTACGAGGTGCTGGTGATCAGCCCCGACCCGATCGCGTTCGAAAGTCGGGGATTGGCCGCCGACCGGTATACGACAACGGCCGCGCGGCTGGCCCGGCTGGAGCGGACGATCTTGCTGCGCCGTCTGCGTCAGGCCGGGGTTCAGGTGGTGGATTGGGCGGTAGATCGGCCGCTGGACGAGGCGGTGCTGGTGTCGCTGGGGCGGTCGCCGCGCCGGACCCGGCCCGCATCGGCCGGGCCGGTCTGAGGGGGCCGCGGATGGAGACGGACAAAACGGGGGAGCGCAGATGACCATCGCGCGTGCAGCTTTTCTCTGCATCCTGGTGGCCGGCGCCGCGGGAGCCGCGTGTTGGTGGCCGGTCGGCGCGTGGCCGGTGGGCTTGTTGGCCGTGGGCCTGACGGGCTTGTGGCTCGTCACCCGGCGGCGGCGCCCCGGATCGTTCGCTTCGCCGATGCTCCTGGCGTTCATCCTCCTTGCCGCCGCGGCCGCCGATCTGCCCTCGGCCCGGTTCTGGGCGCCCCTCGCGCTGGTGGCCGCGCTCGCCGCCTGGGACCTGGAGCGGTTCGCCGGCCGGCTGGCCATAGCCGAACCATCGGCCGAGACGCGCGATCTGGAACAACGTCACCTCCGGCGCCTGGCCGCGGTCGCCGGCTCCGGCCTGTTGTTGGGCTGGGCCGGCCAGGCCATTCACCTCAAACTCGACCTCGCCCTCATCCTGCTCCTGGGCTTTCTGGCCATCCTGGGCCTGAACCGCCTCGTGCGCTCGCTGGTGCGCGAAAGCGACTAGCCCAGGGCCATCCTTGGTGAAAAGGCGGCCCTGTGTTATACTGATCTGAAAATAGACGTGCCAGGCACGCCTTTCGCGAAATTTCGCGAAAGAAGTGCCTGGCACGTAGACGCTGTTCATCGGAGGAAATCGAACATCCATGATCGGAACTGCAAAGAGGTCATGGCCTTGGCCGGCAATGCGGTGGGCCCTGGCCGTGCCGATCGGCGGTCTGCTCCTGTTGCTCCTGATCGGCACGACCGTCACGGCGCAAGCGCCGACGTTGACGCTGGATCAGGCCTCGTTGAGGTTGTGGCCTGAATACGACGATCCCGGCCTGCTGGTCATTCTGTCGGGCGCGTTCACCGGCACCGTCGCCTTCCCCCAGCCGATCGCGTTCCCGATCCCGGCCAACGCGCGCGGCATCCAGGCCACCTACATCGGGGAAGACGGCAATCTGTATAACCAGCCCTATCAAATCGTCGAGGGCAAATTGACCTATTCCCTGCCGCGGCCGCAGTTCCAGATCGAGTTCTATCTCGACCGGCCGCCGGCGGGCAACCAACGCGAGCTGAGCTACACCTTTGAAGCGCCTTATGCCATCAACGAACTGACCGTCTCCTTCCAGCAACCGGCGCGCGCCACGGGCTTCTCGACGCTGCCGACGCCCGAAGAGTCGTTTCAGGGCAGCGACGGGTTCACCTATTACGCTTTCGTCCGCCGGGGCCTCAAGGCCGGCGACCGGCTGCCGCTGACCATGCGCTATGTCAAGAACGACCAGGGACTTTCGGTGGCGCAGGCCAAATTGGACGCCGGCAGCCCCGCGGCAGCGGTCCCGGCGTCGAACGCCTCAGCGGCCGGCACGCTTCCCGGGTGGCTTCCCTACCTGCTGATCGGCCTGGGCGCGGCCACGCTGGTCGGCGCCGGCAGCTACTGGTATCTCCGCCTGCGGCCGCCGACGACGCTGCAACCGCGGCCCTCCCTCGCGCGAAGCCAGACGAAGAGCACGCCGACGAGCGCACCGGCCGGCAAAGCAGTGTTCTGCACCCGCTGCGGACGTCGCTTCGGCCCAGAGGATCGCTTCTGTGCGCAATGCGGCGCGCCGCGCAGGGAGTAACTCGAAACAAAACTTTCAGGAGTCGGAACAGATGATAAATGTACGCGGCGCCCTATGGCGGCTGATGGCGATCGGCCTGGTGCTGGCGCTCTGGCTGGGGGCCGGCGGCCCGGCCCAGGCGCAAACGCCGACGCCCAACCAGATCAACGCCGTTGCCAAAGAGCTGTGGTGTCCGCTGTGTAACGGCGTGCGGCTCGACAACTGCGAGCTGCAAGCCTGCATCCAGATGCGCGAGGTGATCGCCCAAAAGCTGATGGCCGGCGAGAGCAAGGAGCAGATCAAGGCCTACTTCGTTCAGCAATACGGCGATGTCGTGTTGGGCGCGCCTTCGCGCGAAGGCTTCAACCTGGTGGCGTGGCTGTTGCCCGTCCTGATCGGCCTGGTGGCGGCCGGCTGGCTCGTCTTCCTGGTGCGCATCTGGACGCGGCGCCGCGCCCCGGCCGCGATCGCCGCGCCGGCCAATCCATCGGCAACCGTCCCCGCGCGCGAGGAGTACCTCAGGCGGGTAGACGAGGAACTGCGCAAGTACGAGTAGGTCACATGTTGACCATCCTGCAAGGTGAACGCATCGGCCGCACGGCCGAACTGTTCGTCGGATGCTCGGGCACCGTCTTCGATCAGGAGCGCCGCAAGATTCTGCTCACGCGGCGGGCCGACAACGGTCGCTGGTGTCTGCCGGGCGGCCATGTGGAGCCGGGCGAGACGGTCGCCGAGGCCTGCATCCGCGAGATGCAGGAAGAAACCGGTCTCGTCGTGCGCATCGTGCGCCTGATCGGCGTCTACAGCAGCCCCCACTTCGTGCTCGACTACGGCGAGCGGGGCCGCTTTCAGGTGATCGGTCTCAACTTCGAGGTCGAGCCGATCGGCGGCACGCTGGGCCTGAGCAACGAAACCATCGCCGTGGACTACTTCGCGGCCGAGGAGATCGCTCAACTCGACCTGTTGGAACACCATCGCGAACGCATCGCGGACGCGTTCGCGGACGGCCAAACGACCTTTGTGCGCTAAGGACTGTATCACATGACCACATCCACCGATCAAGCTCCCGCGCCGACGCGCCGGCTTCCGGCGTGGGCCATCGGCCTGGGGATCATCGTCATCTTCGTTGCCGGGCTGCTGGCGCTCTTGCTGTTGAAGCCGCCGCAGAAGAGCCTTTGCGATGAGGCCGCGCCCGACTTCACCCTGACCCTCTTCCCCGAATATCGCGGCGGCTTCAGCGGCGATACGCTCACCCTGGCCGATCTGAGGGGAAAGGGCGTGGTGCTCAACTTCTGGGCCAGCTGGTGCAAACCGTGCGAAGAAGAAGCCGCGGCCCTGGAGGCCGCCTGGCGCCAGTACAAAGATCAGGGGATCGTCTTTGTCGGCGTGGACTATCTCGACCAGGACCCGGCGGCCAAACGCTACTTGCAAAAGTTCAACATCACCTATCCCAACGGTCCCGATCTGGCCAGCAAGATCGCGAAGCGCTATGCCATTCGCGGGGTGCCCGAGACCTTCTTCATTGACCCGCAAGGGAAGATCGTCGGGTGCCGCAAGATCGGCCCTCTAAGCGATGCAGAGTTACGCCAGCGCATCGCCCCAATCCTGCCTTAAGGGCAATGTGGAGATGCCTGTAATGTCCATCACCGATGTCGGTTATGTCGCTTTCGTCTTGGCGCTCGTGCTGAGCATATACGGCGTCGTGGTATCGGTGCTCGGCGGCCGGCGCAACCTGCCCGAACTGGTCGCCAGCGGCCGCAATGCCACCTACGTCGTCGGCGGGTTGGTGCTGATCGCCGCCTTGACCCTCTGGTATGCCCTGCTCAACAACCAATTTCAGGTCGAATTCGTCGCCACCCACAGCGAGCGCAACCTGCCCACCTTCTACAAGATCTCGGCCCTGTGGGGCGGCCAGGCCGGCTCGCTCACCTTCTGGACGTTGCTCCTGTGCGGCTTTGCCGTGGCCGCCACCTGGTTCTTCCGCAACGAGCAGTCCGGTCTTCGATTTTATGTCAACCCCGTGCTCCTGGTGGCCATCGCCTTCTTCATTACCGTCGTGCTCTTGGCGGCCAATCCGTTCGCGAAGCTCTGGCGCAGCGCGGGCGGCCAGATCGTCACGGCCGTGTGGCCGCCGCCGGGCGCTACGCCCTTCATCCCGGCCGATGGCCAGGGGTTGAACCCGCAACTGCAGAACTACTGGATGGTGATCCATCCCATCATGCTCTACCTGGGCTTCGTGGGCTTGACGGTGCCGTTTGCGTTCGCGGTGGCCGCGCTGATCACGGGCCAGCTCGGCAACGCGTGGATCAGGCTCATCCGCAAGTGGACCCTCATCCCCTGGCTCTTCCTGAGCATCGGCATCATCATGGGCTCGCAGTGGGCTTATGTCGAGCTGGGCTGGGGCGGCTATTGGGCCTGGGATCCGGTGGAAAATGCCTCTTTCCTGCCCTGGCTGACCGCCACCGCCTTCGTGCACAGCATCATGATCCAGGAGCGCCGCGGCATGCTCAAGGTCTGGAACATGGTGTTGGTCTGGCTCACCTGGGAGCTGACCCTCTTCGGCACCTTCCTGACCCGCAGCGGGGTGATCGAATCGGTGCATGCGTTCGCCCTCTCGCCCATCGGGCCGATGTTCGCCGTGTTCATCGTGGCCACCCTGGTGGCCTACCTGGCGCTGCTGCTCTGGCGGATGCCGCTGCTGAAGAGCGAAAATCAGCTCGATGCCGTGCTCTCGCGCGAGACGGCCTTCCTCTCGCAGAACGTCATCTTTGTGGTCATCATGCTCGCCACGCTGCTCGGCACGATGTTCCGGCCGATCTCCGAATGGGTGACGGGCAACAAGATCTCGCTCAACGCGCCCTATTTCCAGCAGGTCAACGGCCCGATCTTCTTCGTGCTGTTGCTGCTGATGGGCGCGGCGCCGCTGTTGGCGTGGCGCCGTTCCGGCCCGGAAACGCTGTGGCGCAACTTCGCGCTGCCGGTCGCCGCGGCGCTACTCGGCGTCGTCGCGCTCTACGCGTTCGGGATGCGTAACCCGGCCGGCCTCATCGGCCTCGCCGCGCTGATCTTCGTCTTCGCGGGCATCCTCCAGGAATACGTGCGCGGGGTGCAAGCCCGCCGGCATTCGACCGGCGAGCCGATTGCCGTGGCCCTGGTCAACCTGGTGCGCCGCAACGGCCGGCGTTACGGCGGCTACATCGTCCACATCGGCGTGCTGATGATTGCCCTGGGCATCATCGGCAACGAATTCTTCCAGTCGGAGTCGGAGGCCAACCTGCGGCCCGGCCAGACGATCAGCGTGGCCAACTACGTGCTCACCTATCGCGGCCTGGAGGCCAGCCGGGGGCCGAACTACACCGAGTATACCGCTCGTCTCGACATCCAGCGCAACGGCCGGCCGGCCGGCCAGGTCTTTCCGAAGAAACATCTTTACGACAAGAATCCGGAACAGCCCATGACCGAGGTCGGCCTGGTGCCCGGGCCCATCGAAGACGTCTACGCGGTATTGGCCGGCTTCGAGGACAACGGCAATACCGCCTCCTTCAAGGTCTACATCAACCCGCTGATGTCGTGGATGTGGGTCGGCGAGATCTTCCTAGTGTTGGGAGTATTGATCGGCATCTGGCCCCGACGGGCGGCGGCCGTGGCCACCGCCCGCGCCCCGGCGTCCGGCGCCACCCAACCGGCCTGAGGCGTTCGGCCCGTTTTCGCTCGACTTTCGACGTTGGACTTTCGACGTTTGACGTTTCACCTTTAGGATCATCATGCTCATCGTTCTGACCATTCTCATCGCCGCGGCCGCGCTGCTGATCGTGGCCTATCCGCTCATCGCCAGGCCGCGGGAAGCCGAACCGGCCATCAGCCCGGCCCAGGAGGAGCTGGCCGAGCTGATGGCGCGACGCGATGCCGCGTTCCAGGCCCTGCGCGATCTGGCCTTCGACCGGCAGGTCGGCAAGGTGACCGCCGAAGACTTCGCCGTTTTCGAGGCCAATCTCAAACACGCCGCGGCCGAGGCCTTGGCCGCGCTGGACGCCTGGGAGTCGGCCGCGGATCAGGCGTTAGATACCGTGCTCGAACGGGCGATTGCCGCGCGGCGCAATGTCCTGGCGGCCGGCGGCCGCTTCTGTCCTGCCTGCGGCCGGCCGGCCGCGGCCGACGACCGCTTCTGCGCGTGGTGCGGCACCGCCTTGCCCGCGTTCGAGCCGAGGCCCGCCGATGCACGCACGCTTTCCTCCCTATCTGGATGAAGAGGGAGCCCGCCGCCTGATCGCGGAGGTCGGCTTTGCCGATCCGGCCGCGGCCGGCCGCAGCGTGTGCGAGCTGGCCATGCTGCCGGGCGCGGCGGCCCATCTCGGCCGCCTCTGGCCCTGGCTGGTGACGGCCTTGGAGGGGGCCGCCAGCCCCGATCGGGCGCTGATCAACCTGACCCGCTTCATCCAGGCCGCGGCCGACAGCACCGCGCTGTTGGCCCGCCTGGCCGACGATCGGCGCCTGACCGAGATGCTGATCACCCTGTTCGCGGGCAGCCAGTTTCTCACCGAGATCCTGTTGCGCAACGGCGCCGACCTGGCGCGGTTGACCGATCGCCGGGCGTTGGCCCGGCTCAAGAGCGCGGAGCAGTTCGCCGCCGAAGCGCGGGCCGCCCTCCACTGCGCGTACGACCGTGCGTCCCGGCCCGCAGCGGATGGCCCGGCCTCTCCACCGGCCGGCCCGGACCTCTTGCGGCGCTACCAGCGCGAGGAGCTGTTGCGCATCGGGCTGTGCGATCTGTGCGGCCTCCTCGACCTGGCGTCGGTCACCCAACAACTCGCCAACCTGGCCGAGGGCCTCGTGTGCGTCGCGCTCGAGCTGGCGGCCGCCCAAACGACCACCGACCCGGCCGGCTTCACCGTGCTGGCGCTGGGCAAGCTGGGCAGCGTCGAGCTGAATTACAGCTCGGACATTGATCTGATCTTTCTGGCCGCCGAGGACGCCGGCCGCTACCAGCGCCTGGGCGAACGGCTGATCGCGACGCTGGCCGAGGCCACGGCCGAAGGCTTCCTCTATCGCGTGGACATGCGCCTGCGCCCCTGGGGTGCGGTCGGCCCGCTGATCGCCACCATGCCCGGCTACATCAAATACTTGCAGGGGACGGCCCGGCTCTGGGAGAAGCAGGCGCTCTTGCGGGCCCGGCCGATCGCCGGCGACCGGGCCCTTGGCCGGGCGTTTCTGGCCCAGGCGGCCCACCTGATCTTCGCCACCGACCGCGCGGCCGTGCGCGCCGACGTCCACGCCATGAAACAGCGCACCGAGGCGCGGCTGCGCGCGGCCGGCCATGAGCGCGGCGAGGTCAAACTGGGCGAAGGGTCCATCCGAGACGTGGAGTTCGTCGTTCAGTTCCTGCAACTGACGCACGGCGCGGCTCACCCCGACCTGCGCGAAGGCGCCATCCTCGAACTGCTCGACCGTCTGGCCGAGCACCGCCTCATCACGGCCGACGAACACCGCGTCCTGGCGGAGGGCTACGTCTTCCTGCGCACGGTCGAACACTATCTCCAGATCCTGGACTATCGCCAGACGCATGTCCTGCCGACCAATCCGGCCGATCTGCGCTATCTGGCCCGGCGCCTGGGATACATCGGCCCCCAGGCAGCCGAGCGTTTCATCACTCGTTACCGGCAACACAGCGCGGCCGTGCGCGCCGTCTACTGGCGCCACCTGGCCGCGCCCGAAGGCCCATCAGGAGACGCGGCCATGACCACGGCAGTCGGACACCCCTTTCCTTCCGCGGCAGATCGACCGGCCGCCGACCCCGCCGAGGCGCAACTGCGCCAGCACATCGCCCGCATGTCGCCATCCTATGCCGAGGCCTTCACCGAACAGGAGATTCGCCGCCACGCCGACCTGGCCGGCCGGCTCAGCGACTCCAACCCGGTCGAGGTGCGGACCGAACAGGTCGGCAGCTCGCGGTGGCGGGTGACCATCGTGGCCTACGATTACCTGGGCGAGCTCTCGGCCATCTGCGGCCTGCTCTTTGCCGACGGCTTCAACATCATCAACGGCCAGGTGTTCACCTACGAGGCCGACAACGGCGCGGCCGACAGCCGGCCGGGCCGACGGAAGATCGTGGACGTTTTCACCGTAGATTCGACCCAGGCCGAAGCCCGGGCCGGCCAAGACGTGCTCGGCAAGGAGCTGTGGCTGAGCTATGCCGGCAATCTGGCCGCGCTGTTGCGTCTGCTGCACGGCCGCCAACAGCGCGAGGCCCTGGGCGCGCTGGTCAAACGGGTGGCGGCCGCGATGCAGGCCATGCCGCCGACCGGCCCCCTCCTGCAGCCGGTGGAAATCGAAATAGACAACGATTCCTCCGACCGCTACACCATCCTGCGCATTGACGCGCCCGATACGGCCGGCTTCCTGTACGAATTCACCAACGCCCTGGCCCTCAACGGCGTCTATATCGCCCAGGTCACGATCAATTCCATCGGCAACCGGGTGCACGACATCCTCTACGTCACCGATGCCCACGGCCGCAAGATCACCGATCCCGACCGCCAGCGCGAGCTGCGCGCCGCGACGGTGCTGGTCAAGCATTTCACCCACCTGTTGCCTCTCTCGCCCAATCCCGAGGCCGCGCTGCTCCACTTCAACGAATACCTGGGCGAGCTGTTCCGCCGGCCCTCGTGGCCCGACGAGCTGGCCTCGCTGGAGCGCCCCGAGGTGCTCAGTGCGCTGGCGCGGCTGCTGGGCGTCAGCGAGTTCCTGTGGGACGACTTCTTGCGCATGCAATACGCCAACCTCTTTCCGGTGGTCGAAGATGTGGCTGCGTTGGCAAGGCCGAAGAGCAAAGCCATCCTGGCGGCCGAGCTGGCGGCCGGCCTGGCCGCCGCGGCCGACGGGCAGGAACGGCGCAGCCGGCTGAACGCGTTCAAAGATCGGGAGATGTTCCGCATTGACATGCGCCATATCATGGGCCATGCGCCGGAATTCGGCCAGTTCGCGGCCGAGCTGACCGACCTGGCCGAGGTGGTGGTGGCGGCCGCCACGGAGCTGGTCTGGGCCGAGCTGATCGCCCAGCACGGCGAGCCGCGCGGGGCCGACGGTGCGCCGATCCCGCTGGCCGTGTGTGCGCTGGGCAAGTGCGGCGGCCGCGAGCTGGGCTACGCCTCGGACATCGAGGTCATGTTCGTCTACGCCGGGCCGGGCCAGACGGCCGGGCCGCGCGTGCTCAGCGCGGCCGAGTTTTTCGAGCGGCTTGTCACCGGCTTCAAGGCGGCCATCTGGGCGCGCCGCGAGGGGATCTTCGAGATTGACCTGGATCTGCGGCCCTATGGCAAGGCGGGAAGCCTGGCCGTCTCGTACGAGGCCTTGCGCCGCTACTTCGCGCCGGCCGGGCCGGCCTGGCCCTACGAGCGCCAGGCGCTCATCAAGCTGCGGGCCATCGCCGGCGATCCGGTGTTCGGCCGCCAGGTGGAGGCGCTGCGCGACGAGCTCGTCTATAGCCCGGCGCCGTTCGATGTGGCCGCCCTGCGCGCCATGCGCGAACGACAGCTCCGCCATCTGGTGACCCCCGGCACGATCAATGCCAAGTTCAGCCCGGGCGGGCTGGTGGATGTCGAATATACCGTACAGGGCTTGCAGATGATGCACGGCCACACGCATCCCGAAATTCGCCTGACGAACACCCAGGCGGCCATTGCCGCGCTGGCCCAGGCCGGCATCCTCTCGGTCGAAAATGCGGCCCGGCTGAGCAAGGCGCTCCTCTTCCTGCGCGAGCTGATCAACGCCCTGCGCGTGGTGCGCGGCAACAGCAAGGATCTCACCGTGCCGCCGGAAGAAAGCGAGGAGTTCGCGTTTCTGGCCCGCCGCCTGGGCTACGGCAACGAACCCGGCCGCCTGCGCGGAGACCTGATGCACCATCTGGAATGGGTGCGCCGGCTCAACGCGCAATTGCTCGGCTGAGCCGCGCAAGGAGCAAGCTGCATGAAGCGATCACCTCTGTCGGTCATTCATCGGCCGGGCGGCCGCGCGCCGGCCCGCCGCGTCGTCCTCCTCTTGGTTATCGCCACCGTGCTGGCGCTGGCCGGCTGCGGCAGGCCGCCCACCCCCACGCCCGAGCCGGTCACAGTGCGCCTGGTGCTGCCGATGGCCGACCAGGATCAGGCCAAGAAGCTGGCCGAGCAGTTCGGCCAGGCACATCCCGGCGTCACCGTCGAGCTGGTGCCGCGGCGCTGGGACGTGCTCACCGGCGCGGATCCGGCCACGGCCGATGTCGTCCTCACCACGCAGTTCGCCCTCGACGAGCTGCGCCGCCGCGGCCTGCTGATCAGCCTCGATCCGCTCATCGCCGGCGACAAGGAGCTCAATCCGGCCGATTTCCTGCCGAACGCCCTCAAGATGTTCGTGGACAACGGCAAGACCTGGGCCCTGCCGGCCGGGTTGGATGTCCAGGTGCTCTACTTCAACAAAGACCTGTTCGACCGCCGCGGGGTACCCTATCCGACCGAAAGGTGGACGCGCGATGACTTTGCCCAGGCCGCGCGGCGGCTGAGCGATCCGGCGGCCGGCGTCTTCGGCTATGCCGTGGTCACCGACTTCCTGGACCCGATCCTCTTCGTCTATCAGCACGGCGGCCGGCTGTTCGACGATCTCCAATCGCCCACGCGCACCACCTTCACCGACCCGAAGACGGTGGAAGCGGTGGATTGGTACGCGCGGCTGCTGCGAGAGCCCGGCGTGGTCCTGACCGCGCAAAACGCGCAGGCCGCGGCCGCGGGCAACGTCCAATACGCGCTGCGCGCGGGCAAGGTGGGCATGTGGATCGCGTCCCTTGCGGCGCGCGGGGGGCGCCTCGAGCGGGGACCGTGGCCGCTGAAATGGGGCATGGTGCCGTTGCCGGCCGACGCCCGCGCGGCTACCATGGCCACCGCGACCGGCTATGGCATCACCACGCAATGCAAAAAGACGCTGACCTGTTGGCAGCTCGCCGTCTTCATGAGCAAACAGCCCATCGCCACCTTTGCGCCGGCCCGGCGCTCGCTGGTCAAAGCCATGACCGGCCAGGATGTTGAGGTCGCGCGCATCGCGCAGGCGGCGGCCGACAACTCGCTCATGATCCGAGCGGGCGATCTGAACAAGCTGGAGCAAGCCATCGAGGTGTTCATGGCTGCGGTCGAGAAAGTCGTGGCGGATCAGACGTCGGCCGCCGAGGCGTTGGCCGCCGCGCAACAACAATCGCCCATGCCGTAGAGGGAGGTGGCCATGGCTAATCAGATGGCCGACCGGCTGGTGAGCGGCCTGCGCCGCGGGGGGCACGCCACGGTCATCGTCAGCGGCTGGCTGGCCGACCGGCTGCTGGACGTGGCGCTATGGGCGGTGAACCTGGTGCGCGAGCTGCCCGTCCGGCTCGGCCGGCTGGCGACAACAGTATGGCAGGGGGTGCGCGGCATCGTCCTGGCGCTGCCCGCAGCCGCGCGCGCGGCGCGCGCGGGTCCCGGCCTGGGGCGATGGCTGGCCGACGTGCCCCGCCGGGCGGGCCTGTGGCTGATCGTCTTGCTCTTTCGCGTGCTGGATCTCGTCGGCGTGCCCGAGCTATGGAACCTGCTCATGCGGCTCGCCGCGCCCGTCAGCCCGCTCACCGGCGACGAGATCGGCGCGGCGGCGGCCATCCTCGGCCCCAACGCGCTGCGCTACGCCGAGGTGCGCGTGGCCGAGGGCGGCGTCCTCAACCTGATCTTCAAGCGCAACCAGGGCCGGGCCTTCACCACGTTTCACACGATCAATATGCCGACCTGCGGCCCGCACCGTCGCGCTAACTTCGCCATCCTGCTCCACGAACTGGTGCACGTGTACCAATACGAGCGCACCGGCGGCCTCTACATCGCCGAGGCGATCTACGCGCAACACACGGCCGGCTACGACTACGGCACCCCCGACGACCTTCAGATGTGTCTGGCGAACGGCCTCTGTTATCGCAACCTCAACCGCGAACAGCAGGCGCAGCTCGTCCAGGATTACTACGAGCGGCTGCGGGACGGCCTGCCGGTGACGGCCTACGAGCCGTTCATCGCCGAGCTGCGGCAGGGGCAGCTCTAACCGGAGGCATGGGACTGCCACCAGCCCGTCAACGGCAGCGCCTCGACGGTGTGGCCGCGGTAACCGGTCACGGTGACCGCACAGAACAGCGAGTTGTAGATCGCCTCTTCGGTCGCCTCGATGGCGGCCAGAAAAAGGGGCGAAACGAGATCGTTGGGCAGGTCGGGCCATAGCGCCACGGCCTTCCGCCGCGCCGGCGTGCGACGCATCGCTTCGGCGGTCGAGAAGGCGAGGGCGTAATCGCCGGAGCCGTTGGACATGGCCGCGCCGGTGCGCGCCAGCCCGGCGAACGCCCGGCGCGCCAGCCGCGTGAGATTGCGATCCGAGAGCGGCGCATCGGTGGCGAGCACGATCATGATCGAGCCGTCCGCGTCCCCCCGTTCCAGTTGATCCTGCAGGTAATACCGTCCCAGCTTCTGGCCGACCGGGATGCCCATGACCTGGAGGACGCCGCCGAAGTTGGCTTGCACCAAGACGCCGACGGTGTAGCCGCCGAGGCCGGCGGGCAACCGTCGCGAGCTGGTCCCGATGCCGGCCTTCCAGCCGAACGCCACCGTACCCGTCCCCGCGCCGACGCACCCCTCGGCGACCGGGCCGTCCGCGGCGCACGTTATGGCCGCCAGCGCGTGCTCGACCGTCACGGCCCGCCGGCGGATGTCGTTCAGCCGGCCATCGTTCGTCTCGCCGACGACGGGGTTGACCGACGTCACCGTTTCGTTGCCCCGTTGCGCCAGCGTCCAATCCAGGATGGCATCGGCGGCGCGCGGCACGGCCAGGGTGTTGGTCAACACGATCGGCGTCTCGATCTCGCCCAGCTCGGCGACCTGGGTGGCGCCCAGCAACTTGCCGAAGCCGTTGCCCACGGCCAGCCCGGCCGGCACCTTCTCCTGAAAGAGGTTGCCGCCATGGGGCAAGATCGCGGTGACGCCCGTGCGGATGTCATCGCCCTCCCAGAGGGTCACCTGCCCCACGCGCACGCCCGCCACATCGGTGATGGCGTTCAGCGGGCCGGTCGGCAGGATGCCCGGCGCGAGGCCGAGCTCACGCGGCCTGGTCCTGGTCTCTGGATGCATACCGGTTCCAAAGGTCTGGGGTGATCTCATTGCGCTTGATCTGTGCCAATCGCCGCGCCGAAACAACGGCAAGGCTTGCGGCGCACAATTTCTTTCCGGCGGCGTCAATCGCCGGTGATCAATTCCAGGAGGGTGCTGCCCAGACGCACCATCACCGTTTTGGGGATGGGCGTAGGGGCATTTTTCTGAAGGCGCGTTTCGCCGATGAAGGTGCCGTTCTTGCTGAAATCAACCAACGAGAATCCACCGTCGCGGTATCTGATCTCCAGATGTCTGTGCGATACGGCGGGGTCCTCAATCCGAATATCACAACTCTGATCCCGGCCGATTACACAAGGGAAACGGGTGATCCGTTTCTCCGTCCCCCGGCCGGGGCCGGGCGATTCAACAATGCGTACGGTGAGCCAGCCCCGGACGACAGAAGACTCTCCCGGTCGGGTAAGGTCTATCGGCGGACGCCACGGCAACTGACCGGCACGGCCAGATCGGCCGGAGAGAATGATCACCGTGACAAAAATCGAAAACACGACCAGGATGGCCAAGGCGATATAAGGGTTCTGAGCCAGGGCGGTCGCGATGCGCTGCCATAGGGTGGGCTGAGGAGGCGGCTTGAGCTTGACTTCATAGGTCGCCTGTGCCTGTTGATCGTCACGGGTATAAAGATTCAAAGTTACTTTATAGGTGCGCTCCTCGGTAGCCTCACGGATGGCCCTGGGCAACACCGCCACCACTTCTGGGCCACGATACAGCGCTTCCTGGATCGCACCGACCCGTTGACCGGAATCGTCCACCACGAAGCCATCGTACTTCAACACCGCTGCACCGGCAGGCAAGTTCAGCCTGATGACCAAGACACCAGAAGGATAGTCGGCGTTCACCGACTCGATGCGGAACTCGAAGCGCGGCGGCGCCGGCGGCAGATGGACGAACTCCTTGCTGGCGAGAATGAATTGCTCGCCCGGGTTGACCACATGACCCTCGGCCGCACGCGGGATCAGATTGCCGCTCCAATCTACCGCCTGGACCTTGAGCAGGTATTTGCGTTCAGGCTTAAACAAAGCGCCGTTCAGCTCATATGGCCTGGAGCTGAAGCCTCCCAGGTTGATCTCCGTTTCAGGAATGATCACCGTGCCCGCATCGGCGTCCTCGACGCTGTACAATAGCCGAGAGACACTCCTTGGGTCGTTCACGGTGATCCGGCCGCGATAGAGATTCCGATCTTGTTCATAGGTGGGTCCGCTGATCAAAACCGTCAAAGACGATGGCCCCTGGGCTACGCCGTGATCTGGAGCAGCCAGGAGCAATACCAGGGTAAACACAAAGACACCAATCGAAAGCAGGCGATTTGCCCTCATCGTCGTTGTCTCCGCCCGCCTATCCGCCGAGGCTTTGGACCAGCAGATCGCGCACGGCTTGAACCGACATGGTCCGCACATGCAGCGGCCCCTTGGGGCCGGCGTCCGCTTGCGGCGCGATCCACCAGATATAACGGCCGTCCTGCAACAAGGTGAACTCCTGCGTCTGAGCTGGTTGGTTGCCCTGTTGCGTGACGATTTGCAGAGCTGAAACGCGTGGGGAAGCGGCCCAAGCGGCCACCAGCTTGGCAGCGTCTTCCGCAGGAAGGCCGCTTGTCACCAGAGTGTCGGTGGCAGCCCCGGTGTTGCCGACGCCGGCCAACTGACGGGCATCGGCAAACTCCTGGCGGGGCACAAGGAAGTCGAGAACTGTGGCCTGGGTAGCGTCCTTGACCTCACAAAAAGCCAACACCTGTTCTGCTAATTCCCGGCGCGACGGCAACAAGGTGAAGCGATGCACAACAGGTCCCGGCCGTGCATGTGTCACGACATCGTCTCCGCGCATGTGGCCGAACAACGTGCGCGGCGCTTGTTCTCCTGCCGGCCAATGATAGACCAGGATAGAGTTTTGGGCGTAGGCACATGTCCCGATCGCGCGCAGCAGTTCGCGGTGAAACAAGAACGCGCCATCAGGTTGGATCTGGGCCAAATTGCGCGCCAGCAGAGCGCGCCGGGCGACCACCAGGGCAAAGGCCTCTTGCTCAGGGGTCAACGAACCCGACGGCTCGCGTTCCAGGCCCGGGATCGTGGTGGCGCGCAAAGCATCCAGAACGGCCAGCAATTCCTCGCGCGAGAGAGTGACAGAGAAAAACTGCCGACCAGCATCTTCATTCATGAGATATCCTCCGGCCAGAATCTATGTCATATCGGCCCAACGCTGCGCTCAGTGCTGGGCATAACGATCGCGAATGGCTTTGCCCAGCAGAGCGACCAGGGGGCCAAGCGCGGCTAAACCGATCGGGATGCCCAGATTGACCCGGCTGACCGGGGCCTCTGGTGCACTGCCCGCTGCAACGGTGCCTCCGGCCGACTGCGCATCGCTCCCGCCGGCGCCCGTGCCGGCGGCGATGCCAGAAGCCGGCTGATAGCGCAAAGGTGCAGGCAACGAACCGGCCGCATTGCCGTTGGCCGGGCTTCCCTCCAGCCCGCGCAGCATGTCAGTTGCTGCGAACGGCTCGCGCCCGCCAAAGGGCATGCCGGCCGCCGAGGGGGTGCCGGCGCCGGTACCGCCCGCCGAGCCCGGTGCAGCGGCCGCCTCGCCCCCGCCCGCGCCGGTGCCGCCCAACGAACCCGGCGCGCCGGCCGCTTCACCTCCGGCCGCGCCACCGCCGGTAGCCTGATCCACCGCAGGAACACTGCCCAAACCGCCTCCCGTTCCGCCCCCGCCGGCGCCGTCCGTTGCCTCAGTCCCCGGGCGCTCGCCGATGACTCCGGTTTCCCCTCCGACGCCTCCGCTGTCCAGTCCGCCTCTGGACCCGTCATCCCACGTCTCTTTCACTTGCGCGAGCCAGTCCTCAGGGACGAGGAAATCGTCCCGCGCGCTGCCGCCAGGCCACGTGATGCCATCGTCACCGAAGCCATCGCCGGGGTTGCCGAAGCCCTCCCTGCCGATGAATTCATTCGGAAGGAGGCCATCCCGGTCAACCGACGGGAACGTCTCGCCGGCCCCCATGCCGGGCCCTCCATCCTGGAGATCGCCGAGGACCGGTCCCCCGGTGCCCCCTATCGGGACCTGGCCGCCCGGCGTTATGCCCGACTCCATGTCCGGCCCGCCAATCGTTCCATGCGCAGCATCCGGCCGAAAAGGTGTCGCCCCTTGTTCTTCAGCTTGGCGCAAAATTTCCTGGATCTGGCGCGTCACCCGATCGGCCTCCGCCAGGGCGGCGCTCAGACGCTGGACGGCCGGCAAGACCTTGTCGGACATCTCCGCAAAAAACGCCTCAGAGCCTCTGCCGGTCCACGCGGGCCGCAATAGCGCCATCTGGCGGTTCAGCCGGCCCTGTACGTGACGAACTTTGGCCGCGTGTTGAGCGAAAGACCGCGCAATTCCGGCCAGCGATTCGTAGTTCGCTTGAATGAGATCTGCCATAGGTCCTAACCTCCTAAGCTCCTGAGATGGCTCCGGTTTGGCTCTCCGCTCCTGGGGCCGTTTCGGCCGGCGGATTCCGCACGATGAACTTGAGCTCGATGCCGCTGCGCTCCAGGCGGATGATGTCGCCGGCCGCAATCGGCTGCGGTTTCATCTCCACCTGAAGGGGGCCTGG
Organism: Chloroflexota bacterium; assembly: GCA_037445695.1. Lineage (GTDB taxonomy): Bacteria > Chloroflexota > Anaerolineae > CG2-30-64-16 > CG2-30-64-16 > CAKZKT01. Next base: position 29,912 of record JBBIKA010000007.1, read on the forward strand.
CCGTTGCGTCGAAATCAGCAAGACGGGATTATTGGCCATGTTTTCGATATAAAAACGTTCGCCGTCGTCACTGAGCTTGACGTGGCGCCGGGAGACGCGCAAGCCCGTGGGATACGAACGCAAATCCACGGCAACCCGTTCATCGTAGGGTTGAGACTCGCTGTGCCGGCCGATGATGGCCGGCAACCAATGGATCTTGAAGGCCTTCCCCTCGCGCATCTCCCGCAGATAGATCGGCCATGCAGGACGATGTGTCCCGGCGGGAAGCGGCTCTTCGCGTTCAACTAACGCCAGACGCTCCTGCGGGTGGACCTGCGCGCTGAGGGGCTGTTCGTCGGAAAGCGGTTCGCCGCTTTCCGCTTTTACCAAGTAGTAGTTTGCCGGCTCGTCGCTCAAATACTCCAGGCTATGGAACTCCTGCAAGATCGCCTTGACCAACTGGGGCGGCGTAAGATCGGCCAACGCCAAGGCTCTCTGGGCGGCCTGGTCGAACACATCTATGAACAGTTCAATGCGGGCTTGAGTCATTGCGCTGCTCCTGGCTCATCTCTTTACGACGCCTTCTCGGCTTCATGGCCATCGGCCTCCGGCAAACCGTTTTCGAGGCCTATCAACAGGCTATCATCGTCGAGCTGATCGCCGTAGATGGACCGATATAGCTCTTCATCCAATCCGCTGATCTCCCGATGAACCACCGTCAACACCTGGCGCAAAACCTGTTCATCGGCCCATTTCTCGGGTTCATAGCGGGCCAGCAAAGTGGGCAGGAGCGGTTCAACCTCCGGGTGCTCGTTGCGGCGCTGCGTCTCCCATAACATGGCCCGGCGCAACAAACGCAACATCTGCTTAAGCCTGGGGTTTTCTTCCGGCCGCGTCGCCTCCTCGCCCTCCTGGCTTGCTTTCTGCCCGCCTTCCATCCCCTCGGGTGGAGCCGACCAGACGGCCCTCGGCCCCGCATGCATGGCCAGGATCTGCTCGATCCAATGATCCAAAGCCGCGGCCGTTCGCTCTTCCTCTTCGATGTCCGGCATGTTCAGACCATCGTAAGGACTGGCAACCTGAATCATGGTCGGCTGTCCCGATCTGACCGCATAGCCGCGGCCGACGGGCAGATCCTTGCCGCTGCGGAAACCGGCCGGCAGGCGCATCACGCGCAAAGCGTCGAGGGCGCCCGGGGTGCGCAAGCCGATGCCGAAGTTGGTGGCCTGTATCGCCCGCTTGAATTCGTTGGTCCCGCTCTCCATCGAGCCGGCCACCACAAAATGCAACCCTTCGCGACCATATCGTCGCGCGAGCCTTCCCAACTCTTGAGCCAGATTCTCTTGGCGGTCTATTTCCTCCGCGATATCATCGTAATTATCTATCAAGACGAAGACCTCACGCAGCGATGTGTGCGCGGCAAGCAGCTCACCCTCGGCCTTGAGCCGGGGTACCAGATCGGCCAATTCGCGGACCTCGTTGACTGTGGCCACCACATGCGGCAGGTCGCTCAGCCGATGCCGGCCGCCATATTCGGCGAACCGGCGTTGGGGATCTACCAGGATCATCATCACCTGCTCAGGCGTATAGCGATAGGCCAGGGACAACACAAAATCATAGAGCGCGGTCGTCTTGCCGGAGACCGGCGGGCCCACAATCTGGAAATGCAGTCCGGTCCGCTTGAGATCGAACACGGCCGGTTGAAGATTGATGCTCTGGCCGAGCACCGCCTCGATGCGATTGGGCCGTACGGCCGGCGCCTTGGCGAGCATGATCTGTAAGGGCACGATCTCCGGCAGGATCTCGATGCGCTCCGGCGGATGACGCACCTCGCCGGCTGCGGCGGCCATATTGACGGCCAGGCGTTGGAGTTCTTCCGCCTCCGGCAGCGGATCTCGTCCGTCTTCCGCGGCCAATGCACCGACCGGCAACGCGGCCTGGAACAAGAGCGGGCGTCGGCCGAGACGGACATAACCGCGGCCGGGGATTTCGTCTATTTCGATGGCGCCACGGCCAACGATATCCAGGTAGCGATCGGGATTGCTTTGTCGGAAAGTGATCTGCTGGCCGAAGAGCGCCAGCAACCGCCCCGGCATGTTATTCGGCGTATTGGCCGAGACCACAAAACTGATGCCGGCCGCCAGCGAACGCCGCACCAAGGGCGTGATGGCAGCTTCGACAAACATCTCGTAGTTCTCGTGGAGAGGGGCAAAATTATCAATGATGACCAACACGGCCGGCAGGGCCTGCGCCGGGAAGCGCCGGTTGTACTCATAGAGGTTGCCGGCGCCGGCCGCGGCCAGCAACTGGCTGCGCTGATCGGTCCATGCCGTCAGCTTATCCACCAAGCGTTGGAGGCGCTCCTCGAAGCTCTCTTCGTCGGCATAGATGACTGTGCCGAGATGGGGCAATGCTTCGAGGCTGCGATAGTTGTGGCCGCCCAGGTCCACGACATACATATGAAGCTCATCAGGCGCATGGGTAGCGGCCAGGTCCACCATGATCGTGCGCAGCAACGAAGTTTTCCCCCAGCCCGAATCGCCGAAGACGGCCAGATGCTCGCGCGTGAGGTCGAAGCGCAACGGGAATTGTTGGGCCTCGGCCGGATCATCTACCAGCCCGACCGTTGGCCGCAACGCCCTCTCTTCCCAATCCACGCCGCGCCATAGCCCCGCCCCCTCCCCATTTAACCAATCGGTTACCGCAGGGTTGAGCTCGTCATACCTGCCGGCTTGCGCATCGAACAGCCTTGTCTGTAAACTGATCTGCCTGGGCAGGAAGGCAGGCCAGGGCTTGCGCGCCATCTTGCCGGCCGTCAACTCGGCGGCCAGGGTCACAACGGCATCATAAAACTTGGGCACCTCCTCGGCCGCCGTAATGCCGGCGATCGCTTCCGGTCGCTCAGGCCAGAGCACCGGAACGGGCCGATCGTCGGGTTGCGGCTCGCCCGTGTAAGAGATCTGCAATAACTCCAGGGGGTCATTGCCCACCTGGAGATAGCCGCGACCCGGCACGCCGCCCGGCAAGAACGCGGCATCAGGGCGCCGTAACAGCTCGACGCTGGTGTCGGTCTGCTCGACCCGCAAGCACAGCTTCAGCTTGATGTTGGCCCGCATCTGGTCGGTAACGCCTTTCGGCCGTTGCGAGGCCAGGATCAAATTGATCCCCTGCGAACGTCCCACGCGGGTGATGCTTTCCAGCTCGGCCTTGTACTCGGCGTAATCCTCGATCATCTCCGCGTATTCATCTATGATGATGAAGAGATGCGGATAGGGTTCGTGCGTAAGATGCAAGCCCTTCTGCCGATAAGCGACGATGTCTTTGGTGCCGGTATCCGCGTTGAGCTTCTGGCGGCGCCGGATCTCGGCATTGATCGCGGTGAACATGCGGCTGACGGCCGCCTTATTGAGATTGGTCACGATATCTACGCAATGGGGCAGCCGTTCGAACGGCCTGAAAGCGCCGCCTCCCTTGTAATCCACCAACACGAAATTGAGGATATCCGGCGAGTAATTGAGCGCCAGGCCAACGATCATGGTCATCAGGGCTTCCGATTTGCCCGAGCCGGTGCCGCCGGCCAGGATGCCGTGGACGCCGTCTCGCTTCGCTTCCAAATGCAACGTGCGCGGCTTCAGGCCCGATTTGATGCCCAACGTGACTTTGAGCCAGTCGGCATGTTCTGGTGCCGCGTTCTCTGCCCAAGCCCGCGCCATGGCGGCCTTCAGTTCGGCCAGGAACGGACGGCCCGGGGCCAGCCCGAACTCTTCGCTGATGACCTGGCGATACGAGGAAGTCTTGGGCAGCGCATCCACGCGGAGCGGCTCCTGATACCGCCGCGGTGCGCGCGCGATGAAAGCGGCCATGTGTTTGCCGATGGTGCGGATCGTCTCGGCTTCCGCGCGCGGCCGGCCTGGAATCTCCGGAGTGCCGATCGGCAAAGCGATCTGAAAGACAAGAGGATGACGATCTATCCGGGTCACCCCGCGGCCGGGAATCTCTTCGACTTCGGCCACGCGGCCGCCTACGATGCCCGCATAGTCATCGGCCTCGGCGAGCCGCAACGTGTAACGTTCGGTGAACAGGCTATAGAGTTTGCCCGAAAGGACGTTCAGCCGGCTGGCCGTGACAACGAAATGCACGCCGAAGGCCTTGGACTGTCCCATCAAGGTCACCAACGCGTCCAACAGGTTGTTCTGTTCCCCGGCCTTATCATCGCCCCCGAAGGTCTCGATGTACTCGCCGAAGTTATCAATCGCGACCAGGATGGCCGGCAACGGCCTTTCGCCGTTGGCGGCGTTGTACTCGGCCAGGGTCGAGACCCCGGCGCGTGCAAACAGCCGTTTGCGTTCGTCAACGATCTCGTTCAACTCGCGCAGCAACTGCTGCACGCGTTCCTGATAGCCCGGCTCATCCGGCAGGATCACCGTGCCCACGTGCGGCAGGGAGCGCAACAACTCGAGGTTGCGGCCCCCCAGGTCGAGCACGTGGGCATGGAACTCGTCCGGGGAATGGGTGCACGCCAGGCTCAAGATCAGCGAGCGCAGGAAGGTCGTCTTGCCCCACCCCGAAGCGCCGAACATCACCACGTGGCCCTTGGTGAAATCCACCACCAACGGCAATTGCCGGGCATTGTAGGGATCATCCACCAACCCCACCACCCCGCGCATGGCCTGCTGCGTCCAATCCACGCCCGGCCAGGTGCCGCGGCCGGCAAACCAATCGGCCACGCCGGCATTCAAGGACAATGGCGGTCCCTGTTTTGGCCACCAACCGCCGAAGGGCCCCGGCGCAAAATAGCGCTCTGCCAACGGGGCCGCCAACGTGAGCGCGCGCGGCAGAGACGGCGGCCAGGGCGGATGGGGTCGTTCCGCGCGCGCTTCGTCCAGGAGCTCGTTCGCCAGATCCACGATGACATCATAGAACCTGGGCGCGCGCTCCCCCTCGCGCACACTCGCATACTCATAGGTCTCGCCGGTGTAGGCGGCTTGAAACAGTTCGATATTCTCGTTGCCGACCTGCAAATAGCCGCGGCCGGGAATGCCGCCGGGCAGGAACGCCGCGTCGGAACGCCGCAACAGCTCGCGGCTGGTTTCGGGCTCCTCGACCCGCAAGCAGATACGATACTTGATGTTGGCCCGCATCTGGTCGGTAATCCCGGTCGGACGTTGCGATGCCAGCAGCAAGTTGATGCCCGCCGAGCGACCGACCCGAGTGATGCTGTCGAGCTCGGCCTTGAACTCCGGGCTTTCGGCAATCATCTCGGCATATTCATCAATGATGATGAAAAGATGCGGCAACGGCGCATGGGTCAGATGATAGCCGCGGCGCCGATATTCGATGATATCCTTGGTGCCGGTTTCGGTGGTCAGCTTCTGACGACGCTCGATCTCGGCTCGGATCGCGGTAAACATCCGTTGGACGCCGGCGCGATTCAGGTTGGTGACGATATCTACGCAATGAGGTAGCCTCTCGAAGGGCGCAAACGCGCCGCCGCCCTTGAAGTCTACCAGGACAAAGTTCAAGATGCTGGGATCATAGTTCAGCGCCAGGCCGACGACAACGGTCATGAGCAGTTCGGATTTCCCGGAGCCGGTCCCCCCGGCGATCAGGCCATGCACGCCATCCCGTTTGGCCTCCAAATGCATGGTGCGCGGCCGATCGCCCGCGACCAAGCCAAAAGTCACCGCCAGCCAATCGGCCTTTGCAGGCTGAATGCTTTCGGCCCACTTGCGCCGGGCAACCTCCTTGAGCGCGGGCAGGAAGGTGTCATCGAGCGTCAGTCCGTGCTCGCGCGCGAGCAGTTGTCTGAGCAGAACCGCTTTGGGCAGGGCGCCCACCGGGAACGGCTTCTTATATGTGCGCCCCGAGCGTTCCATGTAGCGCCGCATGCTGTCGGCCAGATGCACCAGATCCTTGTTCTCATCGGCGCCGCGCGCGATATCGGTTGGCACGGCCACCTGGAAACTCAAGGGGACGCGGTCGCTGCTCATGTAGCCGCGCCCCGGAATATCGGCTATCTCCGGCACAGAAGCACCCAGGACCACCCGATAATCACCAGGGTCGCCCAGCTTCAGCACGAAGCGCTCGGTGAAGATGTTATACAACTGGGTGGAAAGCGCATTCGGTTGGTTCGCTGTTAACAGGAAGTGTACGCCATAAGGTTTGGATTCGCGGGCCAGCGCCACAAAGCGATCCAGGAGCGTCTCGACGTTCTCCTTTTCGCCGCCGAAGGTTTCCTTAAATTCGACGAAGTTATCAATGACCACGACGATGCCGGGCAACGGATCGTCGCCGTGCGATGCATTGTATTTGAAGATGCTATCCACGCCCGCGTTGGCCAGGATCACCTTGCGCCGATCTACCACATCGCTCAGCTCCCGGAACAACTGCTCCACGCGCTCCTGATAGCCCTCTTCATCCGGATTGATCACAGCGCCCACATGAGGAAGGCCGGCCAAGGCGGCCAGGTTGCGCCCCCCCAGGTCCAGCAGATAGACGTGGGCACAATCGGGCGAGTGGGTGGCGCACAGGCTGACAACCAACGAACGTACAAAAGTGGTCTTGCCCCAACCGGATGCCCCAAAAACGGCCACGTGTCCCCTGGAGAAATCCACCACCAGCGGCGACTGCCGCGCCGCGTATGGGTTGTCTACCAGTCCAACGATCGGCCTCAAGGCGTATCGTTCCCAATTCAGGTGCTCCACCCAACCGAAGCCATCATTGAGCCATTTGGTCACCGACGAATTGAGCGCCTCAACAGGTTCGCGCGGCTCGCCCAACAGGATCAAGTCCAGCGCCTCGGGATCAAGGTAGCGCTCTGACGTCAGCGCGTTCACCGCCGGGTCCTGGGAGATCAAGGGGGTCGTCAAGGCCAATCGTCCGGGCAAGAAGCCGGGCCACGGTGCGGTCTGTTTCGGGATGCCCCGTGCCGCAGCCAGTTTGTTCAACGCCGCGATGATGGCGCGATATAGCTCGGGAGGTTCTTGATCCCACGACGGATCGTAAGCTCCGCCACGATCGGGCCAGATGACATCCGCCTGCGGCTTCTGATGCGGATCCACGTATTTGTCGCCCGTGTAGACGAACTGGATCAGATCTACTTCCTCGTTGCCGACCTGCAGATAGCCGCGGCCCGGGATGCCGCCGGGCAGGAAAGCGGCGTCGCCCCGCCGCAACAACTCCCGGCTCTCGCCGACCGACTCCACCCGCAGACAGATGCGGAACTTGATGTTCGAGCGCATCTGATCGGTAACGCCGGTAGGGCGCTGGGCCGCCAAGATCAACGATACCCCCTGGGCCCGGCCGACCCGGGTGATGCTCTCGAGTTGGGCCTTGTACTCCGCGCGGTCGGCGATCATTTCCGCGAATTCGTCAATGATGATAAAGAGGAACGGATAAGGCGCGTGCGTCAGGTGAAGGCCCTGCTTGCGATATTCGACGATGTTCTTGGTGTTGGTATCGGCGTTGAGCTTTTGTCGGCGCTGCAGCTCGGCATGGATGGCGGTGAACATGCGGGTGACGCCTTCGTGGCTCAGGTTCGTGATGACATCCACGCAGTGCGGCAGGTCGCGAAATGCCTGAAAGGCGCCGCCTCCTTTGTAGTCCACCAAGACGAAATTGAGCACCGTCGGGTCATAAGTGACGGCCATCGCCGTAATCAAGGAGATCAGGAACTCCGACTTGCCGGAGCCGGTGCTGCCGGCAATCATGCCATGCACGCCATCGCGCTTGGCCGAGAAATGCAAGGTGCGCGGCTTATTGCCGCCCATCACGCCGACGCGCGCGCGCAGCCAATCGGCGTGCCCGGGTTGTGTGCTGGCCTGCCACCGTCGCCAGGCGTCGGCCTCCAACTCTTCCAGGGAGCGGTACCCCATGAACTCCATGAACGGCACGGTGGCGGGCAAACTGCCGCCATAGCTCTGACGCACGTTCAGCTCGGCCAACCTGGTGGCCAGGTCGGCCATGTCGGCCGGATCCACCACCGCATCGGCCTGGCCCACATAGCGATACGTGTTGACGCCGGTCTCGGCATAACGAAAATGTAGCCTTTCCAGCGCGGCCAGTCGGCTATTCGTGGCCGGCGTCGTACGTTCGACCTCGATCACCGCCTGACAGCCGCTGGGGATCTTGCTGCGTTCGCCGACCAGAAAGATCACCGAGGCGCCCAACGCGGCGCCTTCGGCCAACAAGATCGAGATGGCTGCCTCGCCTTCCAAATGATTGAATAAAGGATCGGTGCTTGGGGCCACATCCAGCAGGTCAACCACGACCAGGAGATGGGGCAAGGTCGGATCTCCCCGGGCGCCGCCTTCATCATTGGTCGCCTGAAGTTGCAGCTTGCGTTGCGCCAGGGTCTTGCGAATGGACTCCAGGAAGCGCGGCAGCGGCTTTTCCTCTTCCGGGCTGCCAGGCCGGCCATCGCCCTCTTCGGCCGCGGCGACGGCATCCAGAAAACAAAGCTGCTGGGCATTCTCATCGCCGAGGCAATGCGGCAACTGTTGCGCCCATGCCCACTCGGCCTGACGAGGGGCCAGAATATAGAGCCGGGCATCGGACGGCGCGTGGAAAACCACATAATGCGCCAGCAGGCTGCGCACATGTTGGTAGACTGCCGTGCGTTCGCCGGCGATGCCCAGCGCATGCACGGCCGGCGTGATCCGCCACCATTCGGCGCGGGCCTTCGCCTCTTCCTCCTGCGCCTTCTCCTGATGGCCGGCGCCTGGCTCCTGGCGCGGGGGGCGCAGGGAGATGATCACCGGGATCTGCTCGACAAAGCGGGAATCCTCCTGCAACTTAAGCGCGGCGCGCGTGAGGGGATCATCGTGCAACTCCATGCTCTTCAGGACATAGGTGACGGTCGAGGGCAGGGTGCCCATCCCCAGGCGGAGGACGCCGAAATCGTCGTCGGTCGTCCGACGCTCCCACAGGCGGGTATGTCCCCGCAGCGTGCGCTCATGCTTATCCATCTCCCAGCGGGCATCCCGGATCATGCGTGCCAGGGCAGATCGGTCGGGGTAGTTGTAGGTATAAAAGCGCCGCTGCTGATCATGGTAATTGTGCATATCGCGATTCATCTCGATGAGGCGTTGCTGGTATGCAGCCTCGGCAGCGGCCCGGTCGCGTTTCTCTTTAATATAACTATAAATGGCGATTCCCGCCGATGAGAGCACCATCAGCACCATCGGCAACACCATCCAGGGCGTGCTGCGCGCGCCGGAGAACACCATCATGAAGACAAAGGCCAACATGGTGACCAGCGGCAATCCCATCTGGAGCAATTGCGCCAGGGCAGAAGGCCCCTCTTGGGGCGGGGCCGGGATCTCGATGGTCTCGATCGGTAATTTCGGTTGAATTCGCGGCGGACGATCTATCAACAAAGATTGGCGATTCATCGGCCGATCCTCCTGGCCTATCCGGCGCTGCTAAGCATCACGGCCAACGCGATCAGGAAGGCAATGATCAGCAAGACGATCACGGCCAAAAAGATCGTAGCGGGACTCGGCCAAGGGCTACGCCTGGGCGGAGGCACATCGCCGAACAGTGCGCGCAGTTGTTTGGCGAACTCATGAGCCGAGGCTTGGCGCTCTTCGGGCCGCAGACTGGTTGCCTGTTGGGCGATCTGCGCGGTTGTGCGCACATCCTCAAGGCGATACATCGTCACCCGTTGCCCGCGCACGACGGCCCGCAACACATCGTCGTCGTTGCGCAGCCGGAACGGAATGGGCGGCTCGCCGACCAAAAGCTCGTAGAGGACCATGCCCAATCCATACACGTCGGGACGATAGCTCGGCGCGACCTCGGCGGGCCGAGCATCTACCAACTCGGGCGCGAGGTAAGCCGGCAACACGACAGACGGATACCAGTCCTGGCGCAGATGGTCTTTATCGGTAATCACGCCCAGGTCGAACAGCAGGATGCGCGGCGCGCTGGGCTTCTCGTCGAAGCGGACCAACAGGCTATCGGGGCTCAAGCCGAAATGAAACCGCCCCTGGGAATGCATGTAATTGACCGTGAGGGCCAACGTCATCGCCAGCCAACCGACATGGTTGATCCAGAGCTGCGGGTTGCGCTGCAACACATGGCGCAGCGGCTGCCCCTCAAAGTACTCGAAGAGGGTATAGTAAAGCAGATGGCCGCGCAACATCGTCTTGCCGTACGGATCCTGCACGATCGTGGTGTTGACGTAAGGAGGAAGCAAATAGGGCAAGGTCGGCTGATGCAGTTTGCGCACCTGAAGCGCTTGCAGGAACTCGGCCTCGCGCTTGAGCCGTTCTTTGTTCTCCGGCCCAGGATGCGCTACCTTCAGATAGACCTTCTTCTTTTGACGACACGCTTCGTACAGCACCCCCGAACGCAAGACGATCACCGGCTTGACGATCTCGATATCGCCGAACCAATCGCCGGGATCGAGAATGGTGGGCGACCTCTCGGCCGGGCAATCCAGTTCCTGGCAGAAAAGGTCGCCCGCCGCAGAGACACGGCCGCATTGCAGGCAGACTTGTTTCATGACGTTGATCCTCTGACTTGCACGACCGAAAGCCCATCGCGCGCAGGCCCTGCGGATGGGCTATCGGCCGGGCAATGTTCCGTCACCCTTACACTCTTAATAGAACCGCGTCGCTCCTTGCGCATCCCCGCGCTCGAACGCCGCGACCGAATCCAGGACATCTTTCTTCAATTCGGCGGACTTCTCGGCGACTCGAATGATATAGGGCTTCACCGTCTCGATGACATGGAGCACGGCGGCGCCGCCGACCAAGCCCACAAAGGCGGTGCTCTTCAAGATGTTGGCCAGTGCCTCCAGTGTCTTGGCTACGGCCTTCAAGGTATCGCTGACCTGGCCCAAGGTGTTGGCGATATTCCTGACTGCCGGAATGTCCATGTATACCTGTTCGGCCATCGGGAACCTCCTCTCTGATTAGTAGATGGCACCGAAGGTGTCGGCCAGGCCGCGGACCAACGAGGTCACCTGGGCATCCGCCTGCTCCATGACGGCTGCCGCACGCTGAAGATTGCCGTTCAGCGTCCTGATCTGGGTGCCCACCTGGCCCACACCAGGGATCATCATCTTGGTGATCTCTTCGACGAACTTATTGGCGCCATCGCCCCGCCAGACGCCGCCGGTCACCTGTCCCACGATTGCGCGCAAGGGAGCCATGGCCGCCTGCTCGACAATATTAAACTGTTGGTTCAACTGGGCGGAGACGTTCGCCACCACCTGTCGTGCAAAACGAAGCAATTTGCCGATCATCTTGCGCCTCCCACTAGCTTAGCCCATAATGCTCGTAGATGTCTGGTCGGCCGCCTGCATATCTTTCATGGCGCCGACGACATCCCGCTGCAGCTCCTGGAATTTCTGCTCCAGCCGACTGATGGCGGGGCACAGCTTGTTGCGAATGGCGTCCACGAAGGCCGCACCTCCCTGGCCCAACAGAGCGCCATCCTCCAGGGTATTGGCGATGCTCTGCATTTGCGCCAGCGTCTCTTTCAACTGTTCGGAGCCCTGCTGGAAAGTGCGCGCCATCTCTTCCATGCGGGCATATTCCATCTTGATCTTGCTGACTTCAGCCATGGTAGCCTCCTCATGTCCTGCCTGTACGCTGCTCACTGCGCCTGGAACGGTGCGGCCGCATCCTGCTCGGCCTGCTGCACCAGTTGCGCGATCTGCTTGGTCACGCTACTGGCCTCTTGCAAGGCCTTGTACAATCGCTCTGTAGCGGGCAGCACCTTATCGTCCATTTCGGCGAAGAACTGATCGGAGCCCTTGCCGATCCAGGAGCCCCGCAACTGGCTCATGCTCCTTCGCACCCTCTGGCGCATCTGATTGATCGCCGTGGCCTGGCGCGAAAACTGGCTGGCCACTTGAGACAGTTGCCGATAATCTACGCGGATTTCATCTGCCATGGAAACAACCTCCTTCTGGACAAGATTGACAACATCCGATCTACATCGGTCAACCACGTTCCCTCGCCCTTGACCACCTCCTTTCGCGCTCAGGCCGTCATCAAGCGGGCGACGGCCGCGGCGGCGCTACTGCGATCCAGGGGATACACCTCGGCTTGCGCCTGCGCTGGATCGCCGCTCATGTCGAACAGCCAGCCTTTCTCCGCCACAAAGACCGTGAAAATGCCGCGGTTCGCCTCGACGGTGCCGATCTCGTTGGTCAACAGCCGCAGGGTCGCGCTCCAGGTCGCCGACGCATCGCACATCACGGCACCGATCTCCAGGGCGAGATCGGGCGGCAAGGTCCCGGCCAGCCAGGACGCCAGCTCCGCAGGCGAGGATGTATTGGCTTTTTGGCGCAGTTCTCGCAATTGCGCGGCCGCAATACGCCCTGCCGGTCCGGTGGCCGTTGGCCTCAGATCGGCGGGCGCCACCAGGTCGGCAACCGCCCTCTGCACCGACGCAGCATCTTCGAGCAAGACGAGCTCGGACACGACTCCCTGTTTCACTTCGTGCCGGAGGGCGCCTGAGTCCATCCTGAAAAAAGAGACAACCTGTTCGCCGTCCGGCGGCGTCACCGTGACGCGCAGGACATCCTCGCCCCGCACCATGCTTTCCATGGCGCGCCGCAGCGCGGGCGCCAGGGTCGCCTCGGCTGCCGATGGTGCCAGGGCAAGCAGGCCGCGCGCCAACAACGAATGGCCGGCTGCCGTCAGGCGGCCGGTCAGCTCATCCGCCGGCCGCTCGCCGATCAGGGTGGACAGGAATCCGGCCGCCGTATCCGCGCCCCCCACATGCCCGAGCGCAAACGCCACTTCCTCGATGGATAAATTGAATGTGATCACCTTTTTTGCCCCTCTCTCGCGAGCCGGTCCAAGCGGTCTTGGATGAATCTCTGAGCCTTCACAAAGTCGTTTTCGGAAGCAAGGGTCAGATTAAAAATCAGCTTAGGGTCGTGGCGCGACAACCTCTGCGCGCTTTCGACCGGGTGAGACAGTTCGCATTCCAGCCAGCGCACGGCGAAAAAGCCCCGTGTGCTGACGGCCTTGATCGAGCAGATTTCAGCCATGGGAATGACCAGCTTCCGGTGAACATCCACCACACGATCGGGATAAAGCACCAGAAGGGGACGTAGCGTGACCAAAACGGACATCCCCAGGGCGACGCCGCCGAAAGCCACTGCCAGCATGCCGACGACCGGCTGTAAAACCCTGCCGGCCGGGGTTGACCAGCCGAGCAGTGAATCGGCCGGAGGTTCCGCAGACAGCATCCACAGGCCAACGGCCATAAAGGCCAGGCCGCCCAACGCCAACCACATCCGGTTCCGCCGGCGACTCCGGATGATCACCGGCTGTGCCACACTTGATCCATCCCCTGCAATGCAAATCACCAGGCGCCTCCGCCACCTTGCAGCGCCGGGGCCGGGGTGAACCACGATCCCACCGCCTCGGCCGAAGACCTGACCGCATCCGTCACCGGCCGCACGAACGCATCGTCTACGAAATCAATCATCCGATGGCGAACGCCTTGCTCTGCGAGGAGATTGGCAGCGCCTTCTCCGGCCTTCCCGCCCACCCAATCGCCTGCCAGCCCTCCGACCATCGCACCGACTATCCCGCCGGCGGCCATCCCCACCGGACCGCCAACAGAACCGATCAACATACCGATCTTGGCACCTGCCAGCGTACCGGTCGTTCCGCCCACGAATTCCGTCCCGACCGGCAACAATGCCAGTCCGGCATCCACGGTGCGGGCGGCGATATTGCGGCTCAGATCGTAACCGGCATACTCAGCTCCATGGCGATCCCACACATCGGCCACCGCTACGACCCCTTTGCCGGCCGAGATCAGGGCATCCACGACAATCGCCGTCTTTGCCATCTTGCCGATGTGCGTCGCGATATTGGCCGCTTTGATATGGGTGAGATATCCCGATACGCCGGCCCATTCCTTCAGCATCCGTGCACTGATCCCCAGGTCCCGGAGCAACTGCGGCACCCGTACCAGTACCTGGCCGGGGTAAGATGTGCCGGCCCGCAAGCCGAACGCCAGCAGCATGGCTGCCGGAATCGGCACCACACCTTTGATCCGATCTATGGTATCCAGTGTGCCTTTGGCAAGGTCAATGAAGGGGCGCCAGAGAGAAGGGCCTGTCGCAGGATTTAACGCATCCGGCGCCGCGCCTTGCGTGCGAAATGGCCGCGCCGCTTCTTCTTCGGCCGCTTGCAAAACCTGGCCGATCTGCAAAGTGACCGCCTGGGCCCGGTACAACGCACTGCTCAGGCGTTGCAAAGCCGGCAGGACTTCTGTCGTCATCTCGGCGAAGAAAGCTTGCGATCCGCGGCCTGTCCAGGCTCCCTGAAGATCTTGTGAGCTGCGCTGGATGCGCTGTTGAACTTGGCGAACGGCGTTAGCGTGGTTGACAAACTGCGCCGCAACCTGGCGCAAGCGAGGATAGTCGGCCCGGATCTCATCAGCCATAGAGAGCTCCTTCTGAAACGCACCAACGCAAGCGAAGGCGATCAGCACAACTGAATCATAACATGGCCAGCACACAAAATCTTGAAGATATCTGGAAAAGTATCTGAAAACTTCCCGAGCTTTGTTAAACCGGCGTGCACATCAACCCGCGGCCGCGGACGGTGCGCAGGTGACGCTGGCCGGCACCGGGCGAGATGTCATCCAGCTTCTTGCGCAGATTGCTTACGGTCTTGGCTACGGTGCTATCTTGCACATCATCATAACGGGCGTAGCCCCACACATCGCGGATCACCTCGTCGTAGCTGCACACCCGGCCCGACCGCTCGTAGAGATAGAGCAACAGCTTCTCCTCGAGGGCGGTCAGATGATGCCGCGGCACCGGAATACCGTCCAGGACAAACCGCCCGTCCGCGGCCAGGTAGAGCTGCCCGCTCCCTTGTTCAACAGCTTGCGACGGCTCGCTCTTTGCGGGCGGGAAGATAAACTCGGTTTGCTCCGAGTGATCACAACACACGCGCATCAGGAAGTGCGGGTTCTCGGCCAGCATCACCGTATCGCCGTCGCGCAGGAAGCGGGGCTCACCTGGCGGCAAGAGGCAGCCGTTCACGCGCGTGCCGTTGAGGCTGTGCAAATCGGTGATGATATATCCCTCCCCGCGCACAAACGCGATCTCGAAATGCCGCCGCGAGACGGTGCGGATCCCTTGCTCGGGCAGATACCGGCGCAGGTCAACGTCACAGGTCTCGGAAGCGCCAAAAACCAGTCTCCGCCGAGGATCCAGTTCGATTTGGACATCCAGGTCAAGAAAATAGAGGGCCAGCCGCTCCATATCAGGCAAACCCTCCCGGCCCAGGTATCACGATCAGATGAGAGGCCGGGCCAATCGCGGTGTAACACCCCATCGGTCAATCTGCGGGCGGGACCGGCTTCGGCGCGGTTTCCCCGCCGGGGAAAGCGACGGTGAACGGCCGGCCTTCCGATAGCATGCGCACGGCGCCCGTCGGCCCCCACAGGCGCACTCCCCACATCAATTGCCGTGCAGACCGGCCGAAAAGCTGCTCTACGATGGCCATATCCACGGAGACGAGCGTGTCGGTCGAAGCGCCCACTGGGCTGCGGCCATCCCGCAGCCCATCCTGGCCCGCAAGCCAGAAGACGAGTTCGTACTGCTCGCCCGGGCCCAGGGAGAAGCCGGCCATGTTCTGCCAGGCAAATGTGACGCGACCCTGCAACGTCGTGTTGGCTTCCGGCCACAGTAGAGTGACATCGCCGGCGGTGTTCCCCCTCCTGGGGGCCGCCGGTGTCAGCGTAGGCGGTGACTTGACGGCCGGGCCGGCAGTGGCCGGCGCCCTGGTCGGCGCTGCGGTCGCGGTCGGAATCGGGGTCTCAGCCGGCGCCGGGGTAAAGGTGGGGGCCAGGGTCGGCGCAGCAACGGGCCGCGTCAGCACGGCCGCTGAACCCTGACCGCTACCGGCCAGGCTTTGCGGAGCCGCCGTGGGGCCGGCCGGCGCCTCCGACCCGCCGACCACCACCACCCCGCCACCTTGAGCCGGCTTGGTACGCGGAGACGCAGTCGGCAAGGAGGACGCAGAGCGCGACGATGGCGGCTCCGTAGCGGTTTCCATACCCCCACGAGGCGTTGAGGCGCTCGGCGCCCCGCGCTGCCACAGGCTGACCGCCATATAGCCGGCCGCAGCCAGGGCAACCGCCGCTCCCACCAATCCGAGGCCCCAAAGCCCTCGCCGCGCCGCCGATGACCCTGGCGGCCGCCCAGGAGACCGCCCCCCTTCCCACGTCATCTGAACGGCATCCGCCTTGGCGCCGACAGCAGCATCCCACGCCGTGCGAAAGCTCAACACATCGGGCCACCGGTCATCCGGTCGCTTGGCCAAGGCACGCAGCAAGACCGCACCCGCCTTCGGCGGCAAGCCGGCCTTATACCGCCCCGGATCAGGCGCAGGCAACGACAGGTGCGCTTCCTGCAGCCGACCGGCGGTGTCGGCCCCCGCGAGCCCAGGCTCGCTGCCGGTGAACGGCCGCCGACCCGCCACCATCTCATAGAGCAGCACGCCCAGGCTGTAGATGTCGGCGGCAGCACCGACCGGCTCGCCCCGTATCTGCTCCGGGCTCATGTACGCCGGCGTGCCCATCGCCAACTCGCTCACACCGGCGCTGCCCAGAGCACGCGCAATGCCGAAATCGGCAAGCATCGCCCGACCGTCAGGAGTCAAAATAACGTTGGCGGGTTTGAGATCCTGGTGCACGATCCCCTTGCGGTGCGCATAATGCAGCGCACCGCACAGATCGTGAAAAATGCGGCTCGCTTCGGCCAGATCGCACGGCCCCGGCCGGGCCTCCAGCAGCTCCCGCAAGGTGGTGCCGGGCACGTACTCCATGACGATGAACGCCTGACCGTCCGCCTCCTCCAGACCATAGAGGCGCACGATGCCGGGGTGGTCCAGTCTCTCCAGCGCGGCCGCCTCGTCCCGAAAGCGCCGGAGCAACTCAGGGTCTGCCGCCAGATGGCCGTGCAACACCTTGATGGCCACCGAGGCCTGGCGTTCCTCATCGAAGGCCAGGTACACATCGGCCATGCCCCCGCGACCGATCAGCTTTTGCAACCGGTAGCGCCGACACAACACTGAGCCCTCTTGGACCGTCATCCTTGGCTTCCCCCTAGCGCAGCACCAGCGGCAGCCAAACCCGCTTCGGCTCGCCCCAGAACAACCCGCGACTACAACTCGTGTAGCTTCGTCCGTCAGGCCAATACCAGGAAACACATACGCCCGGATTGAAATAGATCCCCGGCGTCGGTGTGTTGGTCGGTGTCGGCGTGCTGGTCGGCGTCGGCGTGTCGGTCGGCGTCGGCGTAGCGGTCGGTGTGCCGGTCGCCGTCGGCGTCGGCGTGTCGGTCGCGGTCCTGGTAGCCGTAGGCGTCGAGTAAGAAGACGAGGTCGCGGTCGGCGTCGAGGTCGCGGTGGGGGTCGGCG
>JBBIKA010000008.1:0-45636 GCA_037445695.1 Chloroflexota bacterium
GGGCCGCAAAGCGGCCCCAAAACCCCGCAATAGAAGGACTTCCCCGCCCCCGCTTGCGGGGGCGGGGTTAGGGGTGGGGACCGTGCACATCTGAAGTGCCTGGCACATGGGCGCTAAAACAAGGTTTACCGCCGATTTGACAGATTCTCTGTTGTCGAGTATAAAGAGTTTGCGCCTCGGTGAGGCGCGATCTTGTGAAAGGAGGCGAGCGCAATGTGGAATATCTGCTCTAACGGACGGCCGTCCCGCTCGCCGCGCCCTGTCCTGGCCCCGCACGCCTGACCATCTCGGTCGGTCCTACCGGTCGCTCCAGGCCATGAGCCGGCGCAGCTCGACGCGGCTCGTGGCTTTTTTGTCGGTTCAGCCCAATCCAACCATCCCCTGAAGCGCGCGCCGCGCGGCAGGGACTTCTCCGACGAATCGCCTGCCGCGCCCTATCGGAATCACGGTTTGCTCACCTTGCGGAGGTAATGTCCATGGCGCCTGTCATCGTTCCCGCGCCTTACGATCTCAAAAACGCCATCTCGTCCAATCGTCTGCTCGGCCTCTGGCGGATGCTCACCGGCTATCGGGGGCTTTATCTCGCGGCCACCGTCAGCCTGGCCATCGCGGCGCTGGCCAAGACCAGCACCTATCTGTTGTTGCGTCATTTCGTGGACAACGTCTTGGGCAAAGAAGCCGCTGTGACGACCCTGCTCCTGGTGGGATTGGGCTTCGTCGGCCTGGCGCTGCTGGAGGGCGGCTTCTCGTTCCTCAGCGGCCGGCTGGCCTCCCTCACGGCCGAGGGAATTGCCCTGCGCCTGCGCATGTACATGTTCGACCACATTCAGCGGCTGACGTTCGCCTATCACGATAAGACGCAGACCGGCGAGCTGATCCAGCGCTCCACCTCCGATGTGGATGCCATCCGCCGCTTCTTCGCGGATCAGGCCATCGGGGTGGGCCGCATCGTGCTGCTCTTCGGCATCAACTTCGCGGCGATCTGGCGACTCAATCGCACCCTGGCCTGGGTGTCGGTCGTGGTCATTCCGCTCATCGTGGCGATGTCCATCTTCTTCTTCAAGCGGGTTGCGAAGGCTTACGAGAAGTACCAGGAACAGGAAGCCACCCTGTCTACCGTGTTGCAGGAAAACCTGACGGGCGTGCGGGTGGTGAAGGCCTTCGCCCGACAGGAGTATGAGCGGCAGAAGTTCGAGAAGGAGAACTGGGCCAAGTTCTTGCGCGGCAAGCGGTTGTTGACGATGCACGCGCTCTTCTGGCCCAGCTCCGACATCCTGTGTGGGTTGCAGATGTTGCTCGGCTTCGCGGTCGGCGCGCTGATGGCGATCAACGGCACGATCACCGTGGGCACCTATCTGGCCTACGCGGGCCTGATCGTGTGGCTGATCTTCCCGATGCGCAACCTGGGCCGGCTGATCGTGCAGACCTCGACCGGCATGGTCTCCTACGGCCGCGTTGTCGAGGTGCTCAGCCAGGAGCGCGAGCCGTTGACCGAGGGCAGCTATCGGCCCGCGGGCGACGTGCGGGGCGAGATCGAGTTCGACCGCGTGTCGTTCGGCTATGACGCGGACAATCCGGTGCTCCAGGAGATCAGCTTTTACGTGGCGCCCGGCCAGTCGGTGGCCTTGTTAGGCGCCACCGGTTCGGGCAAGACGACGCTGGTCAACCTGTTGCCGCGCTTCTACGACTACACGTCGGGCCGGCTGACGCTCGACGGCGTGGACATCAAGGAGTATCCGCGGGAATATCTGCGCCGACAGATCGGCATTGTCGAGCAGGAGCCGTTCCTCTTCTCGCGCACGATCCGCGACAACATCACCTATGGCGTGGGCCGCCACGTGCCCGACGAAGAGGTCGAGGCGGCGGCGCGGGCCGCGGCGATCCACGACGTGATCCTTAGCTTCCCGGACGGGTACAACACCCTCGTCGGCGAAAAGGGGGTCACCCTGTCGGGCGGGCAACGCCAGCGCGTGGCGATCGCGCGCACGTTGCTCAAGAACCCGCGCATCCTGGTCCTGGACGATTCCACCTCGTCGGTGGATACCGAGACCGAAGCCGAGATTCGCGCCGCGCTGGAGCGCCTGATGCAGGGTCGCACGACCTTCATCATCGCCCATCGCATCCAGAGCCTGATGAATGCCGATCAGATCATCGTGCTGGATAAGGGCCGCATCATCCAGCGCGGCACGCACGAGGAGCTGGTGGCCCAAGAGGGTTTCTATCGCCAGATCTACGACCTCCAGGCGCGCATCGAAAGCGAGCTGGCGGAAGAGTTGACGATCTCGGGGGACGGACGGCATTAGGGGTTAGACATGGCAGACAATTACCAGTTCGAAGAAGAAGAATTCACCACCCGTTTCAACGGCGGGACGCTGCGCCGCGTGCTGGGGTTGCTGCGGCCGCATTGGAAGTGGGTCGTGGGCTTTCTGCTGACGATCACCGTGACCGCGTTCCTGGACTCGGTCTTCACGCTCCTGTCCAAGCGCATGGTGGACGACGCGCTCATCCCGCGCAATACGACCGTGCTCTACCAGACGGTGGCCATGTACGGCGGCCTGGTGATCGTGCAGGCAGCGCTGGTGTTGGGCTTCATCTTTTTGGCCGGCATCCTGGGCGAACGCGTCCAGTACGATCTGCGCAAGAAGCTATTCGATCATCTTCAAGACCTGTCGTTTTCCTATTTCAGCCGCACGCCGGTCGGCTGGATCATGTCGCGCGTAACCTCCGATTCGGAGCGCATCGCGCAGCTCGTCACGTGGGGCATGTTGGACGTCACGTGGGCCATCATCAGCGTGGTCAGCTCGCTGGCCTTCATGCTGATGATCAACTGGCGGCTGGCGCTGATCGTGCTGGCGCTGATTCCGATCCTGTTGGTGGTGGCGGTATGGTTTAAGCAGCGCATTCTGGTAGAGTACCGCAACGTGCGCAAGTTGAACTCGAAGATCACCGGCGAGTACAACCAGAACATCACCGGCGTGCGGGTGGTGAAGGCGCTCGGCCGGGAGCAGGCGAACCTGGATGAGTTCAGCGTGCTTGCCAGCGACATGTATCGCGCGTCCTACCGCGCGGCGTGGCTATCGGCGCTCTTCCTGCCCGCGGTGCAGATCATCTCGGCCGTGGCGGTGGGGAGCATCGTGGTGTACGGCGGCTTGCAGGCCGGCTACGGCGGCCTGACGATCGGCGGCATCCAGGCGTTCATCTCCTACGTGACGTTTATGATGTGGCCGATCCAGGATCTGGCGCGCGTCTATGCCGACATGCAACATGCCATTGCCTCGGCCGAGCGCAGCTTCTCGCTGGTGGATGCGCAACCCGAGGTGACCGACCGGCCGGGGGCCGTTGACCCCGGCACCATTCAGGGCGACATTGAGTTCGAGCATGTCTCTTTCTGGTACGAAGAGGGTAAGCCGGTGTTGACCGACTTCAACCTGAAGGTGAAGGCCGGCGAGACGATCGCGCTGGTGGGGCCGACGGGCGGCGGCAAGACAACCATCGTCAATCTCGTGTGTCGCTTCTACGAGCCGAAAGCGGGCGTCATCCGCATCGGGGGCCGCGATTACACCGAACTGGCGTTGCACGCGATCCACTCGCGGCTGGGCGTGGTGCTGCAGACGCCGCACCTCTTCTCGGGCACTATCCGGGAGAACATCCGCTATGGCCGGCTCGACGCGACCGACGCGGAGATCGAAGAGGCCGCGAAGCTGGCCGGCGCGCACGACTTCATCATCACGCTCGAAAAGGGGTATGAGTCCGAGGTGGGCGAGGGCGGCAACCGGCTCTCGGTGGGCCAGAAGCAGCTCATCAGCCTGGCGCGTGCCATCCTGGCCCGGCCGGAGATCTTCATCATGGACGAGGCGACCAGCTCGGTAGATACCGTCACCGAAGCGCTGATCCAGCGCGGCATGGAGCAACTGATGCGGGGGCGCACGACGTTCGTCATCGCGCATCGCCTTTCGACCATCAAGCGGGCCGATCGCATCCTGGTGATCGAAAACGGCGGCATCTCGGAGATGGGCACGCACGCCGAGCTTTTGCGGAAACGCGGACATTATTATAAACTGTACACGCAACAATTCCGCCATCAGCGCGCGGTCGAGTATCAGGAGGTGTTCGGCGAGCTGGCGATGGTGGCGGCCTAAGCGGAGAGACGCCTATGCCTTACCGAACGGTGAATGGCATACGCCTGCGCTATGAGCTGTGGGGCGAAGGGAAGACGCCGCTCGTGTTGTTGCACGGGTTGGGCTCCAGCGCCGACGACTGGATGCTTCAGTTGCCGGCCTTCGCCCCGCACTTTTTGTGTGTATTGCCCGATCTGCGCGGTCACGGCCTGTCCGATAAGCCGGACGGCCGCTATTCCATCGCGCTGTTCGCCAACGATGTGGCGCAGCTGCTGGAGGAACTGGGACTGGCGCCTGCGCACGTTTTGGGCCTGAGCCTGGGCGGTCTGGTGGTCCAGCAACTGGCCATAGAGCGTGCGGCCCTGGTGCGCAGCCTGGTGCTGATCAACACGTTTCCGGGCCTGTGGCCGCCGCCGTTGCACGCGCTCGGCACGCTCTTGCGGCGTCGCGGCTCGGTGCTGGGGACGCCGAACATGGCCGACACGGCCGGCCGGATCGCGGCCGATCTCTTCCCCAACGCGCAGCTCGCCGTGCTGCGCGACCTGACGATGCGACGGTTGGCCGCCAACGACGCGCACGCCTATCGGCGGGCCACGCTGGCCGTCCTGGGCTTCCGGCCCGGCCGCCGGCTCCGCCGCGTCACCCAACCGACGTTGATCATCGCCGGCGAGAATGATCGCATCGTGCCCCGCGTCTATCAGGAGCGACTGCGCCGACAACTGCCGCACGCGCAGTTCGTTGCCATTGCCGACTCGGGACATGCAAGCAACATTGACCAACCCGAAGCGGTGAACGCGGCCGTGTTGGCTTTTCTCCTGGCGCTGGAGCGCGACGATCATGGCCGCATCTGAGGCGCCGGCCGGTTTCGCGCTGCCGATCACGCCGGGGCTGGCCATCCCGCCGGAGGAACTGCATTACCGTTTCAGCCGTTCGAGTGGCCCGGGCGGGCAACACGTCAACCGCAGCGAGACGCGCGTGGAGCTGCTCTTCGACGTGGCGCACTCGCCCTCTCTGACGGCCGAACAGCGGGCGCGCATCCTGGCCCGCCTGGCCGGCTACATAGACGGCGATGGGGTATTGCATCTCGTTTCGGCGGCCACGCGCAGCCAGCTCGAGAACCGGTTGGATGTGACCGAGCGCTTCCGCCATCTGTTGGCGGCCGCGCTGAAGCCGCCCAAGCCGCGCATCCCTACCCGCCCCGGCCGCGCGGCCAAACAGGCGCGGCTCGCCGCCAAGCGCGCCCGCGCGCGCATCAAACAGGCGCGGCGGCCGGTAGAGGAAGAGTAGCTCGCCGGCGGAGAGGGTGTTGCACCGGGGTTACACCAGCGGCCACGGATAGGGCCGCCGATCTTCGGGCGGGGCAGGGAAGCGGCCCGCCTTCAGCAGCTCCGCAAGCCGGCGTCGCGTGCCGGCCACTTCGTCCGGGCTGAGCAAGCTGCTCAGCCCGGACACCAGCTCCGAATCCTCGTCGTTCAACGCGCGGGCCAGCGCGTGCAGGTCCCCGCGCAGGTCGGCCGGAATGCGCTGGCCCGCGAAATCCCAGATCACGGTGCGCAGCTTCGGCTCGACGTGGAAGCAAAGCCCCTGGTCAATGGCCACGATGCGGCCCGGAGCGAGCGCCAGACAATGGCCCGCCTTGCGGTCGGCGTTGTTGCAGACGATGTCGAAAAGGGCCAGGGCCTGCAACACGTGGCGAAACGCCGGGTCGTGCTGGAAGGTGAAGAAGTGCGCTTCCTGATCGGCATCGGCGAAGAGCTGGACCGAGCCGGGGCCGTAGGGGCCACGGCGCAACACGGTCGGCGGGACCAGGTTCCAGCGCAGCGCCCGGCTGACCAGATAGGCGGCAACCTCGCGACGGGCCAATGTACCGGTGGGAAAGTCCCACAGCGGCCGCTCCCCCCGGTTGGGCTTGTAGACAACGGCCACGTGTTCCGGCCCCTCTTCGATATAACCCAGGAGCGTATAGTTCGAGCTCCAGGGAATCTGGCCGACCAGCGTCAAGGGACCTGCGCGGAGGAGCTCCAGCAGCCGGTCCTCCGGCTCATGCAAAGGCGGCTGGAGGGGCTCCTCGCGGCGGTTCATTGCAGGTAATCGTTGCGGCCCCGGCGTCGTTCGAGGAACGCGAGGCAGAAGTGGCCGAAATCGTCTATCGGTTCGCCGCAGCGCGGGCACAACGGCCGGCCCGCGGCCACCGTCTCCTGCGCCTGGCGGCTCAACAGGAGCGCCTGGCCGCGCGTCGTGAAGACATACACGATGGCGCTTTCGGCATCCTCGTCGAGCAAGGCCGTGTCGCCGACATCTTCGACATCCTGCAAGGTGAGGACCACCAGATCGTGCACGCGGTCATAGCTCAGGCCGAGCGCGCCCACGCGAAACGCCGGCCGGAGCGGTTCGCTCAGCGCCAGGCGTGGCTCGGCCGCGACCAGCGGTTCGTCCAGCTCGGGATATTCGTTGCGGATCTCCTCGAGCAATTGCGGGATGCGTCGGCTGAGCGCGAGCGCGTGCTCCTTTTCGATCACCCAGGAAACGACCTCGCCGTTCATCCATGCCTGGAGGATGAAGATCCGCTGCCCCAGTTCGCCGATGGCACCGGTCGTGATGCGTGAAACAGGGTAGATGTCATCGTCGTAGTAGGTCATAGTTCCCCTTTGGGCCAAAGAGCCTGGCCGATGTTGGGCCGTTCAGGCGTCATTGCGGCGTCCGGGCGTCAGAAAGATGCGCCGTATCGTTGCTGCGGATCAGCCGTGGGCCTTGCGGGAAGAAGGCCAGCTCGCTGATCGCGGCCGGGTCAATGACCAGGCGCTGAAACAGGTCAATGTGCAGGCCGGTGTAATGCGCCAGCGCGGCCTTGATCGGGTCGGCATGCGAGAAGACCGCGATCATCTCTCCGCAATGCCGCGCGCGGAGCGCCTCGAGCGCGCGCACCATGCGCACCTGCACGGCTACGATCCCCTCGCCGCCCGGGTGCGCCGTGGCGCTCGGACAGCTTTGCATTTTAAGCCAGATGTCGGTTTTGACCAATTCGTCTATCGCCTGTTCCGTCCATTCGCCGCAATCTGTTTCGTTCAGATCCTCCAGCACCTGAACGGGCAAGCCGCGCGCCGCGGCCAGCGGCGTGGCCGTCTCCTGCGCGCGTTCGAGGGGGCTGCTGTAGATCGCCGTGATCGGCCATGATTTCAGCCGCTCGGCCAGCGCCTGCGCCTGGCCACGGCCCTTCTCGTTCAGATGCACGCCCGGGGTGCGGCCGGCCAGTCGCCGGCTGTCCAGGTAGTCATTGTGGGCGTGTCGGATCAGCAGGAGTCGTGTCGTTTCCTCGCTCATCTCGTCTTTCCTCTTGCGCAAAGCGGGGTGGCGGCCGAAAGTCGCCCCATTCGAGGGTCTGGCCCGCCCATTCCGGGATGCCTGCGTGCGAGCTGACGAGCGCATCGCCGATCTCGCTCAGCACCGTCATCATCTCGCGCAGGGCCCGTTGCCACCCCGACTGTTGCGCCTCGGCCAGGCTCGCGGCGGCCGCGTCCGGGCTGATCTGTTGGCCGTATTGCGTTGCTGCCTCCATGATCCGGCCGGAGACCCACACGTACAGGTCGGCGGCCGTGGAGTCGCCGAACTGCTGGAGCAGGTTGCGGCGCTGGATGGCTGCAACGATCGGCCGATAGACGTTGAGATACCAGTCGGCGGCCGCGTCCTGGAAGCTGATCTCCTGGCCGGGCCGCTCCAGGCCCATAAAGTAGCGATGCACCTGGATGTGTTCCAGCAGTTTGAGATAGCCGCCGGGCCGGGTAAAGCGGATATCGCGCAGCGGGCCGCAACGTTCTTCCAGGCCGGTCTCTTGCAGAAAGCGGGCGCGCTCGGCCTTGATGATGGCCTGGTCGAGCGTATCGCCGGGCTCCAGGCCGGGGTCCACCGGGATCTCCGTCACATAGGCCGCGATCTTGTCGAAGCCGGCGGCGCGCGCGGCCGACACGCGATGGTTGCCGTCGGCCACGAAATAGACGTCGCCGAGCCGATACACTTCGATCGGCGGCACTCCTTCCAGGCTGTTCAGCGCCCGGTAGACCCGCACCCACCGTTCGCCGGAAATGTTTTCCCGCGGACGGAAATCGCGCGTGAAATCGCGGTAGCGCCCCACGCTGCCGACGATGCGATCCAGCGGGATCATCTCGACCTGACGGCCGGGGATCTGCTGACGGGCCTGCAGGATCTGGGCCAAAGTTTCAAAGGGCAACAGGTCGTCGTCGCGGCCGGTCAAGCGCGCCAGGAAGTCGCGGCGATCGGCTCGCTTGCGCTCGCGCCAGAAGCGTTCGTAGGCCTCCAGTTTGGAATCGGTAAAGGTCAAATCGGGCATCTGCGGGTGCACTACAAAAAAGTGCCCCGGAAACCAGGTCTCCGGGGCATTCGCACGATTGTAATGCGAAATTTATTTCGCATTACATATGTGGTAGCGGATACGGGATTCGAACCCGTGTCTCCGCCTTGAGAGGGCGATATCCTGGGCCTCTAGACGAATCCGCCACAGCAACGCTGTCCATTATACGGAGAGAGAGAGTCTCTGTCAAATCCGGCCGCTCTGTTTTTTCAGTTGCCCATGTGCAGCAGCACACAGCGCGCGATGAAAATAGAAAACGCTCACGTGCCAGGCACTTTGGAAGTGCCTGGCACGTCTATTTTCAGGTTAGTGCCGCCGCGCCGCGCGACACAACGGGCCGTCTTGAGCGCGTTCAAGACGGCCCGTTGTGCTTTCCGGTGGCGTCCGCTCAGTCGTTGCGACCGGCCAAGGCGCGGGTATTCTCTTCGATGC
The DNA here is from genome assembly GCA_037445695.1 of Chloroflexota bacterium. Taxonomy (GTDB): domain Bacteria; phylum Chloroflexota; class Anaerolineae; order CG2-30-64-16; family CG2-30-64-16; genus CAKZKT01. The sequence continues at coordinate 8,917 of JBBIKA010000008.1, forward strand.
TGATCAATAGCGAAATGATGCTGCCGAAGGCAAAGAGCTGCACGAACCAGACGACGCCCAGCACCGGCAGGCTCAACATCATTCCCCACGGCGCCACCTCATACCAGGGCGCCCCGCGCGCCGTCGCCGACAGGAACGACGGCAAAGCGATCAGCAACGCAATCACAGCGACTGCCAGGGCTACCCAGGCCAGCACCTTGAGCACCAAAGCAATGATCCGCAAAATTTGATAGCGAGGAGCTCTCGTCATGGCTACAGCGTCCTTTCTGTTCTGGGGGCATGGCGCGATGCTCCATCGCGCCATGCCTGCTCCTGGCGACTCAATGCATCTTCGCTTCGATCACCGGCACGCCGGGCACCGGCGGGAAGTAGACCAGGACACCGATGTCGAGCGTATCTATGTTCGGCACCAGTTGATTGATCGTGCCGATGAGCGGACTCTGGGGATTCATCTGGGCGTACAGCTCGGCCGCGTTCTTGAGCAGTTGCCGGTCCCAAACGAAGCTCGGCAGCGGTTCGTTGTTCAGATAGATGAACAGCCCGTCCGGCTTGGTGCGGAGCTCCATGGCCTGCACATTCTGCTTCTGCAGGTTTTGCAGCATCGGACGATCAATGGCCACCGGCAGCGGCAAGCCCAGATCCGACAGATCGTAACCGGTGATGCCCAGGATGGCCGGCACGCCCTGGGCGTCATACCGGATATCGAACCAGAGGATGAGGGATGCGGGGTCCTTGACCGGGTTGGCCTTCGCCATCACCACGGCCGGGTCGGCCAGGGGGATGGCCTTGGCGCCCGACCGCAACGGGAAGCGCACCACGACGTCCAGGCCAAGGCGGCTGACGATCGGCAACAGCTTCCTGATGGCGTTGAACTGATTTTCGTTGCCGGGCGCGAAGACTTGCGCCAGCTTGAGCGTCCGTTCCAAGGATTGATCGTCCCAGGCGATGTGCGGCATCGGCTTGCCGTTCACCACCACCGCCATGCCGTCGCCGGTCTGGCGCATCTCGATGTGCTGAATGTCGGTGGCCGTCATCCAATTGACCAGGAAGGGATCCAAACGAACGCCGCTCAGGTCCTGATTCAGCATGGCGCCTACGTCGGCCAGCTTCATGCCGAGCACCGTCGGGTTCCCGTCCTTATCGAACTCGATTTCCAGGCGAGGCAAGGCCAGCAAGAAGGTGTCGCCCCTGGCCGTCTTGGGGCTGGTAGATGGCGGCATGGCCGGGCCGCAGGCCGTCAGGATGAGGCTGATCACAACCAGCGCGATCCACAGTGTCTTACGCATGAAATGCCTCCCTCTTGGATGTGGTGAATAGATGTGTGGCATCCTGGTCGTTTTGTGCTTTCCCAGGGGCGGCTTGCTTTATCCGTTGTTAGCGCGACGGCAAAGGAACGGCCGGCGCGCCGGCCGCGGTCGGCAACATCAGCAAGATGTCAATGTCGGCCCGATCCAGGCCGGGCGCACTCTCCTTGAGCAACGAGAGATAGGGGCTGGCAGGCTCCAACCGGCCGTAGAGTTCTACGGCGTTAGCCAGGAACTGGCTATCCCAAACGATATGGGGCAACGGCTTGCCGTTCGCATAGAAGAACAGGCCTCCCGGTTGACTGCGAATGTACAGATGCTGCAGGTTGGCGCTCTTGATGCGCGCCAGGGTGTCCTGATCGAGCAGGGGGGCCAGGTTGAGGTTGAGCGATGCCAGATCGGCCGCGGTGAGATCAAACGCGGACGGCAGGCCCTGCTCGTCTATCTTCGCATCCAGCTTGAGGATGGCCGTAGGGGGACCTTCAACTGCCTTCGGCGCCACGCGGGCGGCTTCTTCCGGGCTGAGCAGAGGGATCTCGGCCGCGCCGTCTTTCCTGGGCAGGCGCACGACGATGTCCAGGCCCAGGCGGCGCAACAGCGGGAGCAGCTTCTTGGCCACGGACAGATCTTGCCCCAACATGACCCCGGCCACATCGGCGGCCTGGGCCAGCGCCTCATCGTCCCAGCCGATATGGGGCATCGGCTTGCCGTTTACGAAGAGCAGCAGGCCGGCGCTCGCGGTGCGCACTTCCAGATGTTGGATGTCGGCTGCGATCAGCGTATCGAGGAGCGGCTGGGGGAAGCGGACATCCATGCCGAACATGGCCGGCGAAAGGCCGAGGAGACTGAGATTGCCGGCCTTATCCACGTTGATGACGAGGCGAGGAAGCGCCAGCATGAACGGCTCGGCAGAGCGGGGTGGAGCGGAAGCCGTTGCGGGCTGCGTTGCCGGACCACAGCCCGCCAACAGGATGGCCATCGCCAGATAGACGACCAATGTCCACCTTGACATGTTCTCCCTCCTTTTTTGTCAAGCGAACAAGCCAAACGTTACGCTGCCGGTCGTGGCTATTATACCTTGCCTCGTGCAAAGTGGCAACTGGCGAATTTCGACGGAAACCAGACGGAAACTATACGATTGCCCTACGCTTGCCGGTGAAGCGCCTGCCACACCTTCTCGGCCGTGATCGGCAGGCTATCTATGCGCACGCCGACCGCGTTGTAGACTGCATTGGCGATGGCCGGCGCGGTGGGCACCATCGGATGTTCGCCGATGCCGCGCGCGCCGAAGGGACCGTCGTCCTGCGGCACCTCGACGATGATGTTCTCGGTCTCCAACGGCGCATCCACGGCCGTTGCGATCCGATAGTCGGTGAAGTTGGGGTTCTTCGGCGTACCCTCGTGCAGGATCAGTCCCTCCAACAGTGCAGTGCTCATGCCCTGCACCGCGCCTCCCTCCATCTGGGTGCGCACCATTTCCGGGTTGATGGCCCGGCCCACGTCGTAGGCCGAGACGATCTTGAGCACCTGGACCTGGCCGGTCTCGTCGTCCACCTCGACTTCTACGGCCTGACAGCCGGTGGTGAAGTGGACCACCGCGCGCGGCCCCTGGCCCGTCTCCGGGTCGAGCGGGGTCACGTATTCGGGCATGAAGCGGCCCTGGCCCACCACCGGCCCGCCGACCCAGGTGCCGTCAGGGCGCTGCATCCCGTAGACGACGATGTCCTTGAGCGGCACCGACTCTTCGCTCTTGTAGCTCACGACCTGGCCGTCAATGATGTCCAGGTCGTTGATGTCCTCGCCCCACGCCTCGGCGACGGTCTGCAAGATCTTGTGCTTCGCATCCTCGGCGGCCATCAGCACGGCGTTGCCCATGCTCCAGGTGAGCCGGCTGGCCACGGTCTGCCATTCGTAGGGGCTGTAGTCGGTGTCCACGGTGTTGACGCGCACATCTTCGATCTTGATGCCCAGCCCCTCGGCCGCGAGCTGGGCCATGGCGGTCAGCGCGCCTTGCCCCAGGTCCACCCCGCCGATGCTGACGGTGGCCGTGCCGTCCTCGTTCAGGCGCACGACCGCGCTGGAGCCGGGGTTGGGCGGCATGGCCGGCGCCTTCCACATGGCGGCCAGCCCTTTGCCGCGACGCTTGTGGCGCGACGCGCCTGATCCCTTGACCCCCTTTTCGGCGAAGTCACCTAACCCCCCGGCCCCCTTCCCTGCGAGGGAAGGGGAAGTGCGGCTCCCCTCCCCTGCCAGGGGAGGAGCCGGGGGAGAGGTCCACCCGATCGCCTCGGCCGCCTTCTGGATGCACTGGCTGAGGCCGGTCGGGTGCATGATCATGCCGGTGAGGGTCTCCTGGCCTTCCTTCAGGCAGTTTTTTAGCCGCACCTGCACCGGGTCGAGCCCCAATTGCAGCGCCATCTGGTCAATGTGTTGTTCGATGCCGAAGTGCATCTCGGCCATGCCGAAGCCACGCATGGGCCCGCCGACCGGGTGGTTGGTGTAGACGCAGAAGCTGTCCACGTGGATGTTGGGCACGTAGTAGGGCCCGCTGCCGCTATAGCCGGCCGCGCGGGTGATGTTGACCCCGTACTCGGTATACGCGCCGCCGTCCCAGTAGAAGCGGTTCTGCATGGCGGTGATGCGGCCGTCCCGGGTCATGCCCATCTTGATATGGGCCACCATTCCCTGGCGCACGAAGGTGGTGTGAAATTCCTCTTCGCGCGACATGCGCAGCTTGACCGGCCGGCCTTTGGCGTGCATGGCCAGCGCCACGGCCGCGCCTTCCATGCTGACACCGGCCTTCGAGCCGAAGCCGCCCCCCACGTAGGGGGTGATCACGCGCAGTTGGCTGTGGCCGATGTTGAGCGCCTTGGCGATCAGGTTGCGCTGCGCAAACGGCGACTGGCTGGCCGACCAGAGGGTGATCTTGCCGTTGACGTCCTGCTGTGCCACGCAGACGTGCGTCTCGATCGGCACATGCTGGACGTGGGGCACGCGATATTTGTGCTCGTAGATGAGGTCGGCCTCGGCCCAGCCCTGCTCCAGGTTCCCCTTGCGCACCTTGAACCAGTTGGAGATGTTGGTGCCCGGCTGCGGGAAGATGAACGGCACGCATTCGTAGTGGCCCAGGTCGGGATGCACCAGCGGCGCCTCGGGGCTGGCGCCGAACTCCGGATCGAAGACGCCGGGCAGCGGCTCGTATTCGACCTCGATCAGCTCCAGCGCCTGTTCCGCGATCTCCGGCGTGTCGGCCGCCACGGCCGCCACCGGTTCGCCGACGAAGCGCACGCGATCCAACGCGAAGATACGCCGATCTTTCAGGTAGAGGCCGGTGTAGCCGGGGAAGTCCTGGCCCGTGATCACCACCCGCACGCCCGGCAACGCCCTGGCTTTGCTTACGTCCATACGCTTGATGATGCCGTGGGGGATCGGGCTGCGCTTGAGTGCGCCGTACAGCAGGTTCGGGCCGAACTGCATGTCGTCCACGTAGGTCGCCGCGCCGGTGACCTTGGCCCGGCCCTCGATGCGCTGGGGACTGGCGCCGATGAGGGAGTGTTTATTGGTAGATCGGGAAACCGGTAAATCGGTAGACCGGGTGTCCGTCGCTTGACTTCTGACGCCTGCCTCCTGACGCCTGATCACTGACTCCTGCTTCATCATGCCACCTCCTTTCCCGGCCGTGCAGCCTGTTTCACGGCGTCAATGATGCGGATGTAGCCGGTGCAACGGCAGAGGTTGCCCACCAGCGCCTCGCGGATTTCCCCTTCGGTCGGGTCGGGGTTGCGGTCGAGCAGGGCGCGAGCGTTGATCAGGATGCCGGGTGTGCAGAAGCCGCATTGGGTGGCGCCCGTCGCCAGGAAGGCTTCCTGCAACGGATCCAGGCGGCTGTCCTGCGCCAGGCCCTCGACGGTGATGATCTCCGCACCGTCGGCCTCGGGCGCCAGCACCAGGCAGGAGTTGACCGGCTCGAAGCGTTCCGCATCGGGCCAGCGGATCAGGACGGCACAGGCGCCGCATTCGCCCGCCTCGCAGCCGTTCTTGGTGCCGGTGAGGACGAGCTGCTCGCGCAAAACCCGGAGCAGGGTGTGATGCGAGGCCACGGCCAGGGTGTACGGCTCGCCGTTGACGGTGAAGTGGATGGTATGGTTCATGCGGCACCTCCAGGCTCCCTCCCTGCGGGGAGCGTCGGACTCCCCCCGGTGGCGGGGGATGGGGTGGCAAGCTGTTCCAAGAGCGTCTCGATGCCGCGGCGGGTCAGGACTTCCACCATGGCGCGGCGATACGCGGCGCTGGCGCGGATGTCGTCAATGGGCTGGGCCGCCTCGGCCGCCAGCCGCGCGGCCCGTCGGATGCCGGCCGGCGAGGCGTCTTGGGCCAGCGCGGCCTCGGCCGCGGGCGCGCGCAGCGGGGTGGGGCCGACCGCGCCGAGGGCGATGCGGACGTCGGGAATCGGGGATTGGGGATCGGGAAGTCGGATCCACACCGCCACGCTGACGATGGAGATGTCGCCGGCTTTGGTGCGGCCGAGCTTGTTGAAGACCCCGCGCGCGGCGGCCGGCGCAGGGGGCAGGTGGATGGCGGTCAAGAACTCCCCGCGCTGGAGGGCCGTGCGCCCCGGCCCGACGAAGAAGTCGGCGATGGGGATGTGCCGGGTGCCGGCCGGGCCGTAGACCTCGGCCACGGCGTCCAGGCAATAGAGCGCGGGCGCGGTATCGGCCGCGGGGCTGGCGTTGCAGATGTTGCCGCCGACCGTGGCCCGGTTGCGCAACTGATAGGACGCAACCGAATTACACGCCTGCACCAGCAGGTCGTAGTGCTGTTGGACCAGCGGATGGGCCGCGACCTGGTTCATGGTACACGCCGCGCCGATGACCAGCCAGCCGTCGTCGCCGGGGCGGATCTCCCGCATGCCGGGCAGGTGCTTGAGGTCCACCACCTGTTTGGGCCGGATGAACCCCCCGCGCGCCCGGATCAGCAGGTCGGTGCCGCCCTGCAGCGGCCGGACCGCGCCATTGCCCGCGGCCAACAACGCGCTGGCCTCGGCATGGTCCTTGGGGATGATATAGTCGAAGGGTTGCAACGTCGGAACCTCCGAAAAAGAATGGATTGGGGATTGGATATTGGGGATTAGCGCCCCACTACCCGTACACCGTTGATCTCCACGCGTCGTATTGCCACCAGGAGTTTTTTCAGGTAGCGGACGAACTGGCGGCGCTGCTCCTCCGATAGCCTGTCATATCCCTCGAGCGTCAGGGTGTAATCTACCCGGTCCACCCAGGGGCCGAGCAGCAGACGGCTGAAGCTACTCCGCTTCATTCTGCTAAAGGCCTTGTCCGCCAGCCACTGTATGATCCTGGCCGCCAATAACGGTTCGAACCGGCGGCCATCCGAGCCAAAGTCGAAAGGAGGGACGAATTCGATCTGCCTGCCATAGCGCGCCCAATAGGCGGGCGCGTTTCTCTCGATATCGGCGGCCGTGTCGCCGATGGCCACAATTTGTTTATGGGGGCCGAGACAACCGACGATATTGGGCAACTCAGCCTCAAGCTCGCCCTGCGGCGCGGACACACGGATCGTTTGGCCATTCGTCGTCAGCCGAAAATCAAGGATCATGGCGCGACCTTTGTCGGGGTGGGGTGAGGATCAGGGATTGGGGATTGAAATGAATCCCCAATCCCTAATCCCTCTACCTCACCCCCTACTTCTTTTCAACCGCCTCTCGCTCGTACGAGGGCTTCCAGATTTGAGTGATCAGGTTGAGCAGGATGCCGAGCACCGCGCCGGTGGCGATGGCCGGCCAGCCGTTGGGGAAGACCCCCTGCAAGAGCGGGATCGGCAAGAAGCCGTTCGGGAAGCCGATGTTGCCGCCGATGCCGACGATCAAGATGACCGCGCCGATGGCCAGATGCTTCGGATCATACAGGTTGACCTTTTCGGCCATCATGAGCGCGATACCTTGCATGCCGATGACGCCGAACAGGTAGATCGCCAGACCGCCGGAGACTGCGGTGGGGATGCTGGCGATCGCCTCGGCCAGCGGCCCGATGAACCCTAACAGGATGGCGATTCCGCCGGCGCCAAGGAGTGCCGGGCCGGCATAGTTGCGGGTGATCACCATGAGCGAGTTGTTCTCGCCGTAGTTGGTGCCGGCCGTCGAGCCGAACAGGCCGTTGATGAAGTCATCCAGGCCGTCCAGCATCAGGTTCAGGCCGATGTATTCGGACAGTCCCAGTTTCTTGCGTCCCTGTTCCTCGGCCAGGTGATCCACGTAGAGACTGATCTGATACAGGTGGGCCGTGGATTCGGGAATGGTCGCAATCGCCATGATGCCGATGCCCACGATCGCGGTCAGGGTCAGGGGATCGTTGAAGCGCGGCAGAGTGATGCGCGGCGCGCGGATCAGGGCCTCATGGCCGAACGCCCCCCAGTTCACCAGGCCCAGCGGGATGGAGACGATGTAGCCGACGATAGCTGCCAGCAGGATGGGCAACATGCCGATGAAGCCCTTGCCCTGCAGGTAAACCGACAGCACATAGGCCGCCACCAGCGTGACGATGGCCGCAAGCCACCACTTGAGCTGCATGCCGGGATCGGTCACGCCGCAGCAGAGGCCGCTCGACATGTTGAGCGCGGCCGCGCCCAGGCCGATGCCGATGGTGCAGGCCACCGGGCCGGTCACAATGGCCGGCAAGACGTAGTCCAGGCCCTTCTTGCCGCCCGTGGCGCGAATGATCAGGCCGACGGCCATATTGATGATGGCCGTCGCAATGAAACCGGCCGTCACCACCGAGATGACCTCGGGCGGTGCAACCGCAACATCAGACTTCACGCCCTTGGCCGCCATGATGCCGACCACGGCCGTGATGTAGCTGAAGCTGGAACCGTAATAGAGCGGGATGTAGGTGCCCAGCGCCAGCTTGCTGACGATCAGGGTAACTACGGTGCCGAGACCGGTGATGGTAAGTACCGTGCTGACCGGGAACTTCATCAGGATCGCGCACAGTACGGTGGCCGGAAACATCGTCAGTACATGCTGGAAGCCGAGCAAGAGCAATTGGCCGATCGGTGGTGTGTCATCCGGCAAGTAGCCTAATACTTTGGGTCGAGGTTGAGCAACGACAGCCATGTAAGCCTCCCTTTCATGTCGGTGAACCAATCGTAGATCCGATGTGCCGATTGTGCCCGCTCACCTCTGGTGAGCCGCGATCGCTCTTCGTTGTTTCGCTGCCGCCTTCCTCCTTTCTACCTGGACACGGCCAGGTCTGTTCTCGGTGGTCCAGGACAAACCGGCCCGCCGCTGCAGATCACCACGACGTGGGCCGCCGGTCTCGCCCGGACCCGGCGCCAGGCGGGGCAAGTGCTGGCGCTTGCTCCACCTGCGGGCCGCCGGTCTAACCCTGGCACTGGGCCAGAAGGACCGCAAATAAGATCAGCACGATGACCAGCGGGACGATGAGCAAGAGCAGACGGCCTTCGTGCGACTGCCTCGTGCGGGTGAGCATGTCCCTGGCCACATCTTTGGCCACGGCCGCCGCGAATTCGGTTTCCGTGGGTTTGGCGTAGGCGACGTCGGCCTGGCCTGCGGCCTGCGCCGCCAGGCGCGCCGCCAACATCTGGTCCAATACGGCCAGCCCCTGGCGGATCATGCTTCGGCTCACCGTATCGAGCGAACGCTGGCCCACGCTGGCCAGCTTGCCGCCGATCTGCACATCGCCCTCGTACCGCATCAGCGTTGTACCATCTTCCTGCTCGCTCAATTGAATGCGGCCGACCCCCTTGGCAAAGCCCTGCGCGCCCTTGCCCTCGGCCGTCAGGGTGCAGCTTTCGGGCGGTATTTCATCCGAAACGATCACCTTGCCTGAAAAAGCGCCGGCGATCGGGCCGATCCGCACGTTCATCGTGCCCTCGTACTCGTTCTCGCTGAGCTTCGTCAGGCTCTCGGTCCCCGGCAACGCTTTGGCCAGCGCTTCCGGATCGCGGATCAGCGCCCACACCGCCTGCCGTGGGCCATGGAAAACGTGTTCGCCGTCAAGTTTCATGGAAATTGGGCTCCTGTAAAGAAGAACTTTGGGGATTGAGGGTTGGGGATTGGGGATTAGGGATTAGGAATTGGGGATTGGGGATTGCCACTCCTCAATCTCTAATCCCTAACCCCTAACCTCTAATCCCTAATCCCTCTCAACCATGCACCAACTCATACAACCGATTCGGGCTCAAGGGCGTCTCCAGGATTTCAACGCCCAAGCCGGCCAGGGCGTTCTCCACTGCCTGCACGAAGCACGCCGGGGTGGGGATGGCGCCCGCCTCGCCGACCCCTTTGGTCCCCATCGGGTTGAGCGGCGATGGCGTGCACAGGTGGCCGATCTCGATGGGCGGCATGTCGGTCGCGCGCACCAACAGGTAATCCCCCAGGTTGGCGTTGAGGAGCTGACCGTTTTCGTCCCAGACCAGCTTCTCGTAGAAGGCCTGCCCGATCCCCATGGAGACCCCGCCGTGGATCTGGCCGTCCACGATCAGGGGGTTGAGCACCGTGCCGCAGTCGTGGGCGATGACAAAGCGCTTGATCTGCACCAGCATGGTATCGGGGTCCACTTCGACGATCATGGCGACCGTGCCGGCGGCGGTGGCGCCGTATTTGGGGCCGAAGTATTGCGTGGATTCCAGGCCCGGTTCGGTGCCCGGCTCCACCGACCCGCGCATCGGATTGGCGATGACCGCCAACTGGCCCAGGGTGATAGATTTCTCCGGGATGTCGGCCACGCGCACTACGCCGTCCACGATCTCCAGCTCTTGCTCCGGCGTCTCCAGCACCTTGCTCGCCAGCTTGAGGATCTTGGCGCGCACGCCCGCGGCCGCGGCGTTGATGGCATTGCCGGCCACGGTGGCCCCGCGGCTGGCGAAGGTACCGGTGCCCCAATGGAACTTCTCCGTGTCGCCGGTGGTGACGGTGACGTCCGTCGGTTTCACTCCCACCTGGTCGGCGACGATCTGGGCGAAGGAGGTGAAATGGCCCTGGCCCTGCGTGCCGACCCCGGTTGCTACGTTTACCTTGCCGGACGATTCCACCGTCACCCGCGCGCCCTCGTAGGGGCCGACCGCCGTGCCCTCGGTGAAGCAGACGACGCCGATGCCCACCAGCTTGCCTTCGGCCCGCAGCCGCGGCTGCTCTTCGCGCACGAAGCGATCGTAGCCGATCATCTCCTTCGCCATCTGCAGGGTGGCCGGATAGTTGCCGCTGTCATAGATCAGCTCGGTGAAGTCCTGGCCGATGATGCCCTGGCGGTAGGGGAACTGATCGGGTTGGATCAGGTTTTTCGCCCGGATGACGGTCGGATCCAGGCCCAATTCCCTGGCGGCCACGTCCAGCATCCGCTCCATGACGAAGACCCCCTGGGGTCGGCCCGCGCCGCGCACCGGCGTCACCAGGATCCGGTTGGTGAAGACCACCTTGTACTCGGTGTGAAAGTTGGGGATCTCGTAAGGCCCCATGGTGTGGGTCTGGGTGTTCAGCGGCACGGTGAGCGCGTAGGAGTTGTACGCGCCGGTGTCATGGATGAAGATGTCCTGGAGGCCCAGGATCTTGCCATCGCGCGTGAGCGCGATCTCGACGTCGTGGATCTGCATGCGCTCTTGGGTGGTGGTCAGGAAGTTTTCCTGGCGATCTTCGATCCATTTGATGGGCCGGCCCAGCCGCAAGGTCGCCCAACCCAACACTTGTTCTTCGGGCTGGGCCAGCATAATCTTCGGGCCGAAGCCACCGCCGACAAACGGCGCAATCACCCGCACCTGGCTCTCCGAAAGTCCGAGCAGGCCGGCCATGATGTTGCGCAGCGCGATGGGCGCCTGGGTGGTGGCCCAGATGGTCATCTGTTGGGTCTTGGGGTCCCACCAGAAGACGTAGCCGCGGTTTTCCAGTGCGGCCGCCGCGCCGCGATCCACGACGATGCGGCGTTTGAGCACCACGTCGGCCTGGGCCCGGGCCGCGGCGTAGTTGCCCTTTTCCTGGCGCACATAGGATGCCAAATTGGTGCCGAGCTCTTCGTAAAGCAGCGGCGCGCCCGGCGCCAGGGCCGCCTCCAGACCGGTCACAGGGTCCAGCGGCTCCAGATCAACCTCGATGTCGGCGAACGCGTCCTCGGCGATGTAACGGCTCTCGGCGATGACGCAGGCCAACGCCTCACCGGCGTGACGCACTTTGTCTTTCGCCATCGGCACCTGGGTGCGCTTGTTGAAGATGAGGCCGGGGATCGAATGCGGCGCGGGGACCAACAGCGGTCCGGGCTTCCAGAAGTCGCCCAGGTCGGCCGCGGTGTAGACGGCGATCACCCCCGGCCGCTGCCGCGCCTTGGTGACGTCAATGCGCCGGATGCGGGCGTGGGCGTAGTCGCTGCGCAGAAAACCGGCGTGCAGCATCCCCGGGATCTGGATGTCGTCCACGAAGAGCGCCTGGCCGGTGAGGAGGCGAGGATCTTCATTGCGCTTGATCCGTTGGCCAACGTATTTGGTCATCATAGTGAATCCTCCCTAATCCCCAATCCCTAATCCCCACCAGCCATTCTCTCCGCCGCCAGTTTGACCGCCTCGACGATGTGTTGATATCCGGTGCACCGGCAGAGATTGCCGGCGATGGCCTGGCGGATCTCCTGTTCGGTCGGCCGGGGGTTCTGCTCCAGGAACGGCACCAGGGTCATCAGGAAGCCCGGGGTGCAGAAGCCGCACTGGAGCGCATGCGCGTCGCGGAACGCCTCCTGAAGCGGGTGCAGATTGTCTACCGTCCCCAGCCCTTCCACCGTGCGGATGTCGTGGCCGTGCGCCTGGATCGCGAAGGTAAGGCACGAACGGATCGGCCGACCGTCGAACAGCACGGTGCACGATCCGCAGACGCCGTGCTCGCAGCCGACGTGCGTGCCGGTCAGCCCCAGCTCGTGGCGGAGGAAGTCGCTGAGCAACATGCGCGGCTCGACGGCGCGTTCGTAGCGCGTGCCGTTGACGGTAACGGTGATGGGGGATTGGGGATTGGGGATGGTATATTGGGGATTGGGGATTGGAGATTGGAGATTGCTGCGCGCATCTCCCAATCCCAAATCCCTAATCTCCACACCAGAATCTCCCCTCTTCGCCCGCTCAAACGCCTCGGTCAACGCCTGGCGGGTGAGGACGCGCACCAGGTGACGGCGATAGGCGGCGGTGGCATGGATGTCTGCGCCCGGCTCCACGTCTGAGTCGGCGGCGGCCGCGGCCGCGGCCCGGATGGCTTCGGCCGTGGGCGTTTGTCCGTTCAGGATCTTGGCGGCGTTGTGCGCAACCGGCGGCGTCTCGCCCACGCTGACGTAGGAGAGGCGCGCGCTCGCGCAGCGGCCACGCTCGTCCAGACTCACCAGCGCGGCTACGCCCACCATGGCCTCGGCGCCGGCCTGTCGCGCGGCCTGGCGATAGCTCCAGCCGCTGCGGGGCGGCATGGGGGGCAGCGCCACCTCGACCAATAGCTCGTCCGGCTCCAGCGCAGTGGTGAACGCAGCGACGAAGAACTCGTCGGCGCTCAGCCAGCGGTCACTTCGTTGGCCCTTGACGTGGTAACGCGCGTTGAGGGCTACCGTGATCGCAGGCAGGTGGCCGGCCGGATCGGCATGGGCCACGTTGCCGCCGAAGGTGCCGCGATTGCGGATTTGCGGCCAGGCGATGTGTGGAATGGCCTCGGCCAACAGCGGCGCCCGGGCCGCGATCAACGGATCGTGCTCTACCGTGGCGGTGCGCGTCATCGCGCCGACCAGGACACCGCCATCGGCGGCCGGCCGGATGTAGAACAGCTCGGCCACGTTGTTCAGATCCACCAGCACGGCCGGTTGCGCCAGGCGATAGTTCATGGCCGGGATCAGGCTTTGGCCGCCCGCCAGAACCTTCGCCGCGTAACCATGCTGCGCTAACAACGCCAGAGCCTCATCCGTAGAAGCAGGAGCATAATATTCAAAGGGAGCCGGTTTCATCGCGATAACCTCTCCTGGAATCCCCAATCCCTAATCCCCAATCCCTACTTCTCCCGCCACGCCACAAACCGCCCCCACATGCTCTCTGCTTCCATCACGCGCTGCGGGAAGCAGCCGATGTAGTAGCGGCCGCTCGGCGCACGGGCGATGTCGCCGCCCAGGTTTTCGGCGTGGACGATCTTCTTGGGGAAGAGGTTCAGGTGCGTGTCTTGATAGTATTTGTCCAGCGGGAACATCTCGTCCCAATCCTTGCCGAAATCGCGCTTGAGCTTGGCGTTGGCCTCGGCAAAGGTCTTCGGATGCCAGAGGCGCTGGATGGTGTTCATCGGATGATCCTGGCTCACGGCGTCTACGCCCAACCACTTGATCCGCTTGTCCACGCACCACTGCGCAAAGTCGGGCGAGGGGCCGGGATGCTTGATCATGTAGCGGAACTCGTCCGAATCAGGGCTCATCCAGCCGTATTTATACCAGCCGGTCTTGGTGATCAGGATGTCTCCGGGCCGCACCTCGACGACCGACTCGATCATCTGGGGCGTATAAACACTGGAATCGCTCACAAGATGCGAGATGTCGGCGATCACGCCCGGGCCCACCCACTCGCTCAGCGGCACTTCGCCGATGGTGCGGCCGGCCGGCCAGAAGTGCTTCTCGCCGTCCATGTGGGTGGCCAGATGGATGCTGGCGTTGCAGATCGAGCCGTTGCGGCCCATGCCGAAGTGCTGGCCGCCGACCCGCTTGGTATAGGTGACGGTCAACGGGACGTAGTTGGCCCATTGCGGGGTTTGCACGCTGAACGGGATGGTGAGGTCGAGCATCTCGGCCGAGTCCATGGCCGCGAAGAAATCGGCGTCGCTCATGCCGTCGGGCGCCCGATAGGCGCACACGCGCGCCCAGGCGGTCTCGACCTCCATGAACGGGATCGGCATGATGGCGATCCAGGCGCGCTGGTTCTTGAGCTGATCAATCTCGCCGACGATGCACTCGGCCAGCAGCAGGTGCGCCTTGGGCATGGTGATGTGGGTCAGCTCGTAATATTCGTCTTGCGGGAACATTTCGTCCCACGACTTGCCGTACTGCGCCTTCAGTTTGGCCTCGGCCAACTGGAAGTGGTTCTCGTGCATGCGGCGGATGGGGGTGTTCATCGGATGCTCGGCGCAGCCGCAATCCACGCCGATCACCTTCAGCTTCATATCGAGCGCCCATTTAAAGAAATCGGGCGACGGCCCCGGATGGCGCACCAGAAAGCCGAACTCCTTCGACTCGACCCCACCCTGGGCGTTCGGGTTGAGCACGTCCGGCTGATCCCACGAGTAGCGGTGATAGCCGGTATTGATGATCAGGATGTCGCGGGGTCGCACGTCGGCGCGGCTCATGATCATCTCGGGCGTGTAGAGGCTGTAGTCGGAGACCAGGTCCGAGATGTCCACGATGACCCCCGGGCCGCACAGGTCGCTCAGCGGGATGTCGGCGATGGCGCGGCCGCCGGAGTGGAACGCGCGCTCGCCCACCAGGTGCGTGCCGACGGTGTTGCTCCAGTTGAGGATCTGGCCGTTGGCGCCCTGGCCGCCGCCATACGCGCCGGTGACGCGCTTGAAGAAGTGTACCTCCAGGGCCTTTTCTCCCGGCCACGGCGGCGTGAAGATGCTGCACTTCTGCGTCAGGTCGTACAACTTGGCGTTGGCCATCATGGTGATGAATTGGTCGCGAGTCATGGTGTGTTCCTTTCTATGGGGGATTGGGGATATCCCCACTCCCTAAAACCCATACCTCTCCGCAAACGCCACCAGCGCGTCTTCGAAAGCCTTCATCGGCGCGGTGACGATGCCGGCGCCCACCTGGCCGATGCCCGGCTCGCGATGCGCCACGCCGGTGTTCACCCGCGGGGGGATCCCCTTCTCCACCACCTTGCGGATGTCAATGCCGGTAGGCGTGCCGCGAAAGTCGAGCGGCGGCAGGGTGAAGTACTTGTGCTCGGTGTAGGTGATCTCGTACATCTCCAGCGTGGTGTTGACCGCGTCTCGGGCGGTGCCGCCGACGAAGGTCACGATGGCCGGCGCGGCCGCCATGGCAAACCCGCCGATGCCGGCCGTCTCGGTGATCGTGCTGTCGCCGATGTCGGGGTTGGCATCCTTCTCGGAGAAGCCGGGGAAATAGAGCGCCTTGACGATGCCGGCCGGCGCGGTGAACCAGCGATCGCCCAGGCCCGACACGCGCAGGCCGAAGTCGGTGCCGTTGCGCGCCATGGTGGTGACGATCGTGCTCCCTGCGACGTTGTGCCCGGCGTCGGCCATCGTCTTGCATGCCGCCATCACGGGGTTGAGGACCGCCAGCGGGTTGTCGCCCAGCGCTTTCAGAATGTCAGAGGCCACGTCGCTGTTGGGCGCGGCCTTGACGATGTACGGATCCAGCGCCTTCAGATAGAGCAACGAGGCGGCGACCATGCGGTTGTGGCAGTCGTCCCCCATCTGCAGCGCCTGGGCGATCAAGCTGCGCAGGTCAATGCCGCCGCAAAGCTGGAGCGCATCGTGCACCACCGGCGCCAACACGTCGTTGAGCCAGCGCAGCCGCGCCAACACGTCCTCGCTGTACGCGCCCATGCGCAATACCTTGCCGCGGCCCTCGTTGACGCCGGAGTAGGCGCGGTTGCCGTGCGTCTGGTTTTCGACGACGTAGACCATCATCGTCGGGGAGATCAGCCCCGCCATGGGGCCGACGGCCGCGTGATGGTGGCACGGCGCGAACTCGATCTCGCCCGCCCGGATGAGCGCCTCCGCGTCGTCCCACCCCTTCGCCTTCCCCTCCAGGATCAGGCAGCCGACGGCCGCGCCCTTCATCGGCCCGGCCATGCGCTCCCAGGTGACGGGCGGCCCCGCGTGCAGCAGCAAGTTGTCGTGCATCCCCGGGATCACGTCGCGCGCCCGGCCCACGCCGACCAGCACGGGGCGGGCCTCCATCATTCGTTCGACGGTGGTACGATTGGCTTGTTCGATGTCTATCATGTTGTTTTTCCTTTCATGCGCGCCAAAATCCCCATCAGCCGCTCGTTGCCCCCCGCCGGCGGCCGCCAATCCACCTGCACCACCTGGGCGCCCTGGGCCAGCAAGTTTTCGGCGAACGACTCCAGGCCGACGTTGATGGCGGCGAGGGGTTTTTGCAGCGTTGTAAGGTCTATAGGGGATAAAGTATTGGGGATTGGGGATGGGGGATTGAGCGTCCTTAAGATGCGGCCGGCGTAGCGGACGGCAGCTTCGTTGCTGGTATCTACCCAGGCGCCGGCGCTTTTGAGTTGAGCGATCTGGCCGGCCAGGTTCTGCGGGTCTTCGTCGGTGCCGGTGACGACCGCGATGACCTCCAGGCGACGGCCGGCGGCCTCGGCGGCGGCTTTCGCTTTGGCGATGGCCGGGGCCAGTTCGGCCGCGGGGTTGGGATGCGCGCCGTAGCCGAGCACCACGTCGAGCAGGATGACCGCCACCTCGGGATCGGCGGCCTCTTGCAGCAGCCGGCGGATGCGCAGCTCGTTGTCCAGCATCGGGTGCAGCCGGCCCACCGTGAACTCGTCCTCGCCCAGGTCAATGATCGTGTGCTCCTGGCTGATCAGCGCATTGGGAATGCGATCGGCCTTGGCCAGCGGCGCGTTGGCCCAGACACGGGGCACGTAGTCCCGCAAGATGGCCTGCGCCTCGTAGGCCAGCGTGCCGCCGGAGAAGAGGCCGCGCAGGTAGCGTTGGGTGGAGGCGAAACCTGACCCCCTGGCCCCCGGCCCTGCGAGGTCACCTAACCCCCCGGCCCCCTTCCCTGCAAGGGAAGGGGGAGTGGGGGGAGAGGTCAGCTCCACCGCCAACCGGGCCGCGTCATCCAGGCCGGCCGCAAAGTACAGGTTGTCGAGCTGCCGTGTGGCGGTGGCGTGACCTACGAAGGCGACGACCACCGGCTTGGGGATCTGGCGGGCCGCGGCCAACACCGCATCGGCCACCTGCGGCGCGGGCGGCTTGGAGACCAGCACGATGACGGCCGTCTCCGGGTCGCGGGCGAGCACATCCAGGCCCTGGCGGAAGGTGATCGCGCCGACCTGCTCCGACAGGTCGCGGCCGCCGGTGCCGATGCCGTAGGAGACCCCGGCGCCGAGCTGGTGGATGCGGGACGTGACCTGTTGCAGGCCCGTGCCCGCGGCCGCCACCACGCCGATCGGCCCCAGGCGCACCTTGTTGGCAAAGCCCAGCCCGATCCCGCGAATGATCGCCGTGCCGCAATCGGGGCCCATCACCAGCAGCCCCTTGCTCGCCGCGGTCTGCTTGAGGGCGATCTCCTCTTCCAGCGGCACATTATCGCTGAATAGGAACACATGTTTGCCCAGGCCGAGCGCGTCGCGGGCCACCCCCGCGGCGTAGCGGCCGGCCACCGACACCAGCACCCAGGCCGCGTCGGGCCGCATGGCGACTGCCGTCTCCAGGCTTTGCGGTCGGCGTTCGGCGCTGCGGGCCACCTGCTGCCGGGTGAGCAGGTCATCCACGCGGGCCAGGGCATCACGCGCCGCGGCCTCATCTTCGGCCCTGACCACGATCAATAGATCATCGGGCCGGGCGGCACGCGCGGCGGGAGGCAGCAGATCGGCGGCGGCCAGCAGCTCCTGATTCGTGGGCGTCCCCATGACTACGCCTGCATCTTGAACGCCAGGCAGATCCGCCAGGGTACGCTGGAGCCGCATCAGGAAGGCGGAGTCGTAATAAGCCCCGCGGCGGATATCCACCAGAGTTGCAGTCATCGGTACCTCGAACAAGGATCAACTAACTTCTACGCCAGCGTTCGCTTCTCCCGATCATAATTTTGCCCCAGGAACGCGGGAACGCGCGCGCGGCGGAAGGCGAACATCATCACCAACAATGTAGCCAGATAGGGCAGCATCAGCAGGAACTGGTAGGGGATGCCCCCGCCGCCGACCTGAACGCGAAAAGCCAACACTTCGATTCCGGCGAAGAAGAGCGCGCCGAAAAAGATCAGATGGGGGCTCCAGCCGCCGAAGAAGGTGAGCGCGATGGCCAGCCAGCCGCGGCCTTTCACCATGTCCGCGGTGTAGGTGCCGGTGTAGACCATCGGCAGGTACGCGCCCGCCAGCGCCATCAGCATCCCGCCGATGATCGCCGTGACATAGCGCATGCGCGTCGTGTTGACGCCCAGGCTATCGGCTGCTTTGGGATTTTCGCCTACCGAGCGCAGCTCCAGGCCGAGCCGAGTGCGGTACAGGAACCAATAGAGGGCAGCGGAGAGCAGGATGGTGAAATAGACCAGCCAGTTTTGGGCAAAGAAGATCTCGCCCAGGATCGGAATGCGGCTGAGCCCGGGAACAGGGACTTCTTTCAGAGTCGGGATCAACGGCGGCACCAGGGTCACGCCGATGACGACTTTGTAGAGCAGGCTCGCCAGGCCGACACAGAAGAAGAAGATCGCCAGGCCGATGACAAACTGATTCATCTTCAGGGAGGTGGTGAAATAAGCCAACCCCAACCCTGCCAGCCCGCCCACAGCGATCGCCAGCGCGATCCCGATCCATATATTGCCGGTCAGGTAGCCGCCGAGGAAACCCACCGATGCGCCCACCAGCATGATCCCTTCCTGTGCCACGTTGAACAGACCCGTCCGGCCGCCCAACATCGTGCCCTGTCCCGCCAAGACATAAGGGACGATGCTGAGCATGACGAGTTTCACGAAGATCACGAACGAAAGTTCGGTTGGGGACACGAGTTACCACCTGATGAACACGGCTCAGCGCCGGCGGATCACGTCCGACAAGAGCACAAACAGCAGCACCAGCGCCTCGACGATGAAGACCATCTCGCCCGGGATCATCAATGTGCGCTGCATGGCGCTGGCGCCGACTTCGAGTACCGCGATGAAGAACGCCACAAACGGCACCGCCAGGTTGTTCCCTTTGGCGATCAGGCCGATGATGATGCCCAGCAACAAATAATTCGACTGCAGGCCTTCGATCAGCCGATGCTGATTGCCCGCAACCTCGATGGAACCGGAGAGCCCGGCCAGCGCGCCGCCCAGCACCAGGGCCAGCAGGCTCAGCCTGCGGCCGTCAATGCCGAAGACCTGGGCCGCGCGGGGGTTCGCGCCCGTGGCAATCAGCTCATACCCGCCGACCGTCCGGCTGGTGAAAAGGTAGATCACCGCGGCGACCAGCACGGCCAGGATAATGCCGGAGTTCAGCGGCGGGTTATGGATCAGCATCGGTAGCTGGCCGGCCGCGGCGATGGGCACGGTTGTCGGATGGCCGGCTGCTGAATCGGCCCACACTTCGGTGGCAATAAAATTGAGCAACTGAAACGAAACGAAGTTCAGCAGCACGGTACTGAGGATTTCATTAACCTGATACCGATATAACAGCCAGCCCGGGATCAATCCCCAAAAAGCACCGAACCCCACCCCCATCAGCAACACCAGAGGCAAAAGCACAGGCGCCGGCAGGTCTTTGAGCCCAATGCCGACCGCGGTTGCGCCGATCGCGCCGACGAGCATTTGCCCCTCGCCGCCGATATTAAATTTGCCGGCGGCCAACGGAACGGTAAACGCCAACGCCTGCAGCAACAACGGCACAAACTTAAGCAGCGTCTGGACAAAACCGTTCGGCGTGCGGAAAGAAGTCCCCAGGATCGTAGCGTAGGCATGCAGCACGTCGAAGCCCATCGCCACGATGAAAATACCGGCGGCAGCGAAAGAAGCGATGATCGCCAGCAAATAGGGCAGGATCTTCCGGATCAGGCCGATGGCGAAGGGCGGTTGCGCCGGTCGTTCGAACATCCGCAGGTGACTCATATCCGCACCCCGCTCATCATCCGGCCCAAAGCCTGCCTGTCAAACGCATCCCGTTCCAACACGCCGACCATCTCCCCCTTGTAGATCACCCCGATCCGATCGGACAACAGCAACAATTCGTCCAGGTCTTCCGAGATCAACAGAGTTGCTTCGCCGCGCGCCCTGCGCTCCAGCAGCTTGCTGTAGACAAACTCGGTAGAAGGGATGTCCAGCCCGCGGGTCGGGTTGTGCGCCACGAGCAACCTGGCGGGCCGGGCAAAGGCGCGCGCGATCAACACGCGCTGAATGTTACCACCGGAGAGGTTACCGCCTGTTTCGGTGGGCCCGGCCGTACGGATGCGATACTGAGCAATCAGGTCGCGGCTGACCCGAAAGATCGTCTTCCAGTCCAGAAAGCCGTTACGGGCATACGGGGCATCGCGATGGCTGCCCAGGATCAGGTTTTGAGCCACGTTGGCGCCCGGCAAGAACCCATCGCGCAGCCGGTCTTCGGGCACGTAGGCCACGCCCCTGGCCAGCAGGCCGGCCGTGCCGAGCGCCGTCACATCCTGGCCGAAGACAAGCACACGGCCCTGCGTCGCCGGACGGATCCCCATCACCGCCTCGGCCAGCGGCAATTGGCCGTTGCCCGCCACCCCTGCGATCCCGAAGATCTCACCTGCCTGCACACTGAAAGAGCAATTTTTCACCACAGGCACCCCTGCCTCGCTGACGCTGACCCCTTCGACCTGGAGCACCGGGGCCTGATCGGGCATGCGGGGGGTGCCTATCGTGGTGCGGCCGGCAAAAATGATGCTGTGCTTCACGTCCAGCTCTTCGCCGACCATGGCGCGCACGAACGCTTCCTCGCTGGCCTCATCGCGGCGCAAAGTCAGCACGTTCTTGCCATCTCGCAGCACTGTGATCCGGTCGCAGACAGCCAAAACCTCGCGCAGCTTATGGGTGATAAAAACCACGCTCATCCCTGCGCGCACCATCGCCTGGACGATGCCGAAAAGGGCCTCTACCTCCTGGGGAGTTAGGTTCGTCGTCGGCTCATCAAGGATCAGGATTTGCGCGCCGCGGTAGAGCGCCTTGAGGATTTCGACGCGCTGGCGGGCGCCCATCGAGAGGGTTTCGATGCGGGCGGTCGGATCAATGCCTAATCCGAACTTCTCGCCCAACGCCGCAATCTGCATCGCAGCGGCCTTGAGGTCTAGCCTCAGCGGATTGGCAATCGGGGTGCCGAGGACGACATTTTCGGCAACGGTGAAACTTTCGATCTGCAGGAAATGCTGATGCACCATGCCGATATCTTGCCTGATCGCATCCTTGGGTGAGCGGATGTCTACCTTCTGCCCCCGCAAGATGATCTCCCCCGCATCGGCGCGATAAAGGCCATAGAGGATATTCATCAGCGTCGTCTTGCCCGCGCCGTTGCCGCCGAGCAGGCCGTGAATCTCGCCCGCATTCAACTGAAAATGGACATGGTCAAGCGCGGGATGGCCATCAAAGACCTTGCACATTCCCCGCATTTCGGCGACGGTGGTTTCGGTCATGGCAGGTCTACCGCAATCCCCAATCCCTAATCCCTCATCATCCCTGGTTTTGGGGATTAGGGATAGAGGATTAGGGATAGGGGATGAGGGAGTTGGGATTTGTCTCACTTGATCGGCGTGTTGTCTTTGACGACCTGGATCTGCCCGCTCTTTACGTCCTCGATCGCTTTGGTCGCGGCGGCGTTGACGTCATCACCGACGTTCTTCAGGGGGAGCTGAAGCTTGACGCCGGTGGCAAAGCCCAGCGGATAGTAGCCGCCCTTCTGACCCGCCTGGATCTTGGTGACGATCTCCTTCAGCGGGCCGGCGAAATCGTAGAGCAGGGAAGTGATGACGTTCTTCGGCGCGTAGGAACTCTTATCGGTATACTTGGCCGTCACCAACACGGGCTTCGACGCCGCCTTGACCGCCTCGAACAGGCCGAACATGCCCAGGTTGAGCGAGCCGATGATCACGTCAATGTCCTCGGCGATCATCGCGTCGGCGATCTGGCGGGCTTTGGTCGGGTCGTTGAAGTCGCCGGCCCAAACGGTTTTGAGGGTGGCCGTCGAACCGACATCCTTCAACGCCTGCTGGATGGCCCGTACCTCGGCATACGAGAAGCCCAGGGTCTGGCCGCCCAGATAGCCGATCTTGCCGGTCTTGGTCTGTTTGGCCGCCAGCACGCCCAACGCGTAGAAGCCGATCTGGAAGTTGCGATCAATCACCCACAGATTGGCCGGCGCGTCGGCTTCGGGCGCGTCGGTTTCACCGATGAAGACGACGTCCGGGAACTGCTTCGCCAGATTCTTGGTCTGGCTGATGAACTGCCCGCCATGGGTCCAGATGATGTTATAGCCGGCGTCAATGTATTCGCGCATCACGCGCTCGACGTCGGGAACGGCCACGCTTTCGGAATACGCCATCTTCACGCCGAGATCCGATTGCACCGCCGTGGCCGCAATGTAGCCGAGGGTATTGTAATCGGCGTCGGTGATCACGCCGGGCAGGATGGCCGCCAGTTTGTAGGTTTTGGCCGGCGCCGATGTCGGAGCCGCCGCCTGGGGCGCGGCCGTGGGCGCCGGCGGAGCAGCCGGCGCCGCGCACGCGGCGACCAGCACCATGATCAACGCGAGGAAGAGCGGTGCGGAACGCAATCTAGCCATGAGATCTGCTCCTTTCTGGAAGAAGAAAACATGAAAAGGACAATGCCGTTGCCCGGCGATGAAATGGGCAACAAACCGAAGGCAGACCATATATAGGACGGAACGGCGCCACTATAACACGAAACGAAAACAATGTCAACTGCGCAACAACTGCGCAAGCTCGGCATTAGACCGTGCGTTGGGCACGCAAGCGGGCAATGTCCTGGGCGCTGTAGCCCAGAGCCGTCAATACCTCGTCGGTGTGCTGGCCCAGGGCCGGCGGTGGCCGGCGATAGCCGACCGGCGTGTCGCTCAGGTGCACCGGGTTGCCCAACGAGCGCACGGTGCCGGCCGTCGCATGCGTCTGCTCGACGATCATGCCGCGGGCGCTGATCTGCGGGTCGTGGTGTGCGGTCATTGCGAAAGACCCCGGTTACCTGTATCGGGAGCGTTATCTCCAGCGGATCCTTGAGACCTGCGTGCCGAGTTGTGCCGATCGCCTACATCTTGGTGGGTGGCCGTTGACATTGTCGCGCGATCTCTTCATGCGCGGCGTATTCGATCAGCTCGTACAATTCCTGTCGGGTCAACATCCGAGGCAACATCTCGCGGAGAGTTCCTGTCGCGCGCAACAGGGCGTACCCTTCTGCCATTGCCCTGGCAGCCAGACGCAGGCTCGACACCGGATAGATGACCAGCGCGTAGCCCAGTGCCTGAAACTGCGCCAGCGTCAGGTGCGGCGTCTTGCCGAATTCGGTCATGTTCGCCAGCAAGGGCACCGTCAGCGCGCGGCGAAAGGCAGCGAACTCGTCTGCGTTCTGCAAGCCCTCCGGGAAAATGATATCTGCCCCGTTGGCTGCGTATGCGCGCGCACGCGCAATCGCATCTTCCAAGCCTGTCACCCCACGCGCGTCGGTGCGCGCGATGATGAGGAGCTCGCGACGCGCAAAACGAATTGCGTTCAGCCGGGCCACCATTTCGTCGGCCGAAATGAGGTGTTTGCCCTCCAGATGTCCACAGCGTTTGGGCATCTCTTGGTCTTCGATCTGCACCGCCGCAACGCCGATCTCTTCCAGCTCGCGCGTCAACCGCACGATGTTCAACGTCTCGCCATAGCCGGTATCTACGTCTACCAGCAGCGGCAGCGATGACACGCGCGCGATGGCCCGCGCGGCGTCCACCAATTCGTCCATCGTCAACACGCCCAAATCCGGCAATGCCAGGCTGGCGGAAAGCGCTGCGCCCGAAAGATACAGCGCGTCGAAGCCCGCGCGTTCGGCCAGCAGGGCCGAAAGTGGGTTGAACACCCCGGGTACCGCGATCGTCTCCCTCGCTTTCAAGAGCGTGCGCAACCGCGAAGCTCCGAGGTGCGACGTGCCGGTCAGCAGCCAGGCCATGATCAGTCCGTTCTGCACAGCGGCAACAAGGCCGCCACATCGGCACACGCGTCGAGCGCCCACACGGCCTCGCGCAATGCGCGCCGTCTTTCGGCCCCGATTCGCCCGGCGACGTTGGCTTCGAACTTGGCGATCACTTCATCATCGCTCATAGGATTGCGGGCATGTCCGCGCGGATGATACACCGTGCGCGAGAGCACGCGTCCGTTGCTGCATCTCACCGTGACGGTATTAGGAATTCCGGCGGGATAACCGGCGGTCAGCTCGGGATTCTCGACCAGCGTGGTGTGTTGCGTCAGAAGCGTTTGCGTGCGCGGCGAGCGAATGCGCTCTGGGTCGAACGACCTCGGAGTGATGGCTCCATCCTCCAAAGCGACGACGGTGATGTATGGCAACGAATGATCGGCCGTCTCGCGCGTGGAAGGACGCCATTTCTCCGGGTCTCGGCCGATGATCTCGTAGGCCGCCTTGAAGGTCTCGATATGGACCGAGACGAACGATGTGCCGGCGAGCTCGCGATGGATCTCAAGCGCCGCGTCCACGGCACTCTGGGCGTGATATTCGACCGGATATTTCTTGATGTAGGTATCGAGAATGCGACGCGGCGGTTGGCAAGCGATCAAGGAAGTGAACTGCGTCAGATCGAAGGGTGCGTGCGTGAGCAGCTCGCAAAAGCCCATCTCGCCCTCGAAGGGTTGGAACGGGCCGGTCATCCCCTTTTCGGCCAGGAGCGCGGCAAAAATCGCATTGCGGCTGGCGTTGGCCGCCGCCGCGCCTTTCCACATGGACAATTCCCCGACGCGCGTCTGGCGCATCGCTGCGTGCGGGACCGTGGCCATGGCGAGGGCATGTTCCGTTTGCGTGCGATCCAGGCCCAAGAGCCTCGCCGCGCCGGCCGCCACCATGATCGCGATGTAGTTGACGTGGTCCCATTTGTGCTTGCGCAGGCTTGCCGCATCGCATAGGCTCACGCCGAGCTCATACGCCAGAGCGATGGCCGCGATGAGGCTGTGACCTGGACGGTGACGCACCTCTGCCAGCGCCAGAAGGGCGGGAATGACATCGGAGGGGTGGAGAGGCTCCAGGGAAAGATAGGTGTCGTTGTAGTCCAGATAGCGCACGAGCACTCCATTGGCAAAGGCCGCCAGATCTGGAGTGGTGCGAAAGGCAGTGCCCCACACGGTGGCACCGTTGGACACCGGCACCTCGAACGCCAAGCCGCGTGCTACGCGGGCCGGATCGCTATCGAATGCCGCGCACGCCACGCCGAGCGAGTCGAGAATACGCCGCTTGACCTCGTGCACGACCTCCGGCGCGAGCGCGGCATCGTCCAATGTCGCTACATAATCAGCAACCAGCCGGGAGAAACGATCGCTCATGTGTATTGCACTAACTGAAATGTATTGCACTAACCTGAAAATAGCATCTCCGATGTGCCAGGCACTCTAAAAGTGCCTGGCACGTGGGCGCTGTTTATTTTCATCGCGCGTTGTGTGTTGCCACACATGCACAACTGAGACTTCATGCCGCAGCACGGCCGAACAAGCGGCGCAGACCTACGCCGATGTACTTCCAGTACGGATTGGTGATCGAGACGGCAGCCAGGATCAGGAAGAACACCGAGAACGGCCGGGTGACGAAGATCGCCAGACTGCCGTCGGAGATCAGAAGCGATTGACGCAGGGCCTGCTCCATCAGGTCCCCCAAGACCATGCCCAGAATGATCGGCGAAGCCGGGATGTCCAGGCGGCGCAGCAGGTAGCCGATAACGCCGAACACCAGCAACAAGAACAGGTCCTGGACGCTGTTGTTCATGGTGTAAACGCCGAGAAACGAGAAGAGGATGATGAACATGACCAACAGGTACAGGGGGATGTCCAGGATCTTGACCCACATGCCCACCAGGGGAAGATTCAAGACGAGCAGCATGACGTTGCCGATGTACATGCTGGCGATCAAGCCCCAGACGAACTGAGGCTGTTGTTGGAACAGAAGAGGGCCGGGTTGCAGTCCCAGCATCATCAATGCGCCCAGCATGATCGCCGTGGTGCCCGAGCCGGGGATGCCGAGGCACAGGAGATGGATCAGCGCGCCGCCCGCTGCTGCGTTGTTCGCGGCTTCAGGTGCAGCGACCCCTTCGATGGCACCCTTGCCCAGCTCGTCCTTGTGTTTGGCCATCTTTTTTTCGATGCCGTAGGAGAAGAAACTGGCCACAGCCGCGCCCGCACCGGCGATGCCTCCCACGAAAAAGCCGGAAAGCGTACCCCGCAGGAAGGCCGGGAGCGCCCGCTTCCAATCCTCGCGCGTAAGCCAGAGACTTCCTTTAATGGCTAACCGCTCTTGAACGGCCTGCCTCATGTCCGCGAGATTCACCAATACCTCGGATAGGGCGAACAGGCCAATGGCGACGACGAGGAACTCCAGCCCGTCCAACAGTTCAGGGTTGCCGAAAGTATAGCGTGGCACCCCGCTTTGCAGATCAATCCCGATGGTGCCGATTGCCAGCCCGATGGTGGTCGCCAGCAGCGCCTTGACCAGCGAACGTCCAGCAAGACTCGTGACGATCGTCAGGCCCGCCAGCATCAACGAGAAGTATTCAGGGGGACCGAAATTCAGGGCGAACGCCGCCACCCAAGGTCCGATCAACATCAATACGAGTGTCGCAAAGGTGCCAGCGATGAAGGAGCCGATCGCGGCGGCTGCCAGCGCGGGCCCGGCGCGTCCTTGCTTGGCCATGGCGTAGCCATCGAAACAGGTGACCACGCTGGACGATTCGCCCGGCGCGTTGACCAGGATCGAGGTCGTCGAGCCGCCGTACATGGCGCCATAGTAGATCCCCGCCATCAAAATGATCGCCGAGGTCGGGGGAAGGCCGAAGGTGATCGGGATCAACAGCGCGATGCCGGTCATCGGTCCGATGCCCGGCAGAACCCCGATGATGGTGCCCAGGAAAACCCCGATAAAGGCATAGACCAGGTTGATCGGTGTCAGCGCAACGCTGAAACCCATGATCAGATTGTCAATGAACCACATGCGGTTGCTCCTCTACAACCCCAACAACTTGAGCGGGCCGGCAGGCAGTTGTACGCGCAACACCAGCGAGAAGACAAAGTAGAAGCCAAAACTCGCAATGAACGCGATGATCGTGTCGCGCTTCCAGTGCCGACGATCGAGAATGAAAATGCCCGTGACGAACATCAGGAGCGTCGCGATAGGATAACCCAGTGGCTCGAACAAGAAGACATATGCCAGCATCAGCGCCAGCATCAGTGCCATGGTCCGGATATCTACACGGGTCGTCAGTTTCTCTTCGGCCCCGATGATAGCAGCACGCGCATCGTCTTCCTGGCCCGTGCTACGAAACGACTGGACGATGTACAGGCCCGAGAGGACGAGCATTGTCAAGCCGATGACCTTGGGGAACGCTTCCGGGCCCAGAATCTGAAGGACGGAGGGCTTGGGGATCGTCACAAAAGCAAGCACGAGATAGGCAAGCGCAAGGAAGAAAAACACGATGCTGGCGATCCGATCTTCTTTTTTCATGGCTTCTCCGCTGAGCGGCAGGGGCGGCCACGGACCGTCCCTGCCGGGACCATGTGGCTACTTGATGAACCCCAGAGCGGTCATCAGTTCGCGATAAGACGTCTCTTCTTCGGCCAGGAACTTGGCGAATGTATCGGCGTCTGCATAGGCATTCACCCATTGCAGCTTGTCGAGCGAGTCCTTCCACGTCTGAGTGCCGGACATCTTCTTCAAAGTGGTGCCCCACCATTTTTGGGCATCGGCCGACATGCCGGGCGGCCCGAAGATGCCGCGCCACACTTCGTATGTGACATTGAAGCCGCTCTCTTTCCAGGTCGGCACATCCTTCAGCGCGCCCCCGCGGCGTTCGGCCGACGAAATGCCCAACACGCGCACCGTCTTCGCTTCCAGTTGCGCGATGGATTCGCCCGCGCCGGTGGACATGCACGTCACGTTGCCTCCCAAGAGCGCTGCCATGCCGGAGCCGACATCGTTGAACGCGACGTAAGCCAGTTTGCTCGGCTCCACGCCGGCCGCCTTGGCGAGTTTGGCAATGGAGAGATGGTCCATGCTGCCAGGCGAAGATGCACCGGCGATCTTGATCGAGGCGGGATCTTTCTTCATGGCCGCCATCAGGTCGCCCAGCGTCTTATACGGCGAATCGGCTTTGACCAGGACCACCTGATAGTCGGTGATCAGTTTGGCCAGCGGCGTCAATTCCTTGTAGTTGTTCTCGAAGGTCTTGTTGAGGGTGTTGATGATGAGCGGAGGTGAGTAGACAACGAGGGTATAATCATCGCCCTTCTTGTTGAAAATGTAGGCCAGGCCCACGCCGCCGCCGCCGCCGACCTTGTTGACGACCGTGACCGGTTGGGGATACAGTTTTTCCGCTTCGAGCGAGCGTTGAACCGTGCGCGCCAGCGTGTCCCAGCCGCCGCCCGCGCCGGCCGGAGCAACGATCTCCAGCGCCTTGCTCGGATAGCCGCCGCCGGCACCTGCACAGGCGGCGAGTACCAGCACCATCGAGAGGAACAACGTCCCCAGCACGAATTTCTTGCCCTGCATGTTTGGCCTCCCTGGCATAATGATAGGAAAGACAGCCTGCAAACCGAGGTACACCCAGCTTGAAGACGACCACCCCCTTTCCGAGCATTGACCCAGCAGCAGCAAACTGACATAAGTGCAGGCGGGTTCGCATCGTTGCGATGGCGAACCTGGAGGTCACGATAGAAGAACCGATCAGCTGCCACGAAATAATACAGGCAGTTGGGTGCATTGTCAAGGCGCAGAACGTGGTATGATGACCCATAGTACGGCTCGAACGTGGATAGCACGTCTTAAGAGACTGGTGGGTAATCACCGCCCAGGATGCGTCGAAAGCATCACAAACCTGGCACTAGATTACACCCTGCGCACGCAAGCGGGCAATGTCCTGGACGCTATAGCCCAGAGCCGTCAACACCTCGTCGGTGTGCTGGCCCAGGGCCGGCGGCGGCCGGCGATAGCCGACCGGCGTGTCGCTCAAGTGCACCGGATTGCCCAGCGAACGCACGGTGCCGGCCGTCGCATGCGTCTGCTCGACGATCATGCCGCGGGCGATGATCTGTGGATCGTTGAGCGCTTCATCTACCTCGTTGATCGGCCCGCAGGGGATGTCGGCCGCACGCAGCCGCGCCAGCCAGTAGTCGGCGTCCTGGGTGAGGAAGATGTCGGCCAGCATGGGCACAAGCTCGTCGCGGTGGCGCAGCCGATCGGCGTTCGTCGCGAAGCGCGGATCGCGGCCGATGGTGTCCGCGATGTCGAGCGCCTGGCAGAAGCGCTCCCAGAGCCGCTCCGACCCTACCGCCACGATCACGTACTTGTCGCGCGCCCGGAACGGCTGATAGGGCACGATGTTCGGGTGCGCGTTGCCCAGCTTCTGGGGGCGCTGGCCGGTGGCGAAGAAGGCGCCCGCCACGTTGGTCAGCCAGGCCACCTGGCTGTCCAAGAGCGCCACATCCACCAGCTGCCCCTTGCCCGTCGTGGCCCGGGCCAACAGCGCGGCCAGGATGCCGACCAGGCTGTAGAGGCCGGCCGTGGCGTCGCTCAGCGGAACCGGATAGCGCACGGGGCCCTGGCCCGGCTCGCCCGTGAGCGCCATCAGCCCCGAACGGGCCTGGGCCACCACATCGAAGCCGCTCTGGCCCGCTTCGGGGCCGGTCAGGCCGAAGCCGCTGATCAGGCAATAGATCAGTCGCGGGTTGAGGCGTTGCAATGTATCGGGGTCGGCGGCCAGCTTGCGCAGCGAATCAAGGCTGGGCTGGTTGGCCACAAACACATCGGCATCGGCGACTAGCCGGTGCAGGATGGTTTGCGCCTCGGCCTGCTTCAGGTCGAGGGTGATGCTGCGCTTGTTGCGGTTGATGCTGAGGAAATAGGCGCTTTCGCCCTTCACGCGCGGGGGCGCCCAGCCGCGCGCCATATCGCCCACGCCGGGCCGTTCGATCTTGATCACGTCCGCCCCCAGGTCGCCCAGCAACATGGTGCAGAACGGCCCGGCCAACGCTTCGGTCATGTCTATGACGCGAATGCCGTCCAGTGGGTACATGGGTTCCTCGTTGTAGAGTCGGGATCGGTCGGTTAGGCATCGGCCGCGAGTTTGGGCAGGTCGCGGCCGAACAGGATGAAATAGAGCGTGCCGGCCGCGCCGAACGCAGCCGCCACCAGGAAGTTGACCCGCGGCGCGATTTCCCACAGCCACGCGCCGCCGAACGCCGCGAACGAGACGATCACGTCGCGGATCAGGTAGTACAGCCCGAACATGGCGGCCTTCTTGTCCTCCGGTGCCAGGTCCATGATCAGCGCCTTGCGGGTCGGCTCGCCGAACTCCTTCAGCCCGCGCACGATGAACGCGATGACCAGCATCCAGAACGAGCGCGAGATGAGGAGGAAGATCGGAAAGAGCGTGAAGTTCAGGAAGGTAATCGCCACGAACGGCTTCTTGCCGCTGCGATCCGCCAGATAGGCCACCGGAATGTAGACCAGCATCGCGGTGGCCATCTCGATGGTGGTCAGCAGGCCGAACTGCACCGCGGAAACCCCCACGATCTTCATGGCGTAGACCACCGCGAAGGCGTAGGGGATCTGCTCGCAGAAACGGACCAGGATGTCGGAGATCAGCAGGTTGCGCAGGTCGGCCGACATGTACCGGGCCAGCCGCAGCGGATTGCCCTCGGCGTCGCCCGCCTTGCGCCGATCTTCGATGAAGATCTGTTGAAAGACGAGCGCCACGAGGGCCAGGAGCAGCGCCAGGCCGAAGGCCAAACGCACG
Organism: Chloroflexota bacterium; assembly: GCA_037445695.1. Classification (GTDB taxonomy): domain Bacteria; phylum Chloroflexota; class Anaerolineae; order CG2-30-64-16; family CG2-30-64-16; genus CAKZKT01. The sequence goes on from JBBIKA010000008.1 coordinate 39,915, forward strand.
CCGTCCCGCTCGCCGAAGCCGGCGATCAGCAGGCCGCCAATCATCGGCCCCAGCGCCATGGGGATGCGCCGGATGAACGAATGCAGCGAGACCCCCATGGTGCGCTTGTTCTGGGGCAACACCGTCGCCACCAGGCTCATGGTGGCGGGGAGGGAGAGCGCATCCCAGGAGATGAAGAAGAACGCGCCCAGGATCACGGCCTGCCAGCTCGGGAAGAGGATGACGATGGCGTAGCCGGCCATGGAAACCAGGTTGAACACGGCCAACGCCCGCTTGTAGCCCAGGCGGTCGCTCAGATAGCCGCCGGGGTACGAGTAGAGCGCGCTGAGCAGGTTGTCCAACGCGTTGAGCAGGCCGATGGCATAGGCACTGCCGCCCAGCGCGAGGATATAGATGGGCAGGAAGCGCTCGCCGAGTTTCTCGCCCATGCCCACCAGCACCACCATGATGAGCATGGCGGCCATGCTGCGCCGCAGGCCGAGGAACGAGATGATGCGACGACCGAGAGTCATGGGTAGTCCTTTGGGGGTGAGACGTGAAACGTCAAACGTGAAGCGTGAAGCGTCCTTATTGCGACAGGGCGTTGAGCCGGGCGACATGCTCCGGGTTAAACGCGTCGCCGAAGCGGGTCTTGGGCAACGCCTGTTTGATCCGCATCAGTTCGGCGTACTCATCGTCTTCGACGAAGGCGACGCAGCGGCCGATGGAGCTTTCGCCGTCCACGAAGCGCCAGGGAAAGAAGCCCACGGTCGCGCGGCGGTTCAGCAGCAGGTCAATCTCGCCGCCGATGCACTCCGCATGAATGATGTGATCGGGGAACATCTCGATGTGCATGAGCTGATACTTGGAGTCGTCGAAGCGTTCGGCCAGGCTCATGCCGTACTTCTTCTGGAAGTGCGCGTCGGCCTCCTTTGCTTGCCGCGGCATCCACTGGCGGATGATGGTGTTCATCGGGTGATCCGCGCTGCCGCAGTCCACGCCGATCCACTTGATCCCCTTGCGCTTGGCCCAGATGGCGAATTCGCGGTCGGGGCCGGGATGTTGCACCATGTAGCGGATCTCGTCGGCCGTGGGCATATCCCAGCCGAAGTGGTGATAGCCGGTGTGAATGATCAGGATGTCGCCCTGACGCACTTCGACGCGCTCTTCGATCATCTCTGACGTGTAGATGTCGTAGTTGCCGCAGACGTCCGAAAGGTCCACGATCGCGGCCGGGCCGACCAGGAAGTCCATGTCCAGGCTGGCGATGTCCTTGCCCGGCGTGTAGAAGTGGATCTCGCCGTCGAGGTGGGTGCCCAGGTGGTTGGAATGGGTCAGCAGTTGGCCGTTGGCGCCGTTGGGCGCCAACCGCTTGAAGTACTTGACCTGGAGCGGCTCATAGGTGGGCCACGCCGGTGTGCCGATGCCGAGAGGGATGGTGAGGTCAATAAGCTTCATGACGAATGCCTCCTGACGTTTGAACTTTGCGTCCTTCTGAGCATTTGCTCGATCAGCACCTGCGCGGAGATTACGTTGCGCCGGTATCGACGAGCGCTCGTTCCATCAGCGCGCGCATGTAGCCGATGGCATAGGCCGTAGCACTGCGCCTGGCCGGATCGCCCACGAACTGGGGCGAGTGGTCCAGGATCATGGGGCCGCGATAGCCGGCCTGGACGAACGCCTTCATTATAGCATACATGTCGCCGTAGCCGTTATCTAGAAATGTTTCTACAAACCGCGGTAATGACGCACTTACATTGCGAAAGTGAACGATCAACACGCGATCCTCGGCGACGAAGGTGCGAATTCCCTCGAAGATATCGCCGAAGCCCGCGCCGCCTTCTAGCCAGCAGCCGCAGCAGAATTCCATCCCCAGCGCCCGGCTATCGGCCACGACGAAGGCCCGGCGGTACGTGTCGAAGCTATGGATCAGGCATGGGATGCCGCCGAGCGGAAAGGGGGACGGCGGATCGTTGGGGTGGAGCGCCAGCCGCACGCCGGCCTCCTCGCACACCGGCATCATCTGGCGGATGAAGTACGTGTAGTTCTCCCAGATCTCTGCTGCGGAATATGCCCGACCATGCGTGAACGGCCGGCGCAACATCTCATCCAGGTCAACCGCGCGCGTCGTCGCGCCGCGGGTCTCCCCCGGCGTCGAGCTCCATACCTGGGTTGGTTCCCACGTAAAGGTGGTCACTCCGATTCCCGCACGGCCCAGGTCGCGCACGAACGCCTGGAAATCGGCGATGGCCCGCTCGCGACCCGGCAGCGCCAGGTGGATCTTATCGTTTTTGGCCACCTCGATGTTGCCGACGTTGTAAAGCTGCAGGCCATACGACTCAACGCGCTCTTTCAACCGCGCCAGGTAGTCATAGTTGCGCTGTTCCGAACGGATCCAGGTATACACGCAATCCACGCCAAGCTGCCGTGCGAAGAGCAGTTCGTCATCGGCCGGATCGGGCTCGATGAACATAGATAGCAGGGGCCGAGACATGCTGATGCCCTTCATACCTGTACGACAAACACATCGCTCCGGCCATGGGCGGCCGCATTGTACGCGATCCAGCGGCCGGTCGGATCGCAGATGGGATGCGGATGGGGGTATTGGCCGGGCATGGCGCCCCAATCGGTGCCGTGGCGGCAGATCACCTCGACGCGCGGCAGCTCCTGGTCGTAATAGACCCACAACAGCAGATCGTTGCTCAGGTTGCCGTCGAGGATCACGGCGGGCCGGCCGGCCATCGCCGAGACGTGGCCGTAGTGCGGGGCCTTATCGAACAGATACTCGCGCACGGTTCGTCCGTTCTTATCCACCACGCCGATGTAGTGCCCGCTCACCGCGCTCCGGCCGTGGTAGATCACCGCCTCGCCGTCCCACGTCCAGACGCTGTGCACCTGGAAGCGCGCCCGGTCTTGCGGCGGCAGTTCGGTGAGCCGGCCGGTCGAGAGGCGCAACGTCCAGATGCGATTGGTTTTGCCGTCGCTGCCGCCCCAATAGCGCGGCGGAAAATCGCGGTCGAGCAGCAGCAGGTCGCCGTCGGTCGGGCAGTGCGGCGCGTGCGCGCTGCCGATGCCCGCTTCCTCGTACACCGTCGTGACCGGGCCGCCCGCCAACGGCACACGGATCAGCTTCAGGCGCATGCCGCTGCCATCGGCGAAGCATTCCATGTACGATCGGGTCGGCCGTCGGCCCGCCAGCAGCTCGGGATGGGCCGGCATCAGCGAGAGGATGACCTCCGTCTCGGCCGGGTCAATGCTGGGCACGCCCGGCACCCATTCGCGGCCGAGATCGGGGATCAGGACGCGCTCTTCCAGCGTGTCAATGTGGACGGCGCGCAGCGCCGTGCCGGCGCGGAACACCGCCCAGCGGCTGCGGGGCGCCATGCACATGCTGCCGCTCACCCCCATCCCGTCGCCGACGCTGTAGCCGGCCTTGTGCCACTCGCCATAGCCGCCGACCCCCGGCACCGTGTCAATGAGCTGGGTGATGTCGCCCGTCGGCAGGTGGCATTTGAAGACCGCGCTGCCGCCTGCGCGCGCCGACGCGAAGATCAGGAACTCGCCATCGGCCGAGAACCCGATGTTGGTGTGATAGTTGGGCGATTGGTTGTACAGGCCGCGCGTGGTCACGCGGCGCACGGGGCGCAACGTCCACGGATCGCGATACAGTTCCGACTCGTTCCAAGTTTCGCCTTTGCGGGCCATGGTGTTACCTCATGCCGGCGCGATTTTGAGCCGGATCGTGCCCCCGCGCACCGGCTGCTTGAACGCAAAGATCAGGCAGTTGACGTCGGCCGGGCCCAGCGCCAGGTCCACGTCCTTCTCGACCTCGACCCGCGGGGTCACGACCGCCGGGTCGAACGACACCGCCAGGTTGCCCTTTTCCCCGCGGATGATCGCCGCCGATGCGCCGATCTCGACCGCCGCGAAGGTGGTGATGACGCTCTCGCATTGGCCCGGCCGCGAGGCAAAGCCGACCTCATCCACCACCTCGACCCAGCCGGCCGGCGGCTCTCGGTGGAGGGTCACCGTGCGCCGCAAGGTGGCCAGGTCGGCCTCGGTCGGATAGGCCCCTTTCAGTTCGAGGGTCATGCTATCGGCCTGGTCGTCGGCCCGATGTTCGAGCAAGACGGCGCCGTGTTGTTCGCCGGGCAACTGCTCATAGCCGTTCGGCCGCGGCACGGAATGGCCGCGCGACGAGTTGACGAAGAACGTGTAGCGCTCCGGGCCGAAGTAGGCGCGGGTGTAGCGGCCACGGCCCACATCGGGGATCAGGGTTTCACCGTACACGTGCACGACGAAGTTGCCGACATCGTTTTGATTGTGCATCTCGCCGTTGTGGCCGCCCTTGGCCGCCAGCACCAGCGCGTGCGGATCGGCCGGGTCATAGCGCGCCAGCATCCACATCATGCCCGAGAACCAATCGTGACGGGCCGGCACAAACTCGCCGGCCGGTTCGGGGTCGGGCCGCCAACACAGGTTGCGGATGGCCCAATGGAGCTCGTCTTGCCGGCGATGGCCCGGCTGGCTGCGGGCGAACTTCATCAGGTCGGGCAGGTCGAGCCGCCGCGCCAGGTAGGCCAGGTGCGCGGGGATGAAGGTCACATTGCGGTCACAGTCGGAGAAATTGACCGAGACGCCCGGGTCGAGCAACGTGCGCAGCGGGAACTGCGCGGCCTGGCGGATGATCGGCTCATCCATGAAGCGGATCTTGCCGCCGGTGCGCCACTCGACCTGCTCCGCGAAGACGCAATAGTTGCCGAAGCCGTAGGTCCAGTAGCCCGGCCCCTCGCTCGAACCGCCGTCCGCGTCGAAGGTGGCCAGGAAGTCGTCCAACGAGCGCGCCGCGCGGGCGATCATCTCGGCCAGCCGCGCCGGGTCGGGCTCCAGGTAGATGGCCGCGCCGACCACCCCTGCGTTGCAGACGGCCGTCCAGTTGTTCACGCGACGCAGGTGGGTGTTGTACATCCACCACCAATCGTGCCGCGTCAGATAGGGCGTGAAGCAGCGGCGATCTATCTCCCAGCGGATGCGCCGGCCGACCAGCGGGTCGAGCGCCGCGCCCAGCAGCAGGTCCAGCTCGGCCAGATCAATGGCCGTGCCGGCCACCCCCAGGTCAATGTGCGGCCGTGCCATGTCGGTCAGGCTGATCTGGTGGGCGGGCAGGGACCAGGAGGACTCCTCCAAGATGGCCCACACCACATCGAGGAGCGGGTCCAGGAAACGGCCCTGGCCCTCCAGGCATTCGGCCAGGGCCAGCTGCGTCATCAGCGCGCGGCGCACGCTGCGCGGCTCCTGGAAGCCCTCGCGGCGGCCCGTGCGCTGGAACTCCAGCCAGAGGGTGGCCGGCAGGTTGGGGATCGGCGTGCGGGCGGCCTCTTCGCCTCGGGCGATGATCGCCATGGCCTTCTCCTCGCCGATCGCCCGGCGGATGGCCATCCAACCGTCTCGATCGGCTACAGGCGGGAAGGGCGGCCTGGGTTCGGTGGCGCGCAAGGCGGCTTCGATGTCAATGGGATTGTAGCGGCTCAGCATGATGTTCCTCTTGAACAGTGTCTATGTGCAACAGCGTCCACGTGCCAGGCATTTTTATGAAGTTTAACAACTTAATCGGGTAACAAGCACGGCATCACATGACGGGCGCCCGCACGGCCATAAATGGCCCGTGCTACCCGGCTGCGCCCGATGATGAATGTTGAAAAATTAAACCGGTAATTGTCTTCGCCGGCGCGCTGTGCGTCAC
>JBBIKA010000009.1:0-42834 GCA_037445695.1 Chloroflexota bacterium
CCCCGGCCGCGCGGCCGGCGGTTCGGCCTGGCCCACGCCGGGCAACACATCGGCCGCGCGGTTGGCCAGCCAGCCGGCCAACACGCCGACCAGCGCCGTCGCGACCCATGCCCACCCGCTCACAGCCCCCGCCACGCGGCCACCTCTCCGGCCTACTCTGTCAGCGCATCGGTGACGGACGACCACCCCGGCCCCGTATAGCCGGTCACATCTATGATGCCGCCGCCCGAGACCTCCAGCCGACCGACGACCAGGTTCGTATGGATGTCGGCTCCGCCGCTCACATCCAATGTGCCGGCCGGCAGGTAGATGATGCCCGTGCTGCCCTCCAGCGACGCGCCGTCGCTGACCCTCATTGTACTGCGATTATCGCGCGCCTGATAGATCAAGATGCCCGCATAGGGGCCCGTTGTGGGCGGCGAGACGTTGAAGCGCGCCGCGCCGTCCAGCACTACGCTCTTCTGCGCCAGGAAAAAGGTGACCCCCACCCCGCCGGCCACGGCGCCGGCACCCACGCGAAACCCATCGCCGCCCAGACAATACAGGCCGGGTTTGAAAAGCACGCGGGCCTTGCCGAGCAACTCCAGTCCGCCCATGTAGCAGCCGGGCGACAAAACAGCATCGTCTTTGATTACCAGTTTGTGTCTGACCAGGCAACGATAGCACGCGTCCGGCGTCGGGAGATTCGCCAGGGGATCTTCCATGAAGGGTCCCGGCACCGGCAACGGCGTGATCGAAGCGCCTCCCGAAAGGCGATAGCCGCCGACATACGTGGTCGGCGTCTGCGTCACCAACCGTGCGCCGCCGCTCAGGTTGATGGCCGTCTTGCACCGGGAGTTGACGTGCACGTTGCCCTGCCGGACGATCATCAGCGTGCCGCCGCTCATTTCCAGGGCATCGCAGGAATACGGGTCCAGCACCAGGACCGATGCGCTGACCCCAGTCGTCTTGTAACATGCCTGGGCCGTGCCATGCACGGTGAACGTCCCGTGCCAGACGATGGAAGCGAAGATCGGCTGCACCTGATCGGTCACCACAACCCGGATGCACTGCGCGGGCCAGGTGATCTCGACTGCTTTGCCGCTGTAGCCGTGCAGGCCGGCATAATAGCGCGCCGAGGCTTCGGCCGCAGCCGCGCCCTGCTTGTAGAGCACCATGCCGCCGGCCGCCGCGGCCGCATCGGCCGCGTTTTGCACCACCCGTTGCCGCGCGTAGGCATTGCCGAGATCAATCACCAACCCCATGAACGCGATCAACAGCGGCAGAAGCAGGGCAAACTGCGCCGCATATTGTCCGCGTTCCGAGCGTAGCCCGCTTCTCATCGTTCCCCACCCCATGCCTGCTCAGTTGCTCATGCACGGCAGTCGAACAGCGCCCACGTGCCGGGCACTTCCGAAGTGTCCGGCGCGTGATTGCAGATCAGTTCTGGATGATCATCGTGGCCCGGCCCACCATGGTCAGCGTCTGGCCGGCCCAAAACAGGCCGGTCACGCTTTGGCCGTCATAGATCACCTCCACGGTAACCCGGTTGCCGGGCGCGTTGGAGTTGTTTTCCCACGTGGCGCTTGTCTTGATGCGCGAGCGGTCCAGGCCCCAGGCGTTCTCCAGCACCACTTTGCGCAGCGCATCGTAGCCTGTGGGCCCTACCCGGGCCGACGGCGGCTCCGACCGCGCGCCGTGCACGATGGCATAGCGTGCACCCACCGTTGCCAGATGCGACGTCGCCACGTATCCCCACAGGATCTGGCTGGCGTCCAGGATGAAGATCACCAGGGTGAAGAAGAGCGCGGCCAACAAGGCGTATTCCGCCATCGCCTGGCCCGTCTCGCGCGGCCGCCCTCTCATTTGCGCACCCTCCGCGTGGCCGTCGCGCTGATCTCCACCGGCCCAAAGCCGTCCGGCCACAGGATTAGATCCGCCACCACGCAAGTGACCGTCACGCTCACCCGTTGATAGCCGTAGGGATCGCCCACCAGCGCGCTGCGGCCGGCGTCCAGCTTGCTACAGTGCCAGTTCTCGCGATCGGCAAGCGCGGCGGCCGCAATGCCGGCCAGATCGTTGGCTGCGGTCTCGCCGGTCGCCGCATAGGTCGCGCCGACTCCGGCCGCGTTGATCACCTGGATGTACGTATGAAAGATGAACGCGAAGTTGATCAGGCCGATCACCAGCGTCAACAGCGCCGGCAGCAAGAGCGCGAATTCGACCGCACTCTGGCCGGCCTCGGCCGATGCGACGCGCGGGCAGAACGTGCGATACCTCATTCATCCCACCCCCCAAAAACTTTATCTCAGCATCCCGACGCCCAGGACATCTCCCGCCTCACCGCCGGCCTGGCGCGCCGAGTTGCATCCCTGATAACAATCGGCGCTGCAACTGACCCGAGCCTTTAGCCATTTGACGCTGTTATCATTGCCATGGCCGGGCGGCGGCTTGGGCAATCCCTGGCCCCCCTCCACGATCTCGATGCAGCCGAAATCCACGACGTGGTACGCCGATTGACCGCCGCAACTGCCCTCGACCTCCGGATCGCCCGGCCAGCTACACCCGCGGTCGTAGAGGGGTACCCGCATGATGCGCCCCCTGAAATCGCCGACACGGCGGAAGTTGGAGGCCGCCACCCCGGGCTGAGCGCGCAGGCATGCCGGCAAGCCGATCGGCGCGGGGTAGTCGTTTTCCAGGTAGCAGCGGATCGTCGCCTGGCCGCAGCTCTGCACGCAGGGCGTGTCATAAAGGTCCAGATTCACGTGCGGCAGATCAATCCAGCCACGATCGCCGTTGTTGAGATCGCACACCACATCCCGACCGCAGACCTTCTCGCTGTCAATGATGATGAACTCGCGGCCGCATTGGCCCTTCACCTGTTGCCACTGCTGATAGGAGAACGCCATCGGCGCAATGCCGCAGGCCTGGCCGGTGCTTACCGGACCGCACACGGCCTGCGCATCGGCCCGCACATCCACCTGGTGCAGGCCCACCACGCCGGCCAGGTAGGTATTGGCTGCGGCCCGCGCTACGACTGTGACCGAGCCACCCCGACCCATCTGCTCCACCGTCACGTCGGCGGTCTGCGCGTTGTTGGCCAGCGCATAACGGAGCGCGGCCGCGCGTGCGCCATCCACGCCCTGGCCCCGACAGAGTGCCTGCGCGCCGGCCAGCGCGCCGGCGTCCGCGGCATTTTGCAGGTAGCGCCGCGTGCTATAGGCCAGGCCCACGTCTATGGCCAGCGCGGCCAGCGCCAGCAGCGCCACCATCGCCAAGGCAACGTAGGCCATCGTTTGCCCGGCTTCGGCCCGCCGGAAAGTTTGTTTGAATCGCTTCATGTCCTCTACTCCGCCACCAGGATCGGCATCTCCGCATAGCTGCGGATGGTCAACGCATCCAGCCCCAGGATCCGGCCCAGGATCAGCTCCACCCGGTTGGCCACCGACACCCGCACCGACCGTTCGCCGCCACTCCCCACCGTCTGAGCTACGGTGATGTTGTTGCGCACCACAGGCACGCCGGCGTCGTTCGTTGCCTGCAAGACCCGATCCTGGATCAGGGTGATCTGATCGGGGAAATAGGCGGCGAAATACGCGCCCTCGCGCGCCGCGGCCGTCAAGACGATGTAATCATGAAAAGCCCGGCCCAGGTCGGCGACGCCGGCCAGAAGCAGGAGCAGCACCGGCAATACGAACGCGGCCTCGACCAGGTTAGAGCCGCGTTCGCCGAACAAGCCTTCCCGACGTCGGACGCGTCGGGCCAGACGATCGGCGAACGCGCGGCACCGGAGCCATCGCGTCATCATCGTCGGCCTCCCGGCGCAGCGACGGGCGTCGCCGGGGCAGAGGTCGGCCCGGCCGAAATGGGCCACTGCCGGTCGTAGAGTACCAGGTACAGCTCGCGCAGCCAGCGATCGGCCGTCAGGCTTGCTTCGGCCAGCTTCTCCAGCGCCTGGCGCTGCAGGCCGGCGAAGCCCTCCCCTTGCAGGCTGCGTTCCCAGGCCGGCTTCAAGATGGCCGGGGCCATCGCCAGCGTCACCAGCAGGCCGGCGCTGGTCACCGCCCAGGCAATCCGCCGGCCGATCTGGCGCCAGCGTCGTGGCGGCCGCGCCGTGTCACGCGCCTGCGCGGCCAGCACCTCTTCCAGCGTGGCCGGCAGGCAAGAGAGCGCCGCGCCGTAATGCAGCGCAATCCACATCCCCGGGCCGGACGCGCTTCCGGGCTCCAGGTAACCCTGATGCCATAGCCACACGGCCGTGGCGCCGAAGAGGCCCAGCGCGCACGCCCAGATGACCACCGAGTAGAGCCAGCGCAACAGCGCATACGAGACGGGCCAGGCCGGCGGCTGAAGCAAGCCGCGCAACAAGCCCATTATAGCCCACAACAGCGTGAAGAGCGCGATCCAAAAGAGCGGCGTGCCGGGCAACCAACGGCTCAACGGACCGGCCGGGTCGAGGCCGATGCTCAGCCACCACACGAGGCCCAGGAACGCACCGATGGCCGCCCCCGCGACCATCCCGATCAACGGCCGGCCGAAATAGCGATGCCAGGTCGCAGGGATCGGCATGACCTGGAAGCGCACCGGCACGGTGATGGGATCGTCGCCGGCGTGGATCGCCACCAGCGCCTCGTAGGGCCGCGACTGGATGAGCAGATCGGCCGTGTCTACCGTCACGGCCACCTCCACCTCCTCGCCGCTGAAGGCGGTCGGCGCCACGCGCAGGCACGGATCGCTCGTGTCCAGATGGCCGATCAGATAGCCGGGGCCGGGCCCCTTCTGGATGGTGAACCGGCCGGTTGCGGATTGGCCGGCCAGGATGTAGCCCAGGTCGAGCCGCCGCGGCCGGACGATGGGCTGCGGCCGCGTGACCAGGCCGGTTGCGCGCAGGAATTCCTCCAGGCCGCGGCGCGGATCGTCCAGGCAGCGATCGGCCGCGCCGCGCGCCAGCGCGGCCAGGTGCAGCGCGCCTTCGCCGGTCAGCCATTGTTCCAGCGACCGGTTGCGCAGGTGATAGATGCCGTCTTCGGGGTGGCGGTCCATGTGCTGGATCGCATCGTAGATCGTCCACGCCTGCTTGGGGGTGCCCAACAGCCCGTGGCTCGAGCGAAAGATGAACGGCCGGCCGGTGCGCTGCCAGGGAGAGATCTGACGATCGCGAAATGCGACGGCCAGCATCTCGCGGGTGGCCGAATCGGCCGAAATCGCCTCCGCGGGCGCCGGGAGAGACAAAATCGCCTGCGCCAGCTCCTGGCCTGCGACCTCGGCCGGCGCGCGTATCTGCCAGGTCGCCAGGGGCGCGGCGATCCAACTCGTCGCGCGCAGCGGGGGCGCAGCGACCCGGAACCAGGTCACCGTGAGCCGGAGCGCGCCGAACTCTTCGGCCAGGAAGCGCTGCACGGCCTGAAGCGAATCCATCTCCGGCGTAGGCGCGTCCGCTCCGGCCGCCGGGACCTCCTCGACGTCTACGACCACCACCCCGGCCGGGCCGACGACGAGCGCCGGAATCTCTTGGCGACAGACAACAGGATCGGCCACGACGAAGTAATCGTCGGGCAGCACCTCTCGCAGGTAAGCGCCCAGCAGATCGGATACCCGTCCGTGGCCGGCGACGAGCAACTGTGCCATTTCTCACCTACCCCTGAGACGATCGCCATCGCCGGCAATAGCCGTCTTGCTCCCTATCGCTTCACCGGCGCGAAGACTGCCGGCGATACAAACAACCCATGCCGCTCGATCTTTTCCATTACCTTCGGCCGGATGCCCAGGCCGGTGTGATAGCCGACCACCTTGCCGTCCTTGAATCCTTCCTGCACGAACTTGAAGATGTCCTGCATCACGATCACGTCCCCTTCCATCCCCTGCACCTCCGTCACCTTGACCACCTTGCGCGAGCCATCTTGCAGGCGCTCCAGGTGGCACACCAGGTCGAAGGCCGAGGCGATCTGCTCGCGGATGGCCCGCAGCGGCAGCTCCATGCCGGCCATCAGCACCATCGTCTCGATGCGGTGCAGGGTATCGCGCGGGCCGTTGGAGTGGGCCGTGGTCAGCGAACCGTCGTGGCCCGTGTTCATGGCCTGCAACATGTCGAGCGCCTCGCCCCCGCGCACCTCGCCCACGACGATGCGGTCGGGGCGCATGCGCAGCGCGTTGATCACGAGCTGACGGATCGTCACCTGGCCTTTCCCTTCCACGTTGGGCGGCCGCGATTCCAGGCGTACCACATGGCGCTGGCGCAGTTGCAGCTCCGCGGCATCCTCGATGGTGATGATGCGCTCGTTCTCCGGGATGAAGGAGGAAAGCAGGTTCAGGAAAGTGGTCTTGCCGCTGGAGGTGCCGCCGGAGATCACGATGTTGCAGCGGGCCACCACGCACGCGCGCAGGAAATCGGCCATGGGCTGCGTCAACGCGCCCATCCGGATCAGGTCCTCTATGCCGTAGGCCGCGCGGCTGAACTTGCGGATGCTCATGCACGGCCCGTTCAGTGCCAGCGGCGGAATGATGATGTTCACGCGCGAGCCGTCCGGCAGCCGGGCGTCCACCATCGGGCTGCTCTCGTCCACGCGGCGGCCCAGGGGCGCCACGATGCGGTCAATGATCCGCATCAGGTCCTCGTTGTCCCGGAAACGGATGTCGGTCTCCTGCAACTTGCCGGCGCGCTCGATGTACACCATGTTCGGGCCGTTGACCAGGATCTCCGTCACCGTATCGTCGCGCAACAGGCGTTCGATGGGGCCGAGGCCCAGGATGTTGGCGACGATCTGATCGTACAGCTCGGTCCGTTCGGCCCGGCTCAGCGGCAAGCCCTCTTCGGTCAGCGTCTCCGTGAAGATCCGCTCGAGCGTCCGATTGATCTCTTCCACGTTCTCGGCCGTGATGGTCGGGTCAAGCTCCGCGAGCAGACGGCGCTGAACGCGATCCACCAGCGCGTTGATGCGTTCGCGATCGGTGCCGATGACACCGGCCCGCTCGGCCGGCCGGCCGGCGGCCGGAGCCGCCGCACGCTGCGGTGCGACGGGCGCAGGACGAGACATCCCAAACATGCGATCCTCCTATTTCACCCACAATGGGTCGTATTCATCCCACTGCGTGTTGGTGATGCGACGCAGGTTCTGACAGTTGGCGTCCATCACATAAATCTGCTTGATGCCGGTCCGATTCGACCAGAAGACGATCCGGTTGCTGTCGGGCGACCAGGAGGGATGCTTATCCCACTCCCAGTCGTTCGGCGTGCAATTGCGCAGGTTGGTGCCGTCCACGTTCGCCACCCAGATGTCGTCCGACGACTTCTCCTGGCTGACGAACGCGATGCGGCTGCCGTCGGGCGACCAGACCGGATCATAAGAGGTGCCCACGAGCCCCTGGCTCACCTGCCAGGTGGGCGCCTTGCCCCACTCGTTGACCGGCCCCTGGATATAGACTTGCGGATTGGTATCTTTCGGCTCCGCGGTCGTATACACGCGGTAGCGGCCATCGGGCGAGAGCGACTCCTTCTTCAGGAGCTCCTCGTACTGCTTGCGCAGGTCGCCCCGGCTGCCCAGGTAGCGACGATTGGAGCCGTCGGGGTTCATCACCCACAGGCCCGGCTCATCCTCCTTGTCCGACCAGAACAGGATCTGGCCGCGGAAGGTGGTCAGCGGCGGGGCCGGCGTCGGCGGCAACAGCGATTTCGGCAACGCGAACGGCGTCGGCGTCGGGATCAACGTCGGCGTCGGCGTGATGGTCGGCGTGGGCGTGGGCGTGAGCAGCGGCTCCAGGGCCATCAGGCGCGCCCGCGCCACCACCGTGTCGGAGAGGGGCAACGTGGCCGCCTTGTGGTATTGAGCCCACGCCAGCGCGACGTCGCCCGCGTCGCGGTAGCCATCGCCCAGATGGAGGTACGCCTCGTAGAGCCACGGCAGATAGGCGCCGGCCAGATAGCCGGGCTGTTGGGTGTGCAGCGCCGAGAGCGCCGTGATCGTCTCGTCCCAGCGGCCGGCTTCATATGCGGCCCGGCCGGCCAGGAACGCGGCGGCCGCCCGTTGTTGCGCCGCGGCCTTCATATCGCGCGGCTGGATCGCCAACGCCTGCGTGAAGTACTCCAACGCCTTCGGTACCAGCTCGACCGCGGGCGGTTCGCGTCGGACGATCTCTTCGCCCAGGCGCATGTAGCATTCGAACATGCGCCGGGCCCGCAGCTCCTTCTGGTAGGTCGCGTTGAGCGCCTTGACCTCTTCGTAGCCGGCCAGCGCTTCGGCCCAGCGGCCGGCCGCGAAATGGTCCTCGGCCTGCTGCCAGGTCTGTTGCAGCTCGAGCTGGCGCTTGATCTCGGCGATGCGCTGGCTCGCATCCCGGTAATCGCTCTTGCGCAACGTGACCTCGAGGAACTTCTGTTGCGCAGCGGCCAGATCGCCGGCCTGCTGCAACGCCACGGCTTCGTTGTAGAGGGTGGCCAGCTCGCGGCCGGCCGCCACGCGCTCCAGGGCGGCCTGTGCCTCGGCGTTGTCGGGCCGAATCTGCAGGGCGTTGCGGAGCGCGGCCTCGGCCTCGTCGAACCTGCCTGCTTGCAGGAACGCCTCGCCCTGGCGGATCAGGTCGGCGGCCTGGCGCTCGGCCTGGGCGGCCGCCCACATCGGCGCGGCCTGGCGGCTCAACAGATTGACCGCCCACACCCCGATGACGGCCAGGAGCGCCACGATCCCTACCCGGATCAACACCAGGCGCCAGGGGAAGGCCCAACGCTTGGGCCGCACCGCGGTTTGCGCTTCCAAGCGCGCCTTGAAACGCGCTTCCTCCAGCGCGGTGCGCACGGCCGTCGCGGAAGCCGCCTCGGCCGAGAGCGCCTCGAAGCAGCGGATCGCCTCGGCCCACTCGCCGGCCTGCAGATGCGCCATCCCCTCGCTATAGAGCGCCTCGTCGCGCGAGGCAAGGGCGGCGTTGTCGTACCCGATATTCGATTCGTTGACGCCGATCGCCGGATCCATGGCTTGCCCTCACCTCATGACATTCCTGAACGCGGCCAACAAGACCGGGATCGCCGGGCCGAGGATCACCACGAACAGGGCCGGGAAAATGAAAAAGGCCATCGGGATCATGATCTTGATGCCGGCCTGGCGCGCCTGCTCTTCGGCCCGTTGCCGCCGTTTGAGCCGCATCTCCGCGGCCTGATTGTGCAACACCTGCGCAATGCTCACCCCCAACTGGCTGGACTGGATCAGGATGGCGACGAACGTATTCAGGTCGGGCACATCACAACGTTCGGCCATGCGCTGCAGAGCCTCTTCGCGCGAGGCGCCCACGCGCATCTCGCCTACGGCGCGGCGGAACTCTTCGGTGAGCGGATTGTGCCACTTTTCGCCCACCCGCATCATGGCCGACTCGAACGCCAGGCCGGCCTCCACGCCGATCGTCAACATGTCCAGCGCATCGGGCAAGGCCCGCGAGATGGCCGTGCGGCGCTGCCGG
Organism: Chloroflexota bacterium; assembly: GCA_037445695.1. Taxonomy (GTDB): domain Bacteria; phylum Chloroflexota; class Anaerolineae; order CG2-30-64-16; family CG2-30-64-16; genus CAKZKT01. The sequence goes on from JBBIKA010000009.1 coordinate 9,424, forward strand.
GCCTTGGCGGTCAACCAATAGGTGGGCAAGATGAAGCCCACGATCCCCGCCAGCAAGGCATTGCGCAGCGCGATCATCACCCCCTGGCCGCCGACGCTGAAGACAAAGCCGAGGCCCGCCAGGAGGGCCAGCGCCAGCACGCGCAAGCCCAGGAAGTCCAACGCGCTCAACCGGCCCGGATCGCCGGCCTGCGTCAGCAGCTTTTGTGTGGCCTCCAGGTTGCGCTTGGGCGCCAGCCCGCCGGCCAGGCGCAAGAGCTGGCGCAAGAGCGGCAGAATCACCCGGCGCATCACCGGCTCGCGCAGCTCCTCCTCATCCTCCACGGCCGTCGCGCGCTCCAGATAGCTGGCCAGCCGATCCTCGACCTCGGCCTTCTGGCGGGTCGGCGCATAGGCCAGCCAGCTCAGAAAGACGGCCAGGCCGACCAGTACGCCGAAGAGTCCCGGCGACCAGAGCGGACTGTAGGGGCCGAACAGCAGTTCGTTCGTCATGGTCTCACACCTCGATGGCGATGATCTTGCGCATGATCATGAACCCCAGCGCCTCCATCGCGATCGCGCCGATCGGCAGGATGCGGATCAGGCCGGGTTCGAACAGCCGGCCGATGTAGGACGGGTTCAGGACATACAGGATGGCGCCGGTGGCCACCGGCATGATCGCCAGCAGGTACGCGGTGGCCCGTTGCTGGCCCGTCAACGAACGGATCTCGCGCTTGATGCGCACCCGGTCGCGGATCGTTTCGGTGATCGTCTCGAGGGTCTGCGCCAGGTTGCCGCCCAGCTCGTATTGCACGTTGATCGCGGTGACGACCAGATCGAGGTCGTCGTTCTGCATGCGCCGGTCCATCTCCGCCAGTGCGCGTTGCATGGGCACGCCCAGCCCCACCATGCGCACCACGCGCGCCAGCTCGGCCGACATGGGCGTCGGCATCTGCGTCACCAGCATCTCGAACGCCTGCAACAGGCCGTAGCCGGTGCGCAGCGCGCCCACGATCAGCGTGATGGCGTCGGGCAACTGATCGGCGAAGCGGGCGCGGCGGCGGCTGACCTGCTGGCGCGCGTAGAGCACCGGCAGATAGCCGGCGACCAGCCCACCCCCCACCCCGGCCAGGAAGCCGAACCGCATGGCAGCGATGATGAAGCCCACCGCGGCCAGGCCGATCATGATCAGGACGAACTCGGCGGCCGTCAGGGGCAGATCGGTGCGGCTGAGCAGGGTGGCCAGGCGACGACTGATCGAAAGCCCGCTCAGCGCCTGGGTCAAGCCGGCCAGCGGGCCAGAAGCGACCGGCCGGCCGGCCGCCTCGATCTCGCTGCCGTACTGGCCGACCAACGCGTTAAGCTGTTCCATGCGCTCATCGAGCGGCTCGATGGTGCTGAGCCAGCGGCCGATTGCCATGAAGATCAGAAAGACGGCGATGGCCAGCAATACACTGAAGAGCAAGGCGCCGATCATGTCGCGCCTCCTGGCCGTTGGCTCAGCCGGCCGGTCCAGCGCGCAAACACACCGGCCAGAGAGGGCCGGGCCGGGCCGGCTTCGGTTGCCTGCGCGGGCACCAGCTCCTTCCGCAGCTCGGCCGCGAAGCCGAGCAGCGCACGTCCCAGTGCGCTGCCGGCGTGGCTCACCACGATCGGCACGCCGCGGTTGATCGTATGGGTCGCCAGCGGTTGGTCATCGGGAATGCGATAGCGCAACCGTACCTGGAGCCGCGCTTCGATGTCGGCCGGCGGCACGCCCCCGCGCATGGTCGCGCGGTTGAGCACCAGCCACACCTTTTCTTCCGGATAGCCGCGATAGGCCAGTTGGTCGAGCATCAGCCGGGTATTGCGCAAGCCGACCATCTCGGGCAACACCGACATCACGATCCGGTCGGCGCCGTCCAGAAACGCGAACGCGGTATCGTCGAGCGGCAGGCCTAGATCTACGATCACCCAGGAGAACAGGCGTTTGAGCCAAACGAGCACCTGTTGCACCTGGGGCAAGGAGATGGGCGTGGAGAGATCGGCCGGCGGCGGCGCGAGCAGCACCCGAATCCCCGAAGCATGGGTCGCCAGGATGCTGGCGACCAGATCGGCGTCGAGCCGGGACATGCGCGGCAACAGATCGGCGATGTTTTTCTGCGCCACCAGGTTGAGCGCCACATCCACCGCGGGCGCGGCATAGTCGGCATCTACCAGGACGACCGGCTCGCGCGTGAGCTGGCGCAGCGCGATGGCCGTGTTGATGGCCAGCGTGGTGCGGCCGGTGCCGCCTTTGGGCGCGCAGAACACGATCACCCGGCCCGCTTCTTGTTCGGCCGTCTCGCCGGTGGTTGCGCCGCGCGGGGTCAATACCCCGCGCAGGGCCGCCAGCAGATCTTCGGCCTGGATCGGCTTGGTGACGAAGCCGCGCGCGCCGGCCAGCACCGCTTCGCGCGCCAGATCAATGGCGGTGGCGCCGACCAGCGCCAGGATCGGCACGGCGGGCAGCTTCTCGCCCAACGCGAGGATCACGGTGATCGGACTGGCGCCGCCCAGCTCGCTGTCCACCAGGATCACGTGCGGCAACAGATCGCGGGCGCGGCCGGCCGCCAGATCGGGCTGCGACACCCAATAGAGCCGATGATCGCCGGCGCGGCCCATCAGCGCCACGCCGACTTCGTTGCGCACCGCCTCGTTGCTGCTGACAAGCAGGATGCGGAGCATCTCACCGCTGATCAAACCTGGCACATTTGCCTCCGCGAGAACAGAAATCCGGGGCTACGCTGAACCACCGCGTCAGCGGCCAACACCGTTTTGCAACTGATAGCGCCGGATGATGTAGTCAATGTCCACCGGATCGGTCTCGACCGGCTGTTCGTTGCCGGGCGAACGCAAGACCATGTCGAGCGTCCCGTCAATGTCCTTCAAATACTTGAGCACCAACGCATCCTGCGGACTGACCGTGAGCAGGATGGCCTGGGGCAAGGCCGCCGCGGCCTTGTCGCCGCCCGGCACCGCGGCGACCACGGCCGAGATCGTGACGTTTTGCAGCGCGTTGAAGGTGGCCACCTCCTTCTCGCCGCCCCCGCCCACGCCCGGCATCACGCCCTGGCGTGCGCCGGCCGCGGCCAACAGCCGGTTCGGGTCCACCCACACGGAGAAGAGCAGATCCACCCGGTCGCCCGGCTTCAGGACGCCCGCACGACTCAGCAGATCGTTGGCCGGATAGGCCATCAACACCTGATCGTCACTCAAGGCCAGAGCCACTCGACCGTCGCCCGATTTGACGTTGGGGTCGGCCAGGCGCTGGCGGACGATGACTTCGCCCGGGTAGAGATCGGTCAATGTCATCTTGTCCCGCGCCTCGGCGATATCGCGCAGCGCGCCTTCGGGCACCGAGCTGACCGGCAGGTTGCGCACGGTTAGGTCGGCCGTGGTGAGCAGTGTGCGCACCCCCATCGCCCGTGCGGCCACCACGACCGGCACTTCGGGCGTGCCGCCGCCGGTGGCCCCGCGCTGCGCGGCCGCGTTCGAGAGGGTCATGAAGCCGACCACCCCCGCGAGCATGGCCACGATTAAACCGGATAAGAGCCACAAGAATCCGCGCGTGCGTCCCATCGTGTATCGCTCCTTCTGGAGGGTCGCATCAATTCGGCCCGACGACCGTCCTGGCGACGGCGTTCAGCTCCAGTTCGCCGCTATGGCCGACCGCCTGCGCGAACGCGGCGCTGAACAGCGGCTGGCGATAGGTGACAACCACGCGCACGACCCCTTGCTCCAGCGTGGCGACATAACGCACCTGATCGCTGCGCAGGCCGGCCGTCAGCCGGCACACGGCATCGCCGATGCCGGCGGTGGGGTTCGCACATGTCCCTGTGGCGGCCGCCGGATGGAGCGCCGCATAGCGCGCGGCCTCTTGCGCCGCGTTGGCAATCGTGTTGTAGGAAAAAACCGCCAGGCTCAGATCCGTGATGCCCAGGATCAGGGCCATCACCACCGGCAAGACCAACAGAAATTCCACGGCCGCCTGCCCGCGCTCGCCGTTCAGGCGACGCCTGCTACCACGGCGCAAGCCGGCGGCCTGCGCGATCTTCCCGAACATCGAGCGTATCATGGCGACCTCCTGTACTCCGATGCCCTGGTGAAGTGCAAGCCGGAGGCTTGCAGTCCGGCGAACTATCTCCTGTACTCCAACGTCCTGACGAAGTGCAAGCCGGAGGCTTGCGGTCCGGCGAGCTGTCCCATGACGCGATGCGGGGGCTGATCCCTGTGCCCCACCCGGCCCGTGCGCCCGGCTCGCCCAGAGCAGCCCCCACACCTCCGCAAAGTGTCGCTTCCTAAGCCCAGATTATCGTCTCACGATCACCTTCTCCCCCGATGGATCGTGACCAGACCATCGGCCGGGATTGTTGCAACGCTCCTGGACGTCCACCGGGGAACACCGCCTCCGGGCGAGGACGAACGCCGGGCTTCGCCGCGACGGCTCAACTGCCGGCGCCCAAACCGCTCGCCACCTGGCCGAGCACCGTGCTGATGCCGCCCGACAGAGCGACGAAGGCCACGATGAGGGCCACCGCCACCAGGACCAGGATCAGGCCGTATTCCGCCATGCCCTGGCCTTCCTCGCGCTTGAACTGATTCAGCCACGCCTGCAGAACCTGATAGAGAACCATTTTTCCTCCTTTGGGTCTCACCCAATTTGTGATATGATATATTTGATGTATTGGTTCGGGTTGGACGCTAACCCGTGCTCCACTTTTGAACGTTCCGACGATCTGACCGACAACGGCTGCGATGAAAGATGCCCATGCTTCCTCTCGATATGCCACCTCCTTTCATTCGGCAACCGGCGTCTCCTGAGCAGAGTTCGTCCCGGTGAGCGAACGCAGATACGCCATCAAGCTCTCCAGGTCGGGGAAGCCGCGTCGCTCGCGACTGTGCACCGGCTCGAGACTGAAGCGCCAGACCGGTTCCGCATCGGGGTCCTGGCTGCGCACCTCCCAGATGCGCAACACATAGGCCCCATAACGCGGTACTGGATCATAGCTGCTCATGGCTCTTCTCAGATCAGGCGGACTTCCGAATAAATACAGCATATCTTCCGTTCACCTTTGACGTCTGCATTATATGAATCGAGCGTGAAGAAATCGTGAAGAGGTGGCCCTGTGGCCGAGATGTTACGCATGACTTTATTGGGCGGACTCGCCATCTCGCTGGGAGATGAGCCGTTGACCCGCTTCATCTCGAGCAAGTCGCCTGCGCTCTTCAGCTATCTCGCTTGCACGGGACAGCCGCACACGCGCGCCGCGCTGACCGGCCTGCTCTGGGGCGACTCGCCCGAGGCCCAGGCCAAGGCCTCGTTGCGCCAGGTGCTCAGCGACCTGCGCCGCGTGCTCGGCCCTTATTTGATTACCGAGGGGAATACGGTCGCGTTCAATCGGGCCGCGCCCCACTGGCTTGACGTGGCCGAGTTTACCCGCTACCTTCAGGGCGTTCCGACCGACGCCACCGCCCTCACCGAGAGCCAGGCTGCCGCGCTGCAGGCCGCCGTGGACCTCTACAAGGGGGACTTCCTGGCCGGCTTCTTCGTGCCCAATGCAGCCGCCTTCGAAGAATGGGTCACCGGCGAACAGGAGTGGCTGCGCCAGACCGCGCTCCAGGCCATGCATCGGCTCGTTCTGCACTACACGCGAACCGGCGCCTATCTGATGGGCATCAACGTGGCCACGCGGCTGTTGGCCCTGGAACCGTGGCAGGAGGAAGCCTATCGCCAGCTCATGCTCCTGCTGGCGCTCAACGGCCAGCGCGGGGCCGCGCTGGCGCAATACGAGGCGTGTCGTCGGGTGCTGGCCAAAGATCTGGGCGTCGAACCCACCCGCGAGACGATCGCGCTCTACGAACAGATTCGCAGCGGCCTGATCGGCCCCGGCCGCGAAGCGGCGATCGCTGCCTTTGTGCCGCCTCCGGCCAACAACCTGCCGGCTCAGACCACCCCCTTCATCGGCCGGGAAGCCGAACTGGCCGAGATCGTCGGCCGTTTGGCCCGCGACGAGACTCGTTGCATTACCATCGTCGGCGTCGGTGGCGTGGGCAAGACGCGGTTGGCCCTGGCCGCGGCCGATGAGGTCAAGCGCAGCTTCCCGCACGGCGTCTGGTACGTGCCGCTGACCGGCGTCTTCGGCGACGAGGAGGACGCCGACCTGCAGCCGGCGGCCGGGCTCAACGGCGCCATCGGCCAACAACTGGTGGACGAGATCGCCACCGCCATGAAGCTCTCGTTCAGCTATCATGCCGACCCGGCGGGGCAACTGCTGGATCATTTGCACGACAAAAAAGTGCTTGTGGTGATAGACGGCCTGCGGGCGCTGCATCCCCAGATTCGCGCCTTTCTGGCCCGCCTGTTGACAGAGACCCTCGGCACTGCGCTGCTGATCACCGCGCCGGCGGCCGTGGATCTGCCCGGCGAATACGTGTTGCAGTTGGCCGGCTTGCCGATCCCTGCCAACGGCGACCCGGCGACCATCGCCGGATCGCCGGCCGTGCGCCTGTTCCTCGAACGGGCCGGTCGGGCGGCCGGCGGCTTTCGGCCCTCGCCCAAAGATTGGCCTGCCATCGCAGGCATCTGCCTGCTGCTGGAGGGCAATCCGCTCGGCATCGAGCTGGCCGCGGCGTGGGTGGAACACTGGCAGCCGGCCGAGATCCTGGCCGCGCTGCGCAACGCCGCCGGGGAGCGGCCGGCCGGCGGACAGGACGCGCCTCCGGCCGTCGAGGCGGCCTTCGTGGGCCGCTGGGACCTGTTGGCCCCCGCGGAACGGGATGCCCTGGCGCAACTGACCGTCTTCCACGGCGATTTCGGCGAGCAGGCCGCGGAGGCCATTGCCGGCGCCGGCCGCGAGACGTTGGTCGCGCTGGCCGAACGCCTGCTGTTGCAGACGCCTGCGCCGGGACGCTACGCCATGCATCGGCTGATTCGCCGCTTCATGCTCGGCCTGATGTCGCCCCGTGATGAGCTTGCCCCGCGCGGCCCGCGGCCTCAAGACCGCCACAGCACCTACTATCTGCGCCTGCTGGCGCAACGCGAGGCCGGCCTGGAGAAGCGCGACATGACCAAGGCGCTGGCCGAGCTGCAAGCGGAATGGCGCCATATCCAGCAGGCGTGGGAATGGGCCGTGGCCCGGGGAGACATGGAACGTCTGCAACAGAGTGCCAACGCACTGAGCCGCTATCTCTCGCTGCGCGGACTTTACAGAACGGGCGAACGGCTCTTCCGGTGCGCGGCGGCCGCGTTGGAAGGCCGGCCGCCGGCCGCCGGCCCTCAGGCCCAGATCAGCGATCTGATCACCGCGCTCACGCGCGGACAAATGCTCCTCTTCCAGGCGCGCTTCATCAATCTCGCGGGAGATCACGAGCGGCTGTTTACCGTTGCTGAAGCGGCCCGAACCCTGTTTCTGCAGGCGTTGGACAGGGCGCAGGCCGAAGATATCCGCGAGCTGGCCATTGCGTGTCGCTCCAATCTGGGCAACATCGCGGTGTTGCAAAACGACTTCCTGGCGGCGCGCGACCATTGGGAGGCTGCGCTTCAGCTTTGTCGGCCGGCCGATGAGCCGCAGATCGCGGTCAACCTGCTCAGTGACCTGGGGGTCGTGATGCTGCTTTACGGCGATTATGCGGCCGCCCACCGTTACCTGGAGCGTGGCCTCCAGTTGTGTCGGCAGATGGGCAATCGCATGGGCGAGGTATTGGCCAGCTTCAATTTGGGCCGCGTGACCGCTGCCGTGGGCCAGTACGCTGCGGCGCAGAACCACTTCGAGCATGCGCTGCAACTCGCCCGCAATCTGGAGAACGAGCGCGTGGAGATCCAGGTGTTGACCGGCATGGCCTTGCTTTACTGCCACCAGGGGGACTATAATCGGGCATGGGAGACGGCACACGACGCGCTCCGCCTGGCCGAAGCGACCAGCAATCGGCCGGCTGCAGCCGAGGCGCTGGTGGTGTCGGGCGACGCGCTGTGCGAGCTCAGCATGACGGCCGAAGCCAAGACCGCATATCAGCAGGCGCTGGCCATCTACGAGGCGCTGGATCAGCCATTGTTGGCCCTGGAGCCGCGCGCCGGGCTGGCGTTGGTGGCGCTGGCCGAGAAGCAGCCGGGCGCGGCCGCGGCCCATCTGGACGAGATCCTGCGCTACCTCGCACCGGCGCAAGGCCAGGACGGGGTGCTCGGCCTGGAGCGTTTGCAAGCGGTGCGCGATCCGTTCCGCGTCTGCGTGGCCTGTATCCGGGTGTTGCGCGCCATGCGCAGCCGGCATGCTTTTGCCTGCACAGAGGCCGCCTATCGCTTCCTGAAGGAACGCGCGGAACGCATCAGCGATCCCTCCATGCGCCGCACGTTCTTGCATCGGGTGCCGGCCAATCGGGAGATCCTGGCAGCGCAGCAGAGCAAGCGGACCTTATGAACAGCCACTCGACATCATCTATCCGACCGGCCCCGCGCGCTGCCGGCCTGCGCGGGGGCCTGATCCGCCTTTTCACCGGCCAGCTGACCATCGGCGACCTGTGGCTGATCTTGCCGCCGGCCATAGCGTTCATCTTCCTGGTCAATCGGCAGATCCACCCGGCCGACTTCTGGTGGCACGTGCGCACCGGCCAGATCATCGCGACCACGGGCCAGATCCCCACGACCGACCTGTTCACCTTCACGCGCGCGGGCGAGACGTGGATCAACCAGGCGTGGCTGATGCAGGTCCTGCTCTACCTGGAGCTGCGGCTCGGCGGTCTGCCGTTCGTCCTGTTCGCCCATGCCCTGGTGATCACGGCCGGCTATCTGCTGGTGGAGCTGGCGTGCCTGCGGGTGGCTACCGCAGCTTCCCTGGCCTCGGCCCCCACCCCTGGCCCCTCCCCCAATTTTGGGGGAGGGGTGGGGGCCGCGCGCGCCGCGGCGCTGGCCACGATCGCCGCAATGGCGATCGGCATCGTCCACTGGAACGTGCGGCCGCAGAGCGCTTCTTTCCTCGGCTTCGGCGCGGTGGTGTACATTCTCACGCGGTGGCGTTCGGGCCCAACCCGGCTCATCTGGGCGCTGCCGCCCATCTTTGCGCTGTGGGTCAACCTGCACGGCGGGTTTGTGTTCGGCCTGGGGCTGGCGGTGATCTACGCGGCCATGCACATCGTCGGGGTGTATCGCCAGGCATCCCAGGGCGCACGCCGTGCGTCCTGGCGCGACCGTGTGCCCTTGCTGCTGGCGGTCGCGCTCGGCGCCGCGGCCCTGGCGCTGAATCCGGGCGGGCCGGTGCAGGCCGTGCGCTACGTCTTTAGCTTTCTGGCCAGCAGCACGACGATTCAGAAAAACCTCGAATTTCAACCGCTGAGCATTCGCGAGGCCGATGGCCTGATCTTCTTCGTCGTCCTGCTCATTACCTTGGCATTGTTGTGGCGCCGGCCCCAGGCGGCCACGGCCGATCAGATCGCGATCCTGGTCGTCTTCGGCCTGGCCAGCCTGTACGCGCGGCGGATCGTGCCGTGGTACGGCATGGCGCTGGCGCCGACGTTGGCGCTGGCGTTGACCGCGTCCGCCGCAACGACCCGCCCGCGCGCGACGCCGCTCATGAACTACATTGTGTTGGCCATCATGGCCTTTTGCGCGATCGCCATGTTGCCATGGGTGCGGCCCTATGTGCCTCCGCCCTTCTCGCGGTCCTACGTCGTTGAAGATTTCAATCCTGAAGAAGCGGCGCGCCGGCTGTGTGCGTTGGGAGGAACGGCCCGGCCGTTCGCCGATATCTTTTTTGCCAGCTACTTGGAATGGGCCTGTCCGGCCGTGCCGGTCTTCATGGATACCCGCTTCGAGCTCTATCCGGCCGCCATGTGGCAGGACTATGTTCGCATCACCAACGGCCTGTACAATTGGGAGGAACGTCTGGAGCGCTACGGGATCAATACGTTGTTCGTGCAGAAAGAGCTTGAGTTCGAACTGATCGCCGCCGCCAGGGCGTCCGGGCGCTGGGAGACGCTCTACGAGGACGCGTATGCCATCCTGCTGCGCCGCGTTGGACCGTGAGGGCAATGCACCGTGGCCGCTGATTCCCGCTCCCGCCTGATCTGGTCGGCCCTTCTTGTCGGCCTGCTTCTATTGGGGTATGCGCTGCATGCCCTGCCGATAGATGCCCGGCTCTTGGCCGACGATTACGTGGAATACTGGGCGGCCGGCCGGCTCAACCTGAGCCGCGGCAATCCGTACGCGGCCGATCAGCTCTTGCCGCTGGAGCGGGCCGTCGGCCGGATGGCCGAAGTGCTGATGATGTGGAACCCGCCCTATACGCTGGCGCTGGCCATGCCGCTCGCTCTGGCCGACTACAAGACCAGCCGCTTGCTGTGGCTGCTGCTGAACATCGCTGCGGTGATGATCGCCACGAGCTGGTGGTGGCGGCTGAGCGACGGGCCGCCGGAACGCTGGTGGGCGGCGCAGGTGGTGGCATTCACTTTCTTCTCCACCGTTACTGTATTGAGGATGGGCCAGATCGGGCCGTTGGTGTTGCTGGGGATCGTCGGCTTTCTGCGCTACGAACGGGAGCGCCACGACTGGCGCGCCGGCGCGTTTCTGGCACTGATTGCCGGCAAACCGCACCTGCTCTATCTGGTCTGGCCCGCGCTCCTGCTCTGGACGACACAAACGCGGCGCTGGCGCGTCATGGCCGGCGCCGCGTTGGCCCTGCTCGCGGCCACGGCCGCCGCGCTGCTCGCCAACCCCGCTGTGATCGGCCAATATCTTGCGGCCATGACGGCCGACTCGCCGCTCATCTGGGCCACGCCGACCTTCGGCAGTCTGTTGCGGCTCCGCTTCGGCTTCGAGCGGCGTTGGCTCCAGTTCGTGCCGCTCGTGCCCGGCCTTCTCTGGCTGTGGGTCTACTGGCGCCGACACCGGAACCGCTGGCAGTGGACCGCTCATCTGCCGTTGCTGCTGCTCGTTTCGGTCGTCACGACCGCGTTCGGCTGGAGCTTCGACCAGGTGGTGTTGTTGCCGGCCATCTTGGGTTCCGTAAAGCACGCGGCCGACCTGCACCCGGTGAGGCCACCCCAAGCCAGGAGCTTATTGGGCATCTTTGCCTGTTACGCGGCCATCAATATCGGCGCCTGGGCGCTCTACAGCCGCGTCTCCGACTTCTGGCAGATCTGGTTAGCGCCGGCGCTGCTGGTGTGGTATCTCTGCGCGCAGAGTCTGCTCGCCGGCCCTCATCTCACGGCCGCCGGCCGCTCCGAACGGTCCGGCACCTGATCTCCAATCCACACCTCGTTCATCCTGCCGGCGGCGGCCGATACCGGCGCCGCAGGCGATCGGCCGCCGCCCCGCGCAGCTCGATTCGCTCGATCTGGCCCACACCGGCCCAACGCGCCACGGCCAGGTGATGCACGGTGGACGGGGCAAAGCCCATCAGCTCGGCACAGGTTGCGTCCACGGCCACCGGATCGCGGCCGACGGCCAGCAAGCCGTGTGGCACCTCCGCGCCGAAAAGGGGGCCATCTCCCTCCATGCCGATAATGCCGTCCACCACGGCCACGACCGGCCGCACCGTCTGATAGAGCCCCAGGATGCTGGGGGTGATGCCGTTGAAGTGCAGCAAGTTCTTGGGCCAGCCGTAGCGCGCGCCGGGGACGATGCCGAACAGGTTTTTGAGGCTCAACGAGACGCCGGCCCAGTGATGCGTTTTCAGCTTCGGCACCGAGACGATCAGGTCGGCTTCGCGCACGTGGCGCGGTAGCCAGATTTCCGCTACAGAAAAGAACCAGCCGTCTTTGGCTGTCACCGGCCGCGGGTCATCGTAGTTCAGATCCACGAACGGCACCTGCCGGCCGGCAAGGAGCGCCAGCAACCCGCACGCTTCGGCCACCGGCCGTGCGTCACGACGGAAGCCGGGGCCGTCTCCCACCGCGATCTCGGCCGCGCCGCGGCGGCGCAATAGGTCTATGAGGCCGGCCACCACCTCCGGCGCGGTGGTGATGGGATGGCCCTCGATGAAGTCAATCAGGTTCGGCTTGATCAGCACCCGCTTGCCCTGCACGTCGGGCATATCGGCCAGGGCCCATGTCTCGGCCAGACAAGCGGCCACCTCGGCATAGGAAGAACAATGTCCTAGCGCCACGACCGCCGGCCGGCCGTTCAGGCGCAAGGTCTGGCCGCGGCCGGCCCAACTCAGATAGCGCGCCAGTCCGGCCGGCCACGTCAACCGGTCGGCCGCGCCGATCCCGGCGGCGATCCCCCCGAGCAAGGCCAGGCGCAAAAACGCGCGGCGGCTCAAGCGCCGGCGTTCCCCTGTCGGCATCCTCTTCTCTCCGGGCTCCATCACTTCATCGCAGCGCCCTCAATGCGATCGCGGTGTGATAGGGGCTGCCATCCCAGCCGCCATCGGCCGCCTGGCGGGCCGCCAGCCGATCGGCCGCGACGCGGTCATCCTGGCCGAGGGAGCGGAGTGCCAGCAAGCCCCATGCCAGGGCGGACGTGCTCCCGTCGGCGTGCATTTCCTTGCGCAAAGTCGCTACGTCCTCGGCGCGCACGGCCTCGGGCATCAGGCGGTTCAGCGCCAACAGGGCCCATGCCGTAGGAATCGCGCGCGGGGGCAACGGCCGGCTGAACATCACCGGATTGCCGACGTTCCAGCCGCCGCCTTGGCAGTGGCGGTCGAGCAGGAAGTGGATCCCTTCATCGAGCCGGGGTCGCACATCTGTGCGCTCGGCCCACGGGGCCAACGCCAGCAGCGCGAGCGCGGTCGGCTCGACCCAACCCGCCTGTCCCGGCAGCCACGGCCAGCCGCGCAAGGCCGGATCAATGCCCAGGATGTCCTTCATCCAACGGACATCCTCCGCCTTTTCCAGGCGCATGAGCGGCACTGCCAGCAACCAGGCCACGCCCCGGCGCACCGTGGCTTCGCTCGCGTCGGGCCGCGCCAGGGCCAATACGGCCCAGGCCGTTTGCCAGCCGCTCACAGGATCGTCGGCCGTCAAGCCCCAGCCGCCATCCGGCCGTTGCGCGGCGACCAACCAGGCGATCGCCCGGTCGGCCCCCTGTTCTTCCGCCGATTGGGAACGCGGAGGGACGGAGGCGAAAGGGATGCCGGCCGTGGCAGCGTCGGCCAGCGCCAACACAACGGCTGCAGTTGCTTCTACGTTCGAGGTATGGCCGACCGCATAGCCCCAGCCGCCATCGGCGTTCTGGGTGCGCCATAAGAAGTCGCGCGCGGTCCCTTCCGTCAACGATCTCATGAGCAAAGAGTGTAGGGCAAATGGCCGCGTTCGTCAACTTGGGCGCGGCGGGGAGTTGATGTATCATGGCGTGCAGTCGGCAGTTGGGGAGGGGAATCGTGTTACAGGTCAGGAATCTCACGCGCGGCATGGTGCTGGTGGAGCAGGGCCGCGTGGCCAATACGCTCTGGTCGCGCTTCAAGGGGTTGATCGGCGTGCGCGAGCTGGCGCCGGGGGATGGACTGGCGATCATCCCCTGCAACGGGGTGCATTGTATGTTCATGTCCATCCCGATTGATGTGCTGTACGTCTCGGCCGAGCATCGGGTGGTGGCGCTCGATCCGGAGATGCGGCCGTGGACGATCGGCCGGTTTCACCGAGACGCGCACTATGTCATCGAGCTGCCGGCCGGCACGATCGCGCGCACCGGTACCGCCGTGGGCGATCAGCTTGCGGTGACGTTTTGAGCTTGGCGTAGGGCGAAATTATGAACTCTCACAATTTAACCGGGCAGCGGTTGGGCGGTCGAAATGACGTAGGCCCGGCCGACCGTAAGAGAAGTGAGGCGTGAGGAGTGAGAAACGCGGGGTCGAGGCCCCTTGAGGGGCCTTGCACGTCGTAGCCGGACGGCTTCAGCCTCCGGCGCCCGCCGCGGCGCTGCGATTTCAAGCGCGCCGCGCGGCGATCAGCGCTTCCGCCGCCTCTTCGAGCGCGGCGAGCCGATCGGCCAGGGCCTGGATTTCGGGCCGCCTGACGATGTCGCGGCGGGCTACCGCGCGGCGGATCGCGGCCGCCGGGCAGGTTGGCCGCGGGAACCGACGTGCCCGCAACGCGCGCTTCCCCTGGCGCAGCGCGACGGCCCCCTGCTCACCTAATCCCCCGGCCCCCTTCCCTGAAAGGGAAGGGGGAGCACAACTCCCCTCCCCTCGTAGGGGAGGGGTCGGGGGAGAGGTCAGGGGAGGGGCCGGAGACGTCAGGGAATGGAGGGCGCCGGTTCGAATCAGCGCCGTCAACGCGGCGACCGGGAGGTCGCCGCGGCCGTCTCTGGCCTGCTCCGCGATGATCTGCGACAGGATCACCACGGTCAGGTCGGCGCCGGTGGCATGATCCATGACCTGTACCTCTCCGCCGCGGCGGATCATCTCCGCGATCTGTTCCAGGGAGACGTAAGCCCTGGCCTCTGTATCGTACAGCTTGCGATTGGGGTAACGTTTGATGAGCGGCACAGGGCCCGGCCTCAGGCGTCTTTCTTGAGCTCTTCGACCTTGCGCGTCAATTCGGCGATCTTTTCGTTCAGCGCGGCCACCTCTTCCCGCGTCGGCAGGTTCATGCGCCGCAAGACCGTCTCGAGGCGGCGGTCGAGGGCCCGTTCGGCCCGCTGCGTTTTCTCCTCGAACAGCGCTTTGCGCCGCTCCAATACGTCTTTCACCAGCTTGCGGCCGTCCGCCTCGGCCAGCTCCCCGCGTTCGACCAGCCTGCCGACGAACTCCTCGACCTCGTCTTGCGCCAGGGCCACCGCGCCGATGCCGGCCAACAGCACCTTGCGCACGGTCTCGGCGAATCGGCCGCCGGCGACCTGCTTGACCTCCGTCACTTCATCTGCCATAGGATCCTCCCGCTGTAAAGCGTCCTATCTGCTATGACGCAGCGCGTCATGGCTACTATAACATGGCGCTCCTTAACTGTCAACCATTGTCTGGCGCGATGGCGCGCCTCCAATTGTAACTGTTCACCGTGATCCCGCGCATTGCGCCTTGGGAGCAGACCCTCACCCCCTGATCCCAGCGGCATCAAGCTAAAGTTGCCGATAGGCCTGGTGCCGGTCATCACTCTTACCCCTCCCCTTGCCCCTCCCCTCTCCCACCGCCGTTAGACGGCGGGAGAGGGGAGGGGTAGGAAAAAGGGGTTTTGCGGCGGGCGGCGCAGCCGCCCGCCGCAAAACCCCTCCTCCATCTCCTGACAGGGAAAGAGGAACGGCGCCGTCGCTCTCCTTTCCTGCGAGGAAGACCTAACCCCCCGCCCCCCTTCCCTACGAGGGAAGGGGGAGAATAACTCCCCTCCCCGTGTAGGGGAGGGGCCGGGGGAGGGGTTGCCCCGTGTAGGGGAGGGGCCGGGGGGGGGTGAGCGGGGTCGGGGCAGAGGTCGTTTCATGAGGGCTTCACGTGCCAGGCACTTCCGAAGTGCCTGGCACGTGGGTGATACCGGCACCGACTCGGAGGACCACATCGTGACACGCGAACAGATCATCAAGCTGACCTCGCTCAGCTCCTGCGCAGGCTGAGCGTCCAAGCTGCCGGCCGGGCAGCTTGCGCAGGTCTTGCGCAGCCTGGACAATCTATTTCCGGCCGCCGAGCATCCCAACCTGTTGGTGGGGTTGGGCGTGCCCGATGACGCGGCCGTCTATCGGCTCAGCGACGAGTTGGCGCTGATCCAGACCGTGGATTTCTTCACGCCGATCGTAGATACACCTTACGAGTACGGCGCGATCGCGGCCGCCAATGCGCTGAGCGATGTCTATGCCATGGGCGGCGAGGTGCTCTTCGCGCTGAACCTGGCGGCCTTCCCGCCCGATCTGCCCACCGACCTGTTGGCCGAGATCTTGCGCGGGGGCGCCGAGGTCGTGCGCTCGGTCGGCGCGGCCATCGCGGGCGGCCACACGATCCAGGACAAGGAGCCGAAATACGGCCTGGCCGTGACAGGCGTTGTCCATCCCGACCGCATCTTTACCAAGGGAGACGGCCGGCCCGGCGATGTGCTGATCCTGACCAAGCCGCTGGGCACGGGCACCATCACCACGGCCATCAAACGCGGCACCGTGGAAGAGGCGCATCTGAACGCGGCCGTCGCCAGCATGATCCGCCTGAACCGGACCGCCGCCCAGGCCGCGCAGGCAGCCGGCGTGCGCGCGGCCACCGACATCACCGGCTTCGGGCTGATCGGCCATGCGTCCGAGATGGCCGCGGCCGGCGGGGTGCGCCTGCGCATCCATTTCGATGCGTTGCCGTGGTTGCCCGGCGCGCTGCAATACGCCCAAGATTGGATCTTCGCCGGCGGCGCGCACAGCAATCACGCGTTCTACAATCACCTGGTGACCTACACGCGGCCGATCGCCGACTGGCAGGAGACCCTGCTGCACGACCCGCAGACCTCCGGCGGCCTGCTGATCGCCATGCCCGCCGACCGTCTGGAGCGCTTTGCGGCCTTCTGCCGAACGCACGGCCAGGAGTTTTGGCGCATCGGAGAGGTTGCGGAAGGGGCCGGAATCGAGATCGTGTGATACAATCCTTCTATGGCCATGCAAGCACTCCATAACGTCCGCGGCGCCCTGAGCAGCCGGCTTGTCGGCCGGGGGGCCGAAAGCATCGAGGAGCGGAACTACCGCAACCTCATGCTCAGCGGCGCCTGGTTTGGCCCGGTAGATGGCGGCATCTTTAACTTTCTGCCTGTCTTCCTGGCGCGTCTGGGCGCCTCGCCCTCGCTGATCAGCCTCCTGACCTCGGGGCCGTCGCTGATCGGCATCGTCACCTATTTGCCGGGCGGCGCCTACGTCGAACGCCAGCCCGATCTGATCCGTGTGTTGGTCAGGGCCGTCTTTCTCTCGCGCATCTGCTATCCTCTGATTGCGCTGGCGCCGCTGTTCGTGCCAGGGGAGGCGTTGCCGGCCGTGATCGTCGCGCTTTGGATCCTGCAATCGTTGCCCGCGGCGATCCACATTCCGGCCTTCGCGGCCATGATGCAGCGCGCCATCCCGGCCGAACGGCGCGCCCGCTTCAACGGCACGCGCTGGGGCCTCATGTCGCTCATCTCAGGTTCCACCATTGCGCTGTTCGGCTTCCTCCTCGACCGCACGGCCTTTCCGCTGGGCTATCAGATCGTGTTCATGGTTTCGTTCGTTGCCTCGCTGCTGAACATGTACTACTTCGGCCGGGTGCAGCTCTTGCCGGCGGAGCGGCCGGCCGATTCGGGCCGAATGACCCCGACGAAATCCGCCGTTCGGCCGGCGCTGCCGGTGCGCCTGCGCAGCTTCCTGCGTTCTTTCGCCGGCCATCCGCCCTTTGTGCGCTTCAACACGGCCAGCTTCCTCTTCCGCCTGGCGCTGATGATGCCGGCCGGCCTCTTCAGCGTCTATTGGGTGCGCGCTTTGCAGGCGAATGACGCCTGGATTGGGTTGCGCGGTACAGCCGGCTATGCGGCTTTGGTGCTAGGATATTGGCTTTGGGGGCGCGTGGCAACGCGGACCGGCCACCGCGGGGTGCTGTTGATGTGCGGCGTGGGCGGCGCGTTCTATCCCATCATGACCGCCCTGGCGCCGGCGGTCGAATGGCTTTTGCCGGCGGCCGCGCTGTGGGGATTGACGATCTCGGGCGTGGACATCGGCCTGTTCGACATGATGCTGATCTCGTCGCCGGCCGGCCGATTGCCCAGCTTTGCCGCGATGGCCAACATGCTGAACAACATCGCGTTGGCGATCGGGCCGCTGCTCGGCGCAGGACTGGCCGGACTGATCGGCCTTCGCGAGGCGCTGTTGGTCATCGGCGGGTTGCAGTTGGCCGCCACGGCCGGCTTTCTTGTGTTGCCCGGCCCCGAAGAGGAAAAGGCAATGGCTCATTGAGCAAGGAGGTTATTTAAGGTGGCGCAAGCTCTCACCAATTCCGAATTACTCGAGCTGTATCGGCAAATGGCGCTCATCCGGCGCTTCGAAGAAAAATCGGCCGAATTGTACGCCGAAGGCAAGATCGGGGGCTTCCTGCACCTGTACATCGGCGAAGAGGCCATCGCCGTGGGCGGTTGCAAGGCCCTATTGCCCACCGATCACCTGTTGACCGCCTATCGCGATCACGGCTGGGCCATCGCCCGCGGCTTGCCGGCCGATCGGGTCATGGCCGAGTTGTTGGGCAAGGCGACCGGCGTCAGCGGCGGCAAGGGCGGCTCAATGCATCTGGCCAGCGCGGCCCATCGCTATTGGGGCGGCCATGCCATCGTCGGCGGACACTTGCCGCTGGCGACCGGCGTCGGGCTGGAGATCCGTTACAACGATAAGCCCGATGCCGTACTGTGCGTGTTGGGCGAAGGCACGACCAACATCGGCTACTTCCACGAATCGCTGAATTTGGCTGCGCTCTGGAAGCTGCCGGTGGTCTTCCTGGTCGAAAACAACCAGTACGGCATGGGCACCGAGGTGGGCCGCGCGTCGGCGCTCACCAACATCTACGAAAAAGGGTGCGCCTACGGCATCGAAAACCGGCAGTTCAACGGCCAGGATGTCATCGAGACCTATGAAGTAATGGCCGAGGCGCTCGCTTACGCGCGCCGGGAAGGCCCCGTGCTCCTGGAGGCGCTCACCTACCGCTACGTCGGCCACTCGATGGGCGACCCGGAGCGCTATCGCACGAAGGCCGAGATCGAGATGTGGCGCGAGCGCGATCCGCTCTGTCGGATCGAGGACAAGATGACGAGCGAAGGCACCGCGAGCTTCGACGACTTTGCGCGCATCCAGGCCGAAGTCGCGGCCGAGGTGGACGAGATCGTCCGGGTTGCCGAAGCAAGCCCCGAGCCGGAAGATGCCGCGCTCTGGGAGCACATTTACGTCGAGTCCGGCGCCGAAGCGGGCGGGAGGTAGTGATCCGATGACACGCATGTCTGTTCGAGAAGCGATCAGCGCGGCCTTGCGCGAAGAGATGTACCGTGACGAGCGGGTTTTCATTATGGGCGAGGAGATCGGCAAGTGGGGCGGCACTTACGCCGTCACCCGCGGCTTCCTCGACGAGTTCGGCGAAAAGCGCGTGCGCGACACGCCCATCGCCGAGGGCGTGATCGTCGGCGCGGCCATCGGCGCGGCCATCGCCGGCCTGCGGCCCGTGGCCGAGCTGATGACGATCAATTTCGCCTTTCTGGCCATGGATCAGATCGTCAATCACGCGGCGAAGATCCATTACATGTTCAACGGCCAGATCCGCGTCCCCCTGGTGATCCGCACGGTGGGCGGCGGCGGCCGTCAGCTCGGCGCAACGCACTCCCAGACGCCTGACGTGGTCTTTGCCCATTTTCCGGGGCTGAAGGTCGTTGCGCCCGGCACCCCGGCCGACGCGAAGGGGTTGCTCAAGTCGGCCATTCGCGACGACAATCCGGTCTTCTTCATCGAGCACGCCACTCTGTATCAGGTCAAAGGGGAAGTGCCTGACGACGAGGACTTCCTGGTGCCGATCGGCGTTTCGGATGTGAAGCGCGAGGGCAAGGACGTGACGATCGTGTCCTATTCTAAGATGCTGCAAACCGCGTTGGAAGCGGCCGAGAAACTGGCCGGCGAAGGGATCGAGGCGGAGATCATTGATCTGCGCACCTTGCGGCCGCTGGACATCGAGCCGGTCATCGCGTCGGTGAAGAAGACCAACCGGGTCGTCGTGGTCGAAGAGGGCTGGCGTTCGTTCGGCATCGGTGCGGAGATCTCCAGCCGGGTGACCGAGCTGGCGTTCGACTACCTGGATGCGCCCGTGCGCCGCGTGGCCCAGGCCGAGGTGCCGTTGCCCTACAATCGGCGGCTGGAGCAACTGGCGTTGCCGCAAGTGGCCGACGTGATCAACGCGGTCAAAGACGTGATGTATCTCCGGTAGGGATCGGGGACAGGGGATTAGGAGTCAGAAGCGATGGTAGAACTTATTAATATGCCCAAGTTGGGCTTCGACATGCGCGAAGGCAAGCTGGGCGAATGGGTGAAGAAGGAAGGCGAGGCGGTCGGCCAGGGCGAGATCATTGCGATCATCGAGACCGATAAGGCCAGTGTCGAGGTGCCGGCGTTTCGTTCGGGTGTGTTGCACAAGATCCTGGTGCCGGCCGGCGAGAGCGTACCGATCGGCACGCCGATCGCGGTGATCGGCGAGGCCGGCGAACAGGTGGATCTGGCGGCGCTCGGCGTGGCGGCGGCTGCCGCAGCGCCCGCCGCGGCAGCTGCCGCGGCGACGCCGGCCCCGGTCGAAGCCGGGCCTGTGGCCCCGGCGCCGACCGAAGAAGCCGCGGCGGCCGAAGGAGGACGACTGGCGGCCTCGCCGGTGGCGCTGCGCATGGCCGGCGAGCTCGGCATTGACCTGCGCAAGGTGAAGGGGAGCGGCCCCGGCGGCCGGATCATCAAGCGCGATATCGAGGCTTACCTGGCCGCGCAGGATCAGGCCGCGCGGGCTGCTAAGGCCGCCGCGCCGGCCACCGTCACCCCGCCGCTGGCTATCCCCTCCTACGAGCCGACCCCGGGCGGCTATCGGGCCGTGCCCCTCACCGGCATGCGACAGACGATCGGCCGGCGCATGGTGGAGAGCAAGACCACCATGCCGCACTTCTACGTTACGGTGGATGTGGACATGGCCGCGGCGATGGCGCTGCGCAGCCAGCTCAACGCGCTGCTGCCCGAGGAGCGGAAGATCTCGGTCAACGACTTCGTCATCAAGGCCGCGGCGCTGGCCTTGCGCCAGTTCCCCAACCTCAACGCGACGTTTGCCGGCGACGAGATCCGCATCCACGACCAGGTGAACATCGGCATTGCTGTGGCGCGCGAGGCGGGCCTGGTGGTCACGGTCGTGCGCGATTGCGATACCAAGCCGCTGGCGCAGATTGCGGCCGAGGCGCGCGAGCTGGTGGCGCGGGCGCGCGAGGGCCGCATGAAGCCGGACGATATGGTGGGGGGCACCTTCACTATCTCCAACCTGGGGATGTTCGACGTGGACAATTTCATCGCCATCATCGGGCCGGGACAGGCCGCGATCCTGGCGATCAGCTCGGTGAAACAGGTGCCGGTGGTGAAGGATGGCCAGCTCGCGGTGGGTACCCGCATGAAGGCGACCATCTCGGCCGATCACCGCGTGACGGACGGCGCGGAGGCCGCGCGCTTCATGCAGGCGTTTAAGGCCGCGCTGGAGCAGCCGTTGCAGTTGCTGTTGTAGGGGGACGCGTCGCCGCCTTTGGATTGCGGGGACGTGTCCCCGCTTTTCGATCGAAAGCGGCGACATTGTCGCCGCAATCCGAAAGCGGCGTCGAGTCGCCGCAGACCGAAAGCGGCGCCGGGCCGCCGCAATCCGAAAGCGGGGCCTTCGGCGCTAGCGCGGCAGCGCGCCGCGCGGCCCGAGGCCCAGCTTCTCCTCGCTGCGGTCGGTGGCCGGCGGTGGCTCGGGCGAAAGCGCCGAGAGCTCCGCGCGCAGCTCCGGCGTCATGGCCTGTTCCGCGGCTTTGAGCGAGGGCTCTAGTTGCTCCAGGTTGCGCGCGCCGATGATCGCCGCAGTGACGGTCGGATGCGACATGACCCAGGCCACGGCCAGCGTGGCAGGGTGGTGGCCGTGGGCCGCCGCGTAGGCCGTGAGCCGCTCGGCCACCTCGTAGTTGAGCGGATCGCCGTAGCGCGCCTGGTACAGCTTGTTGGTCGTCAGCCGGCCGGCTTCGGGCCGGCGCTCCACCCCGTACTTGCCCGATAGCAGGCCGCCGCCCAACGGACTGTAGGTGATGACCCCCAACTGCTCGGACTGCGCCAGAGGCAGGATCTCCACCTCGGCCTGGCGTTTGACCAGGTTGTACATCGGCTGGATGCATTCGAAGCGCACGATGTTGCGCAACGCGGAGATGCCCAGCGCTTTGGCGATCTGCCAGGCGGCCCAGTTGCTCACCCCCGCGTAGAGGATCTTGCCCTGGTGCACCAGGTCGTCGAGGGCGCGCAGCGTCTCGTCCATCGGCGTCTTGGGATCCTGGCCGTGAATGAAGTAGAGATCAATCCATTCGGTCCGCAAGCGCCGCAAGCTTCCTTCGATCTGGCGCATGATATGCCGCCGCGAGGCCCCGCGGCCGTTCACATCGGGGGTCATCGGGAAGCTGACCTTGGAGGTGATGATCACCTCCTCGCGACAGCCCGCCTCGGAGATCAGCCGGCCCAGGATCTCTTCGGAACGTCCGCGGTTGTAGACGTTGGCGCAGTCGAAGAAATTGATGCCGGCCTCCCGACAGCGGTTGAACATCGCCGCGGCGGTGGCCTCATCGGCGTCGCCGCCGAACGACATCGTGCCCAAGCACAGGCTGGAAACCTGGACGCCTGTGCGGCCCAAGGTGCGATATTCCATGGTGTTATCTCCAGATAGGTTGTAAGTCGGAGGGGGCGCCGTCCACGAATGGGACACGAATGCACGAATCACGATGTGCCATTCGCGCTCTCGTGCGTTATTCGTGGGCGGCCGACGGGCCCGCGATGCCAGCGCGATCGCCTGCACGAATGCACGAATCACGACGGTGCCATTCGTGCATTCGTGCGTTATTCGTGGATGGCCGACGGTCCCGCTATGCCAGCGCGATCACCTGTTCGGCCTGGGCGCCGCGCGGCGTGTGCGCGATGGCGAATTCGACCAGTTGTCCGGCGCGCAACGTGGGGGTGACGGCGCTCAGGCCCGTCTTGTGGACGAAAATCTCTTCGCCGTTGGCCGTGGTGATGAAGCCGTAGCCTTTGCTGCGACTGAACCATTTGACGAGCCCGCGTTGACGGCCCGGCGGCGGGGCCAGTCGTCGGCAGGCCGGACAGCGCGTCGGCCGCTCCTGGTCCGCCTGTTCTGTCACCGTCCAGACGAACTGGATGCCGCATTCGGTGCAATGCAACAATAGATCGGCCGCCACATCACCCTCCAACACCGGACCTGCCCTGGTTTGACAAGACAAAACAGTTACGCTAGAATGGAACTCGTTGAGGCGACGTAGCCAAGTGGCAAGGCAGGGGTCTGCAAAACCCCGATCGCCGGTTCGAATCCGGCCGTCGCCTCCAGATGAGGCAAACGCCCGGCGCGCTAGGGGCCGGGCGTTTGCGCGTCTAGCCCCCGCTGATCATGTGAATGGCCTGTACGTCGGCGCCGTCGGGCACCTCGGTCGTCGTGAAATCGCGGCGCAACACCGGCTGGCCGTTGACCTTGACCGCAATCATGCGGAAACTGAACTTGAGGGCATCGAGCACGTCCTGGACGGTCATGCCCGGCCGCCACTCCACCTCATACTGGCCGTTGACGCGGATCATAGAACGAGTTCCCTCATTCCGGGGCCCGCGGTATACGCGGGCCATCGGGGCCTGTCAAGATCGTTAAGCCAAAGTGCCCGGCGCAAACGTCTGCGCCGGGCACCTATATCCCCTTCATAGCCCTTCATCCGCCTGCATATGCTGGCGCCAGGCGCAAAATACGCACCTTCCGCAAGCGGGAACGCACCGGAGCCAGCTCGCCCACTTCAACATAGACAACCGGCCGGTCGGCCACATCATCGGTGATCCTGGCTCGCCGCGCAAACTCCATCGCCTGCCGGCTATACTCAGCATCGTGGCGATCTAACAAAACCACCTGCGCACCGTCCGGTATGTGTTGACTAAATTCGGGGTGCTGAATGAGGTAACGCGTGAACTCCATCGTCAGCTCACTCAATTTAGCCCGATAGAAATCGCTCATTGGCCCATCTCCCTTTCGTACCTCGCTCGATAAATCGGCTAGTTTGCCACAATATCCTGTTGCCCAATGTTCAGAACCTCTGTATTACGATAACCTGGGAACCATTCTTTCGTCTCTGTGCCCTTTGGATGCAGAACATCTCGGTGCGGCTGACCATGGGCGCTATCGTAACGCACAATTGGATGCCATTTTCCCGCGATCAATGCCTCATACTGAATGCGAAACTCGATGATCGCACCGTGTTCCCAGATGTGCCAATGGCGATAGCGATTCTCTTGCGCTTCGTCCAGGTAGATCACAAACTCTTTTTCGCCCACGCTGTTACCCGCGATCTGAAATGATCATGCCACCTGAACCTCTCGTAGTATACGCGACCGACCGGAGCCTGTCAAGGCAGTTTTGCTTTTACCACTTCCACGACTTCCGGGAAGTCAATTTCCAGGCGGTGTAATGTTTCCAGCGTTGGCACGCCGTTGCGCGTCCAGCCGCGGCGGGCATAGACCGCGTCCACCAGGCTCTCGTACTGCGCCTCGCGGTATTTGCGCAGCGCCGCCATCTTCTCCTGCGTGGTCATGCCGGTGGGGTCAATGCCGACCTTCTCGCGCAACTGCCTGTCGTAGCGTTCGGCGCGGCTCTCGTACTCCTCCACGGTGACCGGCCCCGCCGAGCGATAGGGGATGGCGTCATGCTCGCGCAGGCCGCTGCCCATGCGCAGGTTGAAGACGCGCTGGAAATTATAGACCCGCTCCGACATCAGGATCAGATCTTCTTTGGTCACCTCCTGGCCGGTGATGCCCGAGAAAAGGGCCACGTAGTTCTCCACGTGCTCCGGCACCTTCGCCGGCTCATCGGTGAGCGCGTTGTCGGCCGGCTCGATGTCGTTCCAGGGCAGCTTGCAGAGGCCGTTCAACCCGAACCAGGTGCGCCACATCGGGAAGTAGTGGAGCGCTTCGGCTTTGTCCTCGAAGGTGGGAATCTGGTTGTTCACCATGTCCATGAAGATGAGCCATGCCTCGTCGTGTTGCGCGCCCTTGTTCGTCATGCCGTAGCCGCCCTGTTGCGCTAAGCTCTCCTTGGTGACATATTCGGAGTACTCCATCCCCTTGTTCTCCATGCCGATGTCGTTCAAGAAGGCCCGGTCGGCGCCGAAGTGTTCGACGAAGTAGTCCTTCATGGCGCGCACGCCCATGCCCGCGATCAGGCCGAAGCCGCGGCCCTCTGCCATCTGATGCAGCAGCGCGAGCGCGGCGTCGGCATTGCCGAAGCGCAGGTCCAGCCCGCCGGTGCGCTCCAGGTTCAGGATGCCCGCCTCGTAGCATTCCATGATGAACGCGGTCAACGTGGCGAAGGAGATGGTATCCAGGCCGTAAGTGTCGCAATAGAAGTTCAGCTCGATGATGTCGGCCGGATTGAAGATGCCCAGGTTCGCGCCGCAGCCGGCCACCGTCTCGTATTCCGGGCCGTCCACCGTGACGCACTGGCCGGCATACGGCCCGGTGCGCAACACGAAACGATCCACCCCCTTCGAGCAGGCCATAGTGCAGCCGTAGAAGCAGGCGTCGGGATGGGTTTGGGTGAAGAGCTTCTCCCAGACCCGGGAGCTGATCTTCTCGACTTCGGGGTGTGAGCCGTATTTGAAGTTGTGCACCGGCAGCAGGTCGTAATCGTTCATGATCTCGACCAGGTGCGCCGTGCCCACGCGGCGCATCCGGTTCTGCTGATCGTCCAGCTCTACGATCTCCTTGTTGATGCGTTGGCCGACTCGACGGATGCGCTGGATATCGGCCGGGTCGTTGGAATCGGCCTTCATGCCGGTGTAGCGCACCACAACGGCCTTGATCTTCTTGTCGCGGAAGACGGTGCCGATCCCCCCGCGGCCGGCCTGCTTGACGCGCGCCTTGCCGCGCTTGGGGTCGTACCAGCTCACGTTCAGGCAGCCGATGCGGGTATGTTCGCTCCCTACGCCGGTCGAGATCACCGACACGTTGCGCCGATCGGCCTCGTCTTTGGCATACATGGCCGTCAATCGATCGGAGAGCGGCCAGGTGTTGATCGGCTCCAGAGGCGCTTCTTCGATCGTGATCCGGCCGGCGTCGCCGTCAATGAAGATGATCACGTCGCGGTCGGTTTTGCCCTGGATCTCCAGAGCATCCCAGCCGGCAAACTTGAGCAGTGGCCCGAAGTAGCCGCCCACGTTGGAATCCACGACGATCTGGGTGAGGGGCGAAATGGTGACGACGAGCGATTTGCCGGTGCCCGGATAGAGGATCGCGCCGCCGAGCGGGCCGCACGCGATCACGATCTCGTTTTCGGGATCGTTCCACTTGGTCTGAGGGGTCACGGCGTGCCACAGCCGCCAGAGGCCGAAGCCCTTGCCGCCCACGAAGATGCGCTTCATTTCGGCGGTGACCGGCCGGGATTCGATGTGCCCTGTGTCCACGTTGACATACAGGGTCTGGTTGGCATACCCGCGATGCACCTTCGGCACGGTATAGCTGAACTCGGCCAACACGCGATGCGCGGCTTTCAGCTCCTGGATCGTTTCCGCGGTCAACATTGACTCCTCCTGGTCAGATTCGCTAAGGATGGCTGGCGATCTACGCATGGGTATTATAACCGCGCCGGCCGGTTTTTGCCATGACCGGCATCATGACCTGATACTCGGTAATCTGCCGCACTTTCGCCGCGCAGGCGCTGTGCTAATATCCAGACGCGGTATGATCCTCAGCGCGATACCCCCACAGATTGCCAGCCGATCGCCTGGCCAGCCGCAAGTATGGATCGTTGAGCATAGAGGAGTGGGAAAGATGCTGTCACATGAACAGGTGGCCTTTTATCGCGAGCACGGCTATCTGCGGATTCCGCAGATGTTTACGCCCGAGGAGACGGATGTCCTTTCCGCTGCGTTGGATCAACTGGTGCGGGAGTGGGCCATGACCAGTCCCGGCTGGACCGGCCCATGGCGGCGAGCCTACATGGATGAGGAAACCGAAAAGAAAGCCAAACTGACGGCCATGCACGACCTGCAATTCTACTCCGAGCCGTGGCTGCGCGCCGTAACGCATCCCCGCCTGGTCGCAGCGGTCAGCGATATCCTTGGCCCGAACGTAGAGCTGCACCATTCGACCCTGCATATCAAGCCACCCGAGTCGGGCCACCCATTTCCGATGCACCAGGACTGGCCCTTTTATCCTCACGAGACCGACGCGTATCTGGATGTACTCGTGCACCTGGACGATACCAATCACGCCAACGGCGAGATTCGCTTCCTGGACGGCTCGCACAAGCTGGGGCCAATCGAGCATATCACCATGACTCCCGAAGGCCCCTGCTCGCCTCATCTGCCGACCGATCAATACAGGCTGGCCGATACGGTTCCGGTGCCGGCCAAACGCGGGGATGTCGTCTTCTTCAACATCAACACGATCCACGGGTCATATATCAACACGACCGACAAGCCCCGCCGCCTGGTGCGCGTGGGCTATCGCGATCCGCAGAACCGGCAGACGGGCGGGCAGAGCTTTGGTCGCCCCGGGCTGATGGTGCGCGGTTATCGCGCGCGCCAGGATGGGCAGGCGCTTTTTAAGCTGGATTGAGGTTGCTGTCTGTTTCGGCGGGTTCCACCGCGATGTTCTCCGGACCGCCGTAGGCCGTCCACCACGGCACGGCGCCGCGCGCCAGCAGGGCGTTGATCGCCGCGATGTTTGCGACCCCGCGATCGGCAAGCCAAGCGCGCAAGGCGTCGTCGCCGTGGCGAGCGTATATCGGCACGCCATCTTGCCAGGTGGCGCGGCCGCACAATACGCCCGCGAAGGCCGTCCCCGCTTCGATCGCCAGCTCCAACGTCTCGCGGAACACAGCATCACTGACGCCCGCGCTCAGGTAGATGAACGGCTTGCCGGCCGCGTCGGCGGCCGCGCGAAAGTGCGCCAGCGCTTCGCGGCGCGAGTAGACGGCCGTCCCGCCGAAGGCGGCCGTGCCGGCGACGAACTTCATGTTGACCGGCACTTCTACCTTCAGGACATCTACCCCATAGCGCGGCCGGGAAAACTCCGCCATATAACGGGCTACCTTGGCCGGCTTCAACCTGGCGAATTCGGGCCCTTTCTCGTCCAGGCCGTCCTGATAGCAGACGATCTCCAGAAAGAAGGGCCGGTCCACCGCGGCACACTCCGCACCGACCCGCTCGATGAACGCTTGTTTGACGCGATTGATCGCCGGCGCATCGTCGGGGTCGTAATGCACCAGCAGCTTGATGGCATCGGCGCCGGCTTCGGCCAGCCGACGCACGCTCCATTCGGGCAGCAGATCGGGCAGACGGCCGCGGGCCGTGGTGTCGTAGCCGCTCTTTTCATAGGCCAGCAGCAGCCCTGTTTTTGGTGGCTTGACTTGCGTCGCCGACAGGCCGTATTCCGGATCGAGCAAAATGGCGCTGGCGTGCGGGCCGAGCACTTCCGTTACCGCGGTCTTGAAGCGTACCAGGTCTTCGGCGGTGGGCGTGGCGCCCGCGGGCATGGCTGCTGCGAGCATCTTCTGCAACGAGCCGCGCTGATCCATCGCCAGCGCGGCGATCACCCCGCGCGAGTCGGCGCAGGCGTTGATGCCGGCAAACTTGCCGGGCGTCATGCGAATTTTGGTCATAGGTCAGCCTTTCTGTATAGAGGGTTTGCGGCCGGCTTTGCCGGCCGCAAACCCCGTCTTGATTTCTCCTCGCCCCCTATCAGGCAGCGGGGGAGGGGATGGAAGCAAAAACGGTGTCGCGGGAGGCCAGCGCCTCTTCGACGGTGAGCTCGAAGATGATCGGGCCGTTCCAGCCGGCCGCGGCCAGACGGCGGAACAGCTCCGCCACGTCCAGGTCGCCCTGGCCCAACGGCCGGTGATCCTGGCCGTAGACGATCGGTGTGCCGGGCAGCCACTGCGGCGAGTCGTGCAGATGGATCTCGGCCAGCCGGGGCAAGACGTCCTCGAGCACGCCGAACAGGTCGGAACGCCCCGGAAAGCCCGAAAGGACGTGGCCCGTATCCAGACAGATGGACAGGTCGAGCTCTTCGGCCAGCTCCAGCGTCAGGTCGAACGGGAACTCGATGGTTTCGATCGCCAGCTTGCGGCCGGGAAGGCCTGTTTCGGCCAGGAGCTGGCGCAGGCTGGCGCGCGCGCCGGCCTGAAAACCGCGCAGGAGCACGGCCTTCGCCGCCGGCGGCAGCCGCATCTGATAAAACTCCGCGGCCAGGGCACCGGTCGCATGGAGCACATATACCTCCGGATCGAGCGGCCGCGTGGCCCGGACGATCTCGATCAGGGCCTGGACTGAGCCCAGGCGCACCGGCGCAAGCGGCGTGGACGGCTCAACCGACCAGAGGGGCAGGTGCACCGTATAAGTCACGCCGATCTCCTGCTTGAGGGCTGCCAGATCTGCCACGGCGGCCGCAGCAAACGCATGCGGGATGAAGAGCGACAGGTCACCGCCCAACT
This sequence comes from Chloroflexota bacterium, assembly GCA_037445695.1. Lineage (GTDB taxonomy): Bacteria > Chloroflexota > Anaerolineae > CG2-30-64-16 > CG2-30-64-16 > CAKZKT01. Next base: position 38,531 of record JBBIKA010000009.1, read on the forward strand.
CGATCGGGTTGAAGCCGTACGCATGAAGCCGGCGCACCAGCCCGGCGTGGTCGAAGTTGGCCGCGTGGGCCTGCAGATCCACTCCGCGTGGGATCAGCGCGCCGATCTGCATGGCCATGATGCCGAGACGCATAGAAAAACCTCCTGGATCAGGATCACAGAACGGATGGATTACATCTGCGGGTCGGCCGGGATCAGCCTTTCGGCGGCCGCGGCCGCGAAATAGGCGCGGTAGGCGGCGGTTTCGGCCAGGAGATCGACCAGCCGGGCCGCGACCTGCTCCGCGTCGGGCCGGCGCACGCCGTCCCCAGGCGCCAGCATGATCTCATCGTTCCCGCCGGCGGCCGGTGCCTCATCTGCAGCCGCAGCACAGCGCACCTGGCCCGCCTCGACCAACCAGCGCAATCCCAGCCGCACCGCGTCGGGCCGCGCGGCCAACGCGGCCGCCAGCTCCGCAAGGCGCACCCGACCTCCTCGCCGGTTCAAGGCATACCTGACGAGGCCTGCGAGCCGGCGCATGAACACCTCGGGCTGATCGAGGCCGGGAGGCGCGGCAAACAAGTAGACCGTCTGCGGCTTCACGCGGCGCAAGGCCTCGCGCAGCTCGGCCGGGCCCGGCGGCACAGTCCAGATGATCAGCCGCGCGGCCGGCTCCAGCCGATGCCGCGGCCGGCCCGACGTCTCGCCTTCCGCGCCGCCCTCGCTCCAGACCATCGCCTGGCCCGCGGCCAACAGCGACCGCAGCTCCGCCAGGGGTTCGGCCGCGCCGCGACAATCCACCACGGTGACGGCGGGCTCGAGCGCGACTGCGGCCGGCCCGGCCGGCCGGGCCGCCACCCATGCTACCTGCAGCCCGCGGCCGCCCCGATAGTCGCTGGCGCGTACCGTGTAGGCCAGATCGAACCGCCCCTCCGGCAATGCTTCGCCGGCGCCGTCCCACCAGATGACCTCGTATTCGGCCCCCCATTCATCTTCGACGAAGACCAGCAGATGCGCCTGGTCGCGGCCTACCGGCCGGGCGCCGTGCACCTGCAGATTATGGCTCACCAGGACGAGGGGCGGATTGCCCGGGCCGAAGGGGGCCAGACGTTCCAGATCGGCCACCAGGTCGAGGGTCAGATCGCCGAGCGGCAGATAGCCGTCTATCGGCAGGCCGGCTGCCGCGTCGGCCCGGCCGGCCATCTGTTCGACCGTGCGCACCAGCGCCCGGCGGAACTCGGCAACGCGCTCGACCGCCAGGCTCAGCCCCGCGGCCATCGGGTGGCCGCCGCAGCCGAGCAGCAGGTGCGCGTGGGCGGCAATCGCCGCGGTGATGTTGATCCCCGGCACCGAGCGCGCCGACCCGCGCGCCGGCCCGGCGTCGCCGGCCGGCGGCAATGAGAGCAGGACGGTCGGCTTGCCGTAGCGTTCGACCAGCCGGCTGGCGACGATGCCGATCACGCCGGGGTGCCACCCTGGCCCGGCGAGCACCAGCGCGGCCGGCTCCAATAGGCCGGGATCGCGGCGGATCTGCGCCTCGGCCGCGGCGTAGACCTGATCGCACAGCAGCTTGCGGCGGCCGTTGAGCGCCTCCAGGTCGGCGGCCAGGATGCGCGCGCGGGCCAGAAGCTGCTCCGCCGCGGGGCGATCGCCGCTCGGGGGGCTCCACCGGCCCATGCCCCCGGCGGCATAGGACAGGCCCGCCAGCACGCCGAGCGTCAGGAACTCGACGGCCACGTTGGCATCGGCGAGCCGGCCCAGGGCGTTCAGCCGGGGCGCGAGCACGTAGCCGATGTGCTCTTCGGCCAGGCGGGCCGGGTCAAGCCCGGCCGTCTCCATGAGCGTTTGAAGTCCCAGCCGGGGTGTTTGCCGCAGTGCCGCCAGGCCGAGTTGCAGCAGCGCCCGCGTTTCTCCCCGCACTTCAGCCAGATCGGCCACGATGCCCAGGGCTACCAGGTCGAGCAGCGCTGCGGCCGCCTGAGGCCGGCCGGCCCGCGCGTACAGCTCCTCGGCCAGCTTGTAGGCCACGCCAACCCCCGGCAAGCCGGCCAGCGGCCAGAAGTCGCCGGCCGCGGCCGGGCCTTCGTCTGCTGCAGCGGAGAGCTTGGGGTTCACGACTGCATGGGCGGCGGGCAACACGGCCGGCGGATCGTGGTGGTCGGTGATGATGCAGTCCACGCCCCGACTGTGGGCATAGGCGACGGCCTCATGGGCCGCAATGCCGGTATCGCACGTCAGGATCACCTGCGCGCCCGCCGCGATCGCCTGCGCCACGCCGGCCGGGCCGATGCCGTGCCCTTCGGCCCGCAACGGGATGCGATACAGGACGCTCCCGCCCAGATCGGCCAACGTTGAGACGAGCAGGGCCGTCGCGGTCTGGCCGTCTACGTCGAAGTCGCCCCAGACGCAGACCGGCGCGCGGTCGCGAAGGGCGGCTTCCAGCCGATCGGCCGCGGCCGCGAGGCCGGGCAGGGTGTTGGCCGGCGCGCGCGTGCCGGCGGTCGGGCTGAGGAAGGCGCGCGCAGCCGCCGGGGCGGTGATCCCGCGGCGAACCAGCGTGGCCGCGACCAGCGGATGTCCGCCGACCGCAGCGGCCAGGTCGTTCGGCACCTCGACGGGTGTCGGTTCAAGCCAGGGACGCGTCGCAAATGACACGGGCCGCTCTCCTTCGGTTGGCCCATCCTACCACGTCGCCGCGACGTCGTCAAAATGTGGTGCGCCGGCTTCCGCCATACGTGCCAGGCACTTCAAAAGTGCCTGGCACGTCTGAAGTGCCTGGCACGTATGGGGAAGGGTGCCGGGGGCTAGGGCCACGCAAGTCGCCGGCCCTGCCGCCTTCTCACCAGGAGCCGGAGAGCCTCAAATGTCTCCCTCTTATTAGTGCAAGAGAGCCTGGAGAGAGTATAATGTGCCGATAGCGCCGCGTGGGGTCAATGCCGCGTGGGGTTAGATTGTGCGTTTTCATCGCATTCACCCCTACCCCTTCCCCGCATATGCGTCAACTTGAGAGAGGGTGAGGGCTACCTAACCCCCCGGCCCCCTTCCCTGCGAGTAGGGGCGTGGCATGCCACGCCCCTACTCCCCTCCCCGTGTAGGGGAGGGGCCGGGGGAGGGGTCTTCTCACGGGAGCGGGGGCATGGGGGTGAGAGAGGTTACACGGTCACAGTAGTACAATTTCGTTTTTCGGGGGTTTTGCATGTCTGTTCCGAGCGCCGGCGATCTGGTGTTGCTGGTCAGCCCCGATCGCAAACGCTACTTGATCCGGTTGCAGCCGGGCGAACAATGGTTCTCGCACCGGGGAAGCATCGCCCACGACGATCTGATCGGCCGGCCATTGGGCCGCACGGTCTATACCCGGCACGGCCATGCTTTTCTGGCGCTCGAACCTTCGACCAACGATTTGCTTCAGGAGCTGCCGCGCTCGACGCAGATCGTCTACGGCAAGGATGCGGCGCAGATCGTCTTGCGCCTGAGCCTCTATCCGGGCCGCAGGGTGGTGGAGGCGGGCACCGGCAGCGGCGGCCTGACGTTCGTCCTGGCGCGCGCGGTCATGCCGACCGGCCACGTGTACAGCTACGAGACCCGGCCCGACTCCTATGAGATTGCCCGGCGCAATTTGGCCGACCTGGGGCTCGGCGACTATGTGACGCTGTACAACGAAGACATCAGCAACGGCTTTCATGAGCGGGATGTGGACGCTCTCTTCCTGGACGTGCGCGAGCCGTGGCTTTATCTGGATCATGTCTGGGCTGCGCTGAAGGGGAGCGGCTTCTTCGGCGCGCTCGCGCCGACGACCAATCAGGTCAGCGCGTTGCTGGAGGCGCTGGAGGCGCGGCCGTTCGGCGATCTGACCGTGGAAGAGGTGCTGGTACGGGCCTACAAACCGGTGCCGGCCCGCCTGCGGCCCGAAGATCGCATGATCGCGCACAGCGCGTTCCTGGTCTTCGGTCGCAAGATCGCAGCCGGCGACGAGTCGTTGGGTTGGATGCCCGAAAAGAAGCGCCGTGCTTATCTGGGCAAGCTGGCCATGGCCCAACGCGAGGCGGCACGGGCCGCGGCGGACGAGTTGCCGGATGAGGAGGGGAAAGCATAAAGCACATCAGCCGTTGGGGCGTACTCTGACCAGCGCTACTCCCAACAACAGGCCCGCGCCGGCCAGCGCGGCCAGGCCACCGTAGAGGAAGCCGGCCGGCCGATCGGCCGTCGATCCTGCGGCCGTCGCCGCGCCGGGAGTGGCCGTTGGCCGCGGGGGCAACGTCGAGGTCGGCGTGACGGTCGGCGTGGCGGTGGCGGTCGGCGTGGCCGTCGCGGTCGGGGTCGGCGTG
>JBBIKA010000010.1:0-36179 GCA_037445695.1 Chloroflexota bacterium
CACATCAAGTCAGCTGACTGTACTTCACCCGAGTCCTCTACCCATCTCCGCCCCCGCTGGGGTGATCGAAGCGGTAGTCGTTGGGTCCCCGGCCGGCGTTTCGGCCGCGGCGGCCGGCCGCGGCCGAAACGCCGGCCGCCGCGGGGATCGGTCAGCCTCGCGTGCTTCGGCCGCAACCGCTTCGGGCGCGATCTCGCGCACGCGGCGGATGATCTGTTCGACGATGCGCTGCCGGGCGGCCGTATCGGCCACCGCCGGATAGCCGAGCAGGAGCGCTACGATCTCTTTGATGGCCGGCGCATCGGCCGCCTCGGCGCGGGCATCGGCCTCCCAGCGGCCGACGAATTTGTCCAGGCCACCGATGACCGCCTTGTTGCGGTAGCCCTGCTTGCGTTCCAGGGCCAGCATCCTGAGAAGCCGGAGGAACGCGTCGCTCATCGGGTTCCCTCGTAGACGATGACGCCCAGGGCTTTCGGTCCGATGTGAACGGCCAGGGACGGGCCGTAACCGATGACCGGGAACTCGCGGTTCGGATAGGCCAGCTCCAGCCGTTCCAGCAGTTGGGCGGCCTCGTTTTCCATGTCGTGCTGGATCAGATACATCTGCTCGATGCGCGCGAACTCGATGATGAAGTCGTACAGCTTGTCAATGGCGCGCTGGTAGGTGCGCACTTTTTCGACGGGCAGAAAGTCGCCGTCTTCCATGGTGGCCAGCGGCTTCACGCCCAGCATGGTGCCCAGGAGCGTCTGGGCAGGTCCCAGCCGGCCCCAGGCCTCCAGGTATTCCAGGCTGTCCGAGAAGAAGAGCGCGTAGATGTGCGGGATCATGCCGCGCACGATGCGCACGATCTCGGGCAGGTCGGCGCCGGCCACGGCGGCCTCGGCGGCCGCTTCCACGATCAGGCCCAGGCCCACCGAGGTGGTCTGCGTATCGAGGACGATAATGCGTTGCCGGCCGGCAAACGCCTGCGCGGCCTGGCGCACCACCTCGCTAACGTCGTTGAGCGCGGCCGAGGTGTGGATGCAGGCGATTTTGTCGGCCGTCTGGCCGATGCGCTCGAACAGGCGCCGCACCTGGCTCACTTTCGGCGCGGCGACCGTGACGGCGTTGGCATCTTGCGCCATCTTGCGCAGAAACGGCTCATCGGTCCCATGCGCGCGTTCGGGATAACTTTGCTGGCTGTTGCGCACGATCAACGGCACGATTTCGATGCCCAGTTCGGCCTGGCGGCCGGGGTTGGGCAGGTAGACGCTGCTATCGGTGACGATCTTGACTGGTACCACAATGACCTCGGAGACGGCGCGGCAGGCCAACCTCGCTTATTCGGCCGAGATGATGTAATGATAGAACGGTTGGCCGCCGGCGATGATTTCGATTTCCTGGTTCGGATAGAGGCGGCGCAGGTGCTCCTTCAGCGCCTCCGCTTCGGCGGCCGTGACCGGTTCGCCGTAGTAGAGGGTGATGATCTCGAGCTCGTCGGCGTGCATCTGGCGCAACAGCTCTGCGACCACCGCAGGGCTGTCGGAACCTTTCGCGGTCAGGCGGTCGTTGAGCAGGCCGATGATGTCGCCGGCGCGCACTTCGATGCCGTCGAAGCGGGCATCTTGCACGGCCACTGTCACCTCGCCGGTTTGTACCTGGTCGAGGGCCGCAGTCATGGTCTGGACGTTGCGCTCCAGGTCGGCGTGCGGATTCAGCGCCAGCAATGCGCTGATCCCCTGCGGCACGCTCCTGCTGGGCACCACCGCCACCGTCTTGTCCTCGACGAGGGTGGTGGCCTGTTGCGCGGCCATGATGATGTTGCCGTTGTTGGGCAGGATGATCACCTGGTCGGTGGGTAGCCGGCGGATGGCCGTGTAGAGCTCCTGGGTGCTGGGGTTCATGGTCTGGCCGCCCGAAATGACCTCGTGTGCGCCCAGGCTTTTGAAAACTTCGGCCAGGCCCTCGCCCGGCGCCACCACGATGATCCCCGGTCCTTCGATGGACGGAGGCATCTCTGGCGGCCAGGCGGCCGGCAGCGATGTGTCAGCGGCCGCGGTCGCCGGTGCCGCCGCGAAGCGGGGGGGCGTTGGGTCGAAGCCGGCGGGCATGGCCGGGATGTGCATGTCGTCCATGTTCTCGACCACCACGTCGGTGACGAAGCCCAGGCTCACCGCGTAGCTGAGCGGCACGCCGGGATTGGTCACGTGCACGTGCACCTTGACCAGGTTTTCATCGCCTTCGACCAGCGGACAATCGCCCATGGCCGAGATCTGAGCCCGAATGGCCTCCACATCCAGCCCCCGGCCCTCCACCAGGAACTGCACGTCGAAGCCGTAGACCAGGGGCGGAATCGCGCGGCGGCCCTTGACCGGCCGGCCGGCGACGGCCGGCGCGGCGGCCGCGGCCGCCGCGGGGCCGACCTCGCCGCGCAGCAGCCGGTACATGCCTTCGAGGATGTAGAAGAGCCCTTTGCCGCCGCTATCCACCTTGCCTGCTTGAGCGAGCACCGGCAACAGGTTGGGCGTGTTGGCCACGGCCGCATCGGCGGCACTCACCGCGCGGCCCAGGACGAAGGCCAGGTCGGGATTGTCCTGGGCGGCCGCTTCGGCGGCCGCGGCTGCCTCGCGCACCACGGTCAAAATGGTGCCCTCGACCGGCCGATTGACGCCCTTGTACGCGATGCGGCTTCCTTCGGCCAGGGCCGCGGCCAGCCGCGGCCCGGTGAGGGTGAGCTGATCGTCGAGGCTGCGGGCGATTCCGCGCAAGATCTGGGAAAGGATGACGCCCGAATTGCCGCGCGCGCCCATCAACGCGCCGTGCGCCGCGGCCCGGGCCACCTGGCCCAGGGTAGCGGCCTGGGTGTTGATCACCTCTTGCAGCGCGGATTTCATGGTCAGCAGCATGTTGGTGCCGGTATCGCCGTCGGGCACCGGGAAGACGTTCAGGGCATTGACGATGCCGTGATGCGAGTCGAGCCATTCCAGGCCGGCGCGCAGCAGCTCCTGGAACCCCGTGCCATCTACTCCGACCGTCGAAGCGGCTGCCGGAAGCGCACTGCCCGGCGAACGGGACGGCGCCGCGGCAGTCGTGTGTGCCATAGGGCTGTCGGATGTTGCCAAACCAGCTCCTCCACCAGAGTCGTTATCGGATTACTCGGTCTCGGTCAACATGCGCAAGCCCTGCACATGCACGTTGACCTCAGCGACAGGGATGCCGAGTACTTGTTCCAAAGTATATTTGACGTTGTTCATTACGCCGTGGGCGACTTCCGAAATGCGCGTGCCATATTGGACGATCACGTACAGATCGAGGACGACCGCACCCTCACGCATCCGCACATCTACCCCGCGGCCCCAGCGGTCGGGTTGCAGCAAATCGGCCAGGCCGCCGATGAGATTTTTGCTGGCAACGCCGACGACGCCGTAGCAGCGGAGCACTGCATCGCCGGCCACCGTCGCAATGGCGCGCGGCGATATCTCGATACGACCAGGTCGCTTTGTCTGAGTCATCTACTCTCCTCCGTTGGCCGACCATGAACCGGTTCAAAAACGTCCTGTCCGGTTTTGCGCAAAACGCCCCTTTGTGCTAATATCTTCAGCACTGAGGCCGGGCCTCGAGGGCCCGGTCGTCCGTTTCTATGCGGATATCGTGCACTCGGGGGTAATCCAATGGCCAGATGTGAAGTTTGCGGCAAGGGGCCACAGTTCGGGCATAACGTCAGCCACTCCATGCGGCACACCAAGCGTCGCTGGAACGTCAATCTGCAGCGTACGCGGTTGCCGGAAACCGGCAGCCCCAGGCGCGTATATATTTGTGCAAAGTGCTTGAAAGCCCGGCAAAAATCGGCGTGAAAACGCCATCTCTCCTTGGGCGATCGGCCGGCAGTCATGGCTGCCGGCCGATCGCTTTTTTAACCGAGCGGCGTCCTTTGCGTCGCGGCCACTGCGGCGCGTAGTTCGCGCAGCCCCGCGGCCACTCCCCCCGGATGCTGAAAAACGCTCGTGCCGGCCACCAACACGGTGGCGCCGGCCGCCACGGCCTCCCGCGCGGTGCGGTCGTCTATGCCGCCGTCCACTTCGATGTCGGGCCGCGTCGCGGGGTTGGGCAGTTCGTCCAGCATGGCGGCCAGCCGGCCGATCTTGGCCGTCATGGTCGGAATGTAGCTCTGGCCGCCGAAGCCCGGGTTGACCGTCATCACCAGCACCTGATCCACGTACGGCAGGATCTCGCGCACGCTTTCCAGCGAGGTCGCCGGGTTGAGCGTGACCCCGGGCTTCACGCCCAGGTCGCGGATCGCCTGGACGGTGCGATGAAGGTGCGGGCAGGTCTCCACGTGCACGGTAAGGATGCTGGCGCCGGCGCCCGCAAAGACGGCCAGATAGCGTTCGGGCGCCTCGATCATCAGATGCACGTCGAGCGGCAACGTCGTCGCCCGGCGCAACGCGGCCACCACCGGCGGCCCGATGGTGATGTTCGGCACGAAGTGCCCGTCCATGACGTCCACATGGATATAGTCCGCGCCGCCGGCTTCGGCGGCCCGCACGGCCGCGCCCAGCTCGGCAAAATCGGCAGCCAGGATAGACGGCGCGATCTTAACCAAATCTCTGCTCCGTGATCCTTCTCACCCCCCGCTTTCCCCTGCGAGGGGGCGACCTCTCTCACCCCCGCCCCCGCTCTCCCCTGAAAGGGGAGAGCGGGGGCGCTAAGGAAGGGGTTTGCGGGCGGCTTCGCCGCCCGCAAACCCCTTTTCGTTACCGGACATCATACATTGGCCCAACAGATGTGCGCAATGATACAACGAATTCAGGAAAAAGGCAAAGGTATTTCATCCGTTCATCTGCCGGCGCAACTGGCCGCAGCCGGCATTGATGTCCAGCCCGCGGCGCAGGCGCACCGTGGCCGCGATGCCCCGGCTCTCGAGGATCTGGCGGAACTGCTCGGCCGCCTCGCCGGTGGACGGCTGATAGGGCGAACCGGCAACCGGGTTCAACGGGATCAGGTTGACGTGACACAAGAGGCCCCGGAGCAGCGCGCCAAGCTCGCGCGCGTGGGCCGGCGTATCGTTGATGCCCCGCATCAGGGCATATTCGAAGGTGACGCGACGCCGGGTGTGGCCGATGTAGTCGCGCACGGCCGCCATCACCTCCGCGAGGGGGTAGCGATGGTTGATCGGCACCAGTTGCGTGCGCAGCTCGTCGTTGGCCGCGTGCAGGCTCACGGCCAGGTTGATCTGCAACGGCTCGGTGGCCATCTTGCGGATGCCGTGCGGCAGGCCGACGGTGGAGACCGTGATGTGCCGCGCGCCGAGGCCGAAGCCCGCCGGGTCGGTGATGATCCGCAGCGCGGCCCAGGTGCGCTCGTAGTTGGCGAACGGCTCGCCCATGCCCATGACGACGATGTTGGTGAGATGGTTGCCGGCCTGCGCCGCGCTTTCATCCGCGGACGGCAAGCGCCCGGCCGTGGCCAGCCAGCGAGCGGCCGCCAGCACCTGCGCCACGATCTCGCCGGCCGTCAGGTTGCGAGCCAGGCCCGACTGGCCCGTGGCGCAGAAGACGCACCCCATCGCACAGCCGGCCTGCGTGCTGATGCACACGGTGCGTCGCTCGTCGTAGAGCATCAGCACCGTCTCGATGGTCACCCCGTCGGGCAGGCGGAAGAGCCATTTGATCGTCTGGCGATCCTGCGAGCGTTGTTCGGCCACCACGGTAAGCGGGTTGATGGGGCCGAAGGCTGCCAGTTGCTTTCGCAGGTCCGCAGGCAGGTTCGTCATCTCGGTCGGATCGGTGGCCAGCTTTTTGTAGATCCAAGTCCAGATCTGGTCGGCCCGATAGCGCGGCGCGCCCTGACCGGCCAGCCAGGCGGTCAGTGCGGCCTGCGACAGGTCGAGGAGCGACACAGGTTGCGTGGTAGTCATCGCGATCCCTCTCGGTTGAATCGTCCTCATCATAACATTTGAGCATGCCCGCGTCAAGGGTGATTGCGGCCACAAGTGTTCAGTTTTGCTGCGCGTGTTGTGCAGCCAGACTAACGCTCTCACCCCCGATCCCCTTCCCTGCGAGGAAGACCTAACCCCCCGGCCCCCTTCCCTGCAAGGGAAGGGGGAGCAATCCTCATTGGCATCAAGCTAAGGTTGCCAATAGGCCTGTTGCCGTTCATCACTCTCACCCCTCCCCTTGCCCCTCCCCTCTCCCGCTCGCCTGATGGCGGCGGGAGAGGGGAGGGGTAGGGAAAAAGGGGTTTTGCGGCGGGCGGCGCAGCCGCCCGCCGCAAAACCCATCCTTAATTTCCCCCTCTCCCCTGGCCGCAGGCCAAGGGGAGAGGGGGACAAAGGGGGTGAGGGGCAAAAAATCGGCAGGCGCAGCAAATACCAGCCCGTTCTGAACCATTCTCGCGTTCCAACCAGGCACTTCGAAAGTGCCTGGCACGTGAACTTCCAACACGCGAGGTGAGAGTGAACATGTGCTTGCACCCCTACCCGGCGTGGAGTTTCAGCTTTTTGTGTGACGATGGTATAATAAAAACGGTAATCCATTGACCGGAGACAATGCGTGGCAAATTTGAGACCTTATCCGTTTACTGCCATCGTCGGCCAGGAGCGCATGAAACGCGCCCTGATCTTGAACGCGATCAGCAATGCCATCGGCGGGGTGCTCATCCGCGGGGAGCGCGGCACGGCCAAATCCACGGCCGCGCGCGCCCTGGCCGCCCTCTTGCCCGAGATCGAAGTCGTGGCCGATTGCCCTTTCAACTGCGATCCGAGCGGCCTCGACTCGCTGTGCGATAACTGCCGGGATCGCCTGGCGCGCGGAGAGAAGCTGCCGGTGGCCCGGCGCCGCACCCGCTTCGTGGACCTGCCTGTCAGCGCCACCGAAGATCGGGTGGTGGGCACGCTCGACATCGAAAAGGCGATTCAACAGGGCGAACGCCGCTTCGAGCCGGGCGTGTTGGCCGCGGCCAATCGCGGTCTGCTCTACGTGGACGAGGTCAACCTGCTGGACGACCATGTGGTGGACTTGCTTCTCGATTCGGCCGCGATGGGGGTCAACGTGGTCGAGCGCGAGGGGATCAGCTTCAGCCATCCGGCCCGCTTCATCCTGGTGGGCACGATGAACCCCGAAGAGGGCGACCTGCGGCCGCAGCTCCTCGATCGCTTCGCCCTTTGTGTGGACATGCACGGCCTGCACGATCCGCGCCAGCGCGTGGCGATTATCGAGCGTCGCGTGGCCTATGAGAGCGACCCCGAGGGCTTCTATCAGGAATGGCAGCCGCGCGAAGAACAGCTCTCGCGCGAGATCGCGGCCGCGCGCGAGCGGCTGCCGCAGGTAGGCTATACCCAACGCGACCTGTTCACGATCGCGCAACTGACCACCTCCTTCAAGGTGGACGGCCACCGCGCCGACATCGTCATCCTCAAGACTGCGCTGGCCCATGCCGCCTGGCAGGGCCGGCTGTCCCTCCAGGAACAGGACATCCTGTTGGCCGCGGAGCTGGCGTTGCCGCATCGCCTCAAGCGCCAGCCGTTCGAGGAAGCGGTGTTGGATACCGGCCAGCTCGAAGACCGGCTCAAGAAGGCGCGCGCCGAAGCGCCCCCGGAGGCCTCCCCCTCCTCGCCGTCTGGATCTGTCCAAAGCGCGGCCGGCGAAAAAAAAGCGATGGGCCGCTAACGGAGCAGCCGGAGACGGCTGTTTCGGCTAGCGGCACTCCACCCGAAGACGTGCCGGCCCAGGCCGCCGGCAGCGGGCCGCAGCCGGTCCGGCCGGTCAAGATCGGCGCCGATTTCCAGGCCAAGCGGCTCGACACGCCCCTGGACAAGCTGACGCGCAAAGTGGCCGGCAAGCGCAGCGTCACGCTCACGCAGCGCAAGCGCGGCCGCTATGTCCGCGCCCGGCCCATGCGAGGCCGGCCCGACGATCTGGCGTTCGACGCCACCATCCGCACGGCCGCACCCTATCAGCGCCGACGCCAGGCCGAGCGCGCCGAGCGTAAGGTGGCGTTCGTGGTCAAGCGCCACGATTTTCAAAAGAAGGTGCGCGTGCGCCGCGCCGCCAACTTGGTGCTCTTCGTCGTGGACGCCTCGTGGAGCATGGCCGCGGCCGAGCGCATGGAAGCCACCAAAGGCGCGATCATCTCGCTGTTGCACGACGCCTATCAGCGCCGCGATCAGGTGGGGCTGGTCGTCTTCCAACGCGAGGAGGCGCGCGTGGTCCTGCCGCCGACCTCCAGCGTCGAACTGGCCCAGCGCGCCTTGAAGGAGATCCCCGTCGGCGGCAAGACGCCCCTCTCGGCCGGGCTGCTGGCCGCCTATCGGGTGTGCATGTTGGCCCAGCGCCGCGACCCGGAAACCAGGCCCCTCATCATCATCCTGACCGACGGCGCGGGCAACGTCAGCGTGACCGGCCTGCCGCCGCAGGAAGAGGCGGCCCGCATGGCCCATATGATCCACGATAGCCACCTGCGCACCATCGTGGTGAACATGGAGCATCCGGCCTTCGACCGCGGCCTGGCGCAACAGCTCGCCAACGCGCTCGGCGGCCCCTGCTACACCCTGCCCGAGCTGAAGGCCGACGCGCTGGTCAAGACGGTCAAGGCCGAGCTGAACGCCACCACATCGGGCGCCAGCCGGGGCGAAGGGGTGATGCCATGAGCGAAGAGACCGCGCCGCTGGCGTGGGAAGCGGCGCCCCTCGCCTTCGACGCACCGCGCCGCCTTTCGCGCGCCGGCCGCCAACGGCTGGCCGATGCCGCGCTTCTGGTCGTCACCGCCATCTGGGGCGGCACCTTCGTGATGGTGAAGGATGCGGTCGCATCCTATCCGGTGTTCAGCTTCCTGGCCATTCGCTTCGCCATCGCGGGGATCGCCCTGTTGCCGTTCGTCTTTTGGCGCCGCCGACGCCGCGCGATCCGCCGGCCGGCCGTATCCGGCCGCGAGACGCGGCGGCCCGCGGGATTCATGATCGCGGCCGGCGGAATCGGCCTGGCGCTCTTCGCCGGCTACGCGTTCCAGACGGCCGGCCTGAGCCTGACGACGCCGGCCAAGGCCGGCTTCATCACCGGCCTGTCGGTGGTGATCGTGCCGGCCGTCTCGACGGTGTTGGGCCGGTCGGGCCAGGGCGCCGGCCGGTCGGCGTGGCTGGGGGTGGCACTGGCCACCGGCGGATTGGCCCTCCTGTCCCTGCAAGATGGGCTGGCCATCGCGGCCGGCGACCTGCTGGTGTTCGGCTGCGCGGTGGCTTTTGCCGCCCACATCCTGTTGACCGGCCGCCTTTCCCCGCGGCACGACCCGCTGTTGTTGACGTTTGGCCAGCTCGTCGTGGTGTCCGCGTGCAGCGCCGTGATCGCGCTCCTCGGCGAAGCGCGGCCGCCGCTCTCCGGTCCGGTCCTGTTCGCCGCGGCCTTCACGGGCGTCCTGGCCACCTCGCTGGCGTTCGGGGTGCAGACGGTGGCCCAGCGCTTCACCAACGCCACCCACACCGCCCTGATCTTCGCCGCCGAGCCGGTCTTCGCAGGGCTTTTCAGCTTCCTGCTCATCGGCGAGCTGCTCAGCCCGCGGCAACTGGTGGGATGCGGCCTGATCCTGGCGGGGATGCTCCTCTCGGAATTGTGGCGCAGATGAAAGCGCGGATGCCGGCCGCCCTCCTCCTGCTGATCGGCCTGGGCGCTCTCCTGGCGCTCGGCGGCGGCGCCGCGCTCGGCTTGCGCCGCGACCCCACGCGCTGTTACTTCGCCGCCGAGCCGCTCTGGAACCTGTGCCGGCAGTGGGTGTCGGCGCCGAACACCCCGGCCGCTGCTCCGGCCGGGCAGGCGCCGCGCTACATCAAGGGGATCTACGTCTCGTACTATGCGCTGGGCAGCGCGGCGCACATGGCCCGCGTCCAAGAGCTGTTGGAAACTACCGAGCTGAACGCGGTGGTGCTGGACGTGAAGGGGGATCGCGGCTACCTGGCTTACCCGACGCAGGTGGCGCTGGCGCAGGAGATCGGCGCGGCCGGCCGGCCGATGGTCCGGGATTGGACCACCTTCATGCAGTGGTTCAAGGAACGCCACATCTATGCCATTGGCCGGATCGTCGTCTTCAAGGACGATTTGCTGGCGGCCGGCCATCCCGAATGGGCCGTGCGCGACGCGCGGACCGGCGGAACCTGGAAGGACGGCGAGGGACTGGGCTGGGGCGATCCCCATGTCCGGCCGGTGCAGGACTACAACATCGCGCTCGCGGTGGAGGCGGCGCGGCTGGGCTTCGACGAGATCCAGTTCGACTACGTGCGCTTTCCTTCGGACGGCGCGGTGGGCCAGGCCGTCTTCGCCGGGCCGAGCGACCCCGCGAACCGCGTCGCGGCCATCGCCGGCTTCCTGGCCCGGGCCAGAGAGGCGCTCGCGCCGGCCGGTGTGAAGGTGAGCGCCGACATCTTCGGCTACGCGGCATGGCAGACCCACGACCTGGGCATCGGCCAGGTGATCGAGGCGCTGGCGCCCCACCTGGATGTGCTCTCGCCGATGGTGTACCCCTCGACCTTCAACACCGGCCTGCCGAACGACGGCGGCGCCTACGCCAACGCGATCGCCTTCCCTTACGAGATCGTCCACAAGACCGTCCGCCGGGCGGTAGCGCGCGGCCGGACGGTCAACCCCCGGCTGGAAGTGCGCCCCTGGTTGCAGGACTTCCCCGATTACGCGTTCGACCGCCGCGTCTATGCGGCCGACGAGATTCGGGCCCAGATGCAAGGCGCCCGCGAGGCGGGCGGCCGGGGCTGGCTGCTCTGGGATCCGGCCGTGCAGTACACGGCCGCCGCGCTCGTGGCCGCGCGGCCGGGCTATCCGCCCAATACCGCCGGCTTCGTGCCGGTGCTGCGCTATGGCGAGATCGGTCGGCCGGCCGGGCCCGGCCAACGGCCACCCGAGGCTCTGCGCGCGGACCTGGAACGGCTCCTGGCCGCCGGCTATTACCCCGTCACGGTGCGCGGGCTGGTAGAAGAGCAACTGAGCATGGTGCCGGCGGGCAAACGCGCAGTCGTCCTGACGTTCGACGGGGCTACCCCCGGCCAGTTTCGGCTGCTGGACGATGGATCGGTGGATCCCGATTGCGCGGTCGGCATCCTGAAGGCGTTTCACGATGCGCATCCGGCCGACTGGCCGCTGGCCGCCACCTTTTTCGTGCCGGCCGTCGGCGAGGAACCCGGCGCGGAGGTCTTCGGTCAGCCGGAAGCAGCGCGGGCCAAGCTCGCCGCGCTGCTGGCGTGGGGCCTGGAGGTGGGCAGCTACCCCGCGACCGGCAGCCTGGCGGGGAAGGGCGCCGCGGATGTCCAGCGCGAGCTAGGCCGCGGCCAGGCGCTGTTGGAGCGCTGGTTGCCCGGCCGCCGCGTCTCTGCGCTGGCCCTGCCCGACGATGTCGCGCCGGCCGATCGCCGGCTCCTGGCGCAGGGCGAACATGCCGGCATGAAGTATCAGTACGCCGCGGCCGTCGGCCCGGGCGCAGGGCCGGCGCCATCTCCTCAGACGCCGCGCTTCGATCCGTATCGCATCCCCCGGATCGCGGCGACCGACGCGGCGTTGGATTACTGGCTGGCGGTGCTAGAACGGCCCGGACTGGCGTATGTGTCGGCCGGCGAATAGGCCAACGCGACCGGCCGGATCGTGCGCGGCGGCGTCATGGCCCGCCGCGGCCGGTTCAGGCCCGCCCCAGCACGATCGGCAGCACCTCCGCCAGGGTCGTGCAGTAGAAATCGCACAGCGCCCGCGTCCCGCTCTCCATGATGTTGCCGCCGGCCAGTCCCACTGTCGGAAAGCTGGCCAGGCGGATGGCGCACACCCCCGCGCCGCTGTCCTCGATGCCGATGACCGAGTTGCGTGCCGCGAACGGAATGCCCAATCCCACGCGCGCGGCCTCCGCGTAGAGCCACGGGTGCGGCTTGGGCGATAGCTCGCCCAGCGTGCCCACCTCCCCGCGGCGCAGCGGGAAGCCGGCGGTGATGATCGCATCGTAGAATTCGCGCGGATCGCCCAGGCGCATGGCCCGGAACGCGGCCACGATCTCCGGATAGGCTTTTTCGTAGAGGCCCGACGTCACCAGGCCGATCTGGATGCCGGCCGCCTTGAGCGCCAGCAGGAACTCTTTCAGGCCCGGCGCGGGCACGAACGCATCGGCCCGGCCGCGGCCCTCCAGGATCGCCCGCATCTCGCGCCGCGCATGTTCGAAGTAGAGCGCCCGCGCTGCCTCGAGCGTGCGATCAGGGCAATACTTGCGGAGACAATACGCCAGATGTTCGGAGACGCTGTGGCCCGAGACGAAGGGGAGGTCGGCCTCTTCTAACGTGAAGCGGGGGTTCCCCAGCAAGCTGGCGGTGGTCTGCTCGATGATCCAGATCCAGAAGCGTTCGCTGCGCACGCTGGTGCCGTCCAGATCCATCAGCACGGCGCGGACGGGCCGCTCCAGCGCCACCGGATGCAGCGGGTAGTACGCCGGGTAGCCCAGCGCCGAATGCACATACGCCAGCGTATGGTCGGCGAACGCGATGAACTCGACCTTGCCGTCGCCGGTGGCCGTTACCGAAACTACGCCATCGGCGCCGGGCCGGAAGCGGCCATCGCTACATGCCGCCAGCGGCCGCAGGCCGCTTTCCGGTCCGAAGCGCCCCAAGCCGGGGATGACGATCTCCATGCACTCTCCTTGCTCGCACGGCCGGAGGCGCCTCGCAGGGCGGCCGCCATGCGCCCCTACGCGCCGCACACTTCCCCCGCGGCCGGCGCCGACGTGCAGATGAAGCCTGCGCCGGGCAGGCCGGTGGCGGCCCGATAGCGTGTCGTGACCTGCGCCAACATCTCGGTCTCGCGGCCGGCTTCGACCAGCGCCACGACGCAACCGCCCCAGCCGGCGCCCGTCACCCGCGCGCCGGGCACGCCTGTGCACTCCCGACAGAGCGCCGCCAGCGTGTCCACTTCGGGACAGCTCGCCTCGTAGTCGCGGCTCATGCTCTCGTGCGCGGCGTTCATCAGCGCGCCGAAACGCTGCACATCGCCGGCGGCCAACGCGGCTGCGCTCGCCAACACGCGCGCGTTCTCGGTGATCACATGTCGGCAGCGCCGGCGCACCCGAAACACCTGATCTTCGTCCAGGCGGTAGTCGGCGAACATGGCCGCCAGCTCGTCGTCGAGCACGCCCTGGGCGGCCAACGCCTGGCGCGTGGTGGCTTCGGGCAACAGCTCGTCCAGCAGCGCCAGCACCGCCGCCTCCGAGAGGCCCAACGCCTCGGCCGAGACATCGCGCAGATGGGTGATGCCCGGCGAGACGCGGCGCAAGAGCGCCACGCCGATCCGACACTCGGCCACCCGCACGTTGTAGAGCGACTTCGTCTTCTCTCGGCGCACGGCGCTGTTGAAGATGAGGATTTTGTAGCCGGCCGGCAACGGCACTTGGCGCATCTCGTAGCGCACCTCGTCGGGCCGTTCCCCCGGCCGCGGCCGACAATCGAGCAAGAGTGCCCGGTCGCGCTCGGCGAGGAGCGAGATGAACTGGTCCATGATGCCCCCGCGCGTGCCGACGTACCACTCGGCTTCGCTGCACAGCCGGGCCAACGCCAGCTTCGGTAGATCGAGGTCGTTCAGGCCGGCGAAGGCCAGCGCCGCCACCACCGTCAGCGCGGACGAGGAGCTGAGCCCGGCCGCTTGCGGCACGCCCCACGGCGGCCGGCCGGAAACCACGATGTCGGCCCCGCGCAGTGGCCGACCGCCGGCCGCCTGCCAGATGGCCTGGGCCGCGGCCTGGACGTAGTTCGCCCAGTCGCCGAGCGGCCGGGGTGGGATCTGCGGGCCGATCTCAAACGCGCGCGGGGGAAAGCGCTCCGCCTCCACGTTCCACAGATTCACCGTGCGGTCGCCGCGCGGCCGCGCCACCAGCAGCACGTCCTTGTCGAGCGCCATCGGCATCACGTAGCCGTGGTTGTAATCGGTATGTTCGCCGATCAGGTTCACGCGGCCCGGTGCGCGGAAGATGCGCGCCTCGCCCGGCCCCGCGTGCGCGCGCAACACGGCGAGCGCCTCGCGGTAGCGGGCCAGTTGCCCGGCCAGCTCCGCTTCGCCGTAGATCGGCGCCAGGCTGCGCGCCAGCTCTGTCTCGGTCATGCGTAGACCCCCTCCTTGCGCCATACGTCCAACATCAGCTCGTAGCGCGCCAGGCGCATGCCCGTGTAGATGCAGTTGCTGGTGGAGAAGATGTAGCCGCCGCCGGGCATGCCGTGGCGCAGCGCGTAGCGCGCCGAGGCGATCACCTCTTCATCTGTGCCGGTGTCCAACATGCCGCAATTGACGTTGCCGATCAGACACAGCCGGTCGCCGTAGCGTCGCTTGATCTCCGCGATGTCCACGCCGGCCTGCGGGTCGAGCGAGTGCAGCGCGTGCGGGTTGGCCGCGACCAGTTGATCCACGATCGGCATGATGTTGCCGTCGGTGTGCTTGATGACGTAGAAGCCCAGGTCGCGATAGCCCTGGATCAGCCGCGCCAGATAAGGCGTCACGAACTCGGCGAAGCGCCGCGGGCTGAGGAAGGGGCCGGTGTTCAGGCAATAGTCCGCGCAGAGCGCGAAGCCGTCGAGCCCCAGCCCCCGCCGATCCGCGTGCCGGCGATAGCGTTCGGCGCGCTCGAGCGCCCGATCTACCCTCTCCTGCGCCTCGGCCTTCACCTTCTCCGGCTCGTCCACCAGGCGATAGGCAAACGCGGCCATGTGGTCGCCGTCCGGGATGCTGAAGGTGGCGTCGCCGTGGCGCATGATGAAGTAGCGGTCGCCGGTCTGCTCGCGGATCAGGTCTATCAGGCGGATCGTCTCTTCGACCCGATCGGGGTTGGGGTGGATGAAGATGGCGTCGTGCTCGTAGCGTTCGGCGGTCAGGATGAAGATCTCGGCCATGTCGCGACGGTGCAGCTCGCGTTCCTTCTCCTCCATCTGGTCCCACTGGGCGTAGTTGCGGTGCGAAGGGTGCACGCGGCCGAAGGCCTCCATCGTCAGGAAGAAGACGAGCTCGAAGTGCGGCACGCGCTGGCCGGGGATCGGCAGCCGGCGCTCCAGAGCATGGATGAAACGTTCGCGCGGTTGCATAAACAGCTCCGTTCTTATGATGGCTTGTAAAGCCGCTGCTGTGTCGGGTGAGATGGTGCGTTTTGTTCACCCCTACCCCCTTCCCCGCCCCCTATCAGGGGGCGGGGCGAAATCGAAAGGGGGTTTGGAGGCGGCGGCGAAGCCGCCGCCTCCAAACCTTCATGATTCCCCTCCTCTCTCCTGGCCGAAGCCCAGGAGAGAGGAGGGGACAGGGGGAGGGGTGAGGCAGGCCGTTACGATAGCTTGATGATATGCCCCGCGGCCGCCCGCGTCAACCGATCGCGCACGGCCAGGCCCAGGCCTTCGGGGCCGAGATCGCGGGCCAGGATCACGTCTACCCCTTGCATGTCCAGGTGGCGCAGCGCGGCGAACAGGTTGCGCGCAACGAGGGCCAGATCCGTGGCCGGGCCGACGCTCTGGAGCAGCAGCGGCGCGTCGGCCAGGGCCGCGAGATCTTCATCGGCCACCAGCGCGGCGACGCGGCGGCCGGCCTGCGCCGCTTCGTGGGCATATTGGCGCATGGCCGCCAGCACGCGCGCGCGCGGCCCGGTGAAGAGCCACAATTCCGCGCGCGGCGCGTAGTGACGCTCCAACAGGCCGGGGGACGATAGCGTTTCGGCCGCGCTCGTCCCGCGCTCGAGGGTGGCGACCTGTCCCAACGCGGCGGCCAGCGCCTCGCGCGTCACCCCGCCCGGCCGCAGAATGGTGGGCGGATCGCGCGTCAGGTCCAGCACGGTGGATTCCACGCCCACCGGCGTGGGGCCGCCGTCGAGCAGCAGATCGAAGCGGCCGGCCAGGTCGTTCAACACGTGTTGCGCGGTGGTGGGGCTGGGTTCGCCAAACCGGTTGGCGCTGGGCGCGGCGATGGGGGTGGCCGCGGCCCGGATCAGGGCCAGGGCCACCGGATGGGCCGGGCAGCGCACGGCGACCGTGGGGCCACCGGCCGTGACGATCAACGGCACGATCTCGGCGCGCGGCAAGACCAGGGTCAACGGCCCGGGCCAAAAAGCCGCGGCCAACCGGCCGGCCACCTCCGGCACCGCGCGCGCCACCCGCGCCAGGTCGGCGGCCTCGGCCACGTGCACGATGAGGGGGTCGTAGGCCGGCCGGCCCTTGGCGCTGAAGATGCGCGCGACCGCGGCCGGGTTCAGCGCGTCGGCCCCCAGGCCGTACACGGTTTCGGTGGGAAACGCCACCAACCCGCCGCGGCGGATCACTTCGGCGGCCCGGCCGATGGCTTCGGCCGCCGGCTGTTCGGGATTGATGGGCAAAACCTGGGTTTGCATGGCGGGACCCGTTGGGCTCATGGCCCTCTCATCCGGCTTCCCAGATGCCGTCGCCGACTTCCACCGGCCGGCCGCTGCGCGCCGACTCGTAGATCGCCAGCACCAGCGCCACCGATTTGCGCGCCTCATAGCCGTTCGTTTTGGGCGGCCGGTCCTCGCGCACCGCGGCGATCATGTCCGCGATCACCGCGCTGTGGCTGGTGCCGTAGACCGAGGCCGGATCGAGCTGATCGCGCGTCAACAGCTCCTTCTCGTGTTCCAGCTCGCCTTCCACCTTCCAGATCACTTTGCGGTTCAACGCCGTGCCGCCGACCTTGAGCGAGCCGCGTTCGCCGAACACGGCCACGGAGCCTTCCAGGTTTTCGGGGTAGGTGATGGTCGAGCCTTCGATCACGCCCAGCGCGCCGCTGCGGAAGCGGATCACCGCGACGCCGGTGTCCTCGGCCTCCATCCGGTGGGCCAGGGTGGCCGTATAGGCGAAGACGCTCTGCGGCGCGCCCATCAGCCACTGGAGCGCGTCAATGTGATGGATGGACTGGTTCATCAGCGCGCCGCCGTCCATGGCCCAGGTGCCGTGCCAGTCGTCCTCGTAATACTCCTGCGTGCGATACCAGCGCACGGTGGCATTGCCGAGCAAGAGCCGGCCCAGCCGGCCGCTGTCCACCACCCGCTTCAGGTCCTGCATCGGCGGGTTGTAGCGATTCTGCAGCACCACGCACAGCTTGCGGCCGGTCTCCTCTGCGGTGCGGATCATGGCATTGGCGTCGGCCAGCGACAGCGCCATCGGCTTCTCGACGATCACATGTTTGCCGGCGCGCATCGCCTCGATGGCCATGCCCGCATGCAGGCCGCTCGGCGTGCAGATGTTCACCACGTCAATATCGGGCCGTTCGATCACGCGGCGATAGTCGTTGTAGGCCTCAGCATGATATTGCGCCGCGAGGCGGCCGGCGCGCGACGCGCGCACATCGGCCACGGCCACCAGCGTGGCGAACGGCGATGCAACGATGGACTCGGCATGCCGCGGGGCCACCCGGCCGCAGCCGATCAATCCGAAACGCAATCTATCGGTCATTCATCTCCTCTTCGGTCGGCGGGAGACATTTCCCCCGCCGCGTGGAATGTTTCTTGTTGTCCGGCCAGCCGCCCGAAATGGCCCACATAGCGCCGCGCCAGGTGCGGCCACCCCAGTTCGGTCTCGATCATGCGGCGGCCGGCGCGGCCCATGGCCGCGCGCAGGCCAGGGTCGGCGGCCAGAGCGGCCAGGCTACGCGCCAGGGCCGCGTCATCGGCCTCGGGCACCAGGAAGCCGTTGACGCCGTCGCGAATCGCCAGCTCGTTGCCCGCGGCCGCCGTGCCCACCACCGGCTTCGCGCACGACATGGCGTCTAACACGGTGACGTTCAACCCGTCGGCCGGATGCGTCACCGACGGCATCACGAGCGCGTCGGCCATGTTGTAGTAGACGCCGAGTCGATCGGCCGGCACGTTGCCCACCCAGTGGACGCGCTCGCCCAGTCCCAGCGCGCGGCCCAGCGCCCGCCATTCGGCCCACAGATCCCCCTCGCCCACCAGCACATAATGGAGCGGCGCCGCGGGGGCCGGCTGCTCGGCGGCCAGCAGCGCCGCGGCGCGCAGCAGCCGGTCGAACCCCTTCTTGTACACCATGCGGCCCACGGCCAGGAAGACCACGGCGTCGGCCGGGATGCCCAGCTCGGTCCGCAGTTCGGCCGTGCCCCGGTCGTCGGGCAGGAACGCCTGCGGATTCACGCCGTAGGGGATCAGCTCGAAGCGGTTCGGATCGGCGCCCAGCGTGCCGACGGCCACCTCGCGCAGCGCGGCCGAGTTGGCCGTGATCAGCCCGGCCGTCGCGAAGGCAAAGCGCGCCATGCGCCGGAACAGGGGATTGGCGGCCGCCACGGTGGCGTCGGAGCCGGGAATGGAGACGACCAGCGGAATCCGATAGCGCCGCGCGATCACGGCCGCGATGAAGCCGTTCGGCAAGACCCAATGCGCGTGCAACACGGCGGGCCGCGTCCGGCCGGCCCAGCGCAGCCCGGCGACGATGCCGGCCAGGAACAGGCCGGGCGCCAGGAGATACGTGTTGCGGCGCAAGGCCACGTCGGCTTCCATCGAGCGCATGTAGCCCAGCCGGTGCCAGTCGGCCTTCGGCGCATAACGATAGAGCGCGAACGCCACCCGATGGTCGTCGGCCGCGCGGCGATAGGCCGGGTCCCACGGCGCCAGGATGGTCACCGCGTGGCCCTGGTGGACCAGCTCTTCGCTCAAGGCTTCGATAAAGCGCCCGGAGAAATCGCCCCGGTAGCGCGGGTAGTTATGGGTGAAAACGCCGATTTTCAATTGCTCATCTCTATTTTCACGTGCCAGGCACTTCAAAAGCGCCTGGCACGGAAGGCGGGGCCATTTTCCCCACGTGCCAGGCACTTCAAAAGCGCCTGGCACGTGGGGCGGGGCTATTTTTGGTCCGCGCGCAGTTGCCGCTCCAGCTCGCCCAGCCGTTCCCCTTGCGTCACGATCAACTCGGCCAGGAAGCCGATCAAGAAGAGCAGCAGCCCGGCGATCGCCAATCCGCCCGCGGCCCAGAAGATCGGCCGGAATTGCGTTTGGGTCGTCAACCAGAGCACCAGCAGGCCGGTGTAGATCACGGCGCTGAGGACCAGTGCGGCCAGGCCCAGCCCGCCGAAGAAACGCATCGGCGCCGCGCTGAACGTCAACAAGAACCACACCACCAGCACATCGAGGAGGGAGATAGGAATGCGGCTGAAGCCGAACTTCGACCGGCCGGCCCGGCGCTTCTGCCACGGCGTCGGCACCTCGCCGATGCGATAGCCCTGGTGCGCGGCGATGTGGACGAGGAAGCGGTGCCAGTCGGAGCGCAACGGCGGCAAGGTCTCGATGACCTCGCGACGGAACCCCTTGATCCAGTTCATGTCGTGCAGCGTCAGGCCGAAGAGCCACCGCGAGACCGCGTTGTAGATGGCCGAGGCGAACACTTTGCCTTCTTTGCGGCCCTGACGCCATCCGGTGACCACGTCGAAGCCCTGGCGCAACTTGTCATAAAGCAGGGGGATGTCCGTCTCCGGATCCGATTCCAGGTCGGCGGGCAGGAAAAGGACGTAAGCGCCGGTCGCGGCGCGAAAGCCGGTGCGCAGCGCGGCCGTCAAGCCCTGGTTGCGACGATGGTGGATCACGCGCAAGAACGGGTAGCGCGCGCACAGGCTCTCGGCGAGCGCGCCGGTGCCGTCGGTCGAGCCGTCGTCCACGAACACGAGCTCGGCCTCTGCCGCGGACAGGCCGAGGCCGGCGAAGGCGCGGTCGACGCGCGCCACCAGCTCGGGCACGTTGTCCACCTCGTTGCGGGCGGGGATTAATACGGAAAGATGCGGAGCTGAGCCGGCGGATCGCCGGCCGATCTCGCTTTGCCGATCTGTCATGCCGAATCGTCTTTCGCTGCCTGTCATCCGGGCTCAACCGACGAACGCGCGCACCGCCTCCACGACCCGCTCCTGTTGCTCGCGGGTCAGCTCGGGGTACATGGGCAACGAAAGCACCTGATCGGCGGCTGCTTCGGCCACCGGAAACGTGCCGCGACCCAGGCCCATCGTCCGATACACCGGCTGCAGATGCATGGGAATCGGATAGTGGATCACCACGCCGATGCCGGTGCGCGTGAGGTGTTCGGCCAATGCATCGCGGCGCGGAGCGCGGATGACATAGGAATAATACGCATGGCGATTATACTCGCGTTCGGTCGGCGTGACAACCTCACAGCCCGCCAATAGTGCGTTGTAACGTTGGGCATGGGCGCGGCGTTGCGCCACCCACGTTTCGAGATGCGGCAGCTTGGCGCGCAGGATGGCCGCCTGGAGCGCGTCGAGCCGATAGCCCCAGCCGAGCTCGACATGCTCGTACTTGCCCACCCGGCCGTGATCGCGCAGCCGGCGCACGCGCGCCAGGATGTCGAGATTGTTGCTTGCCACCAGGCCGCCGTCGCCGTAGCAGCCCAGGTTCTTGCTGGGATAGAAGCTGAAGCAGGCCACATCGGCCAGCGACCCGCACGGCCGGCCGCGATAGAGCGCGCCGTGCGCCTGGGCCGCGTCTTCGATCACCCACAGGCCATGCCGCCGGGCCACCGCCAGGATCTCGTCCATGTCGGCGGCCTGGCCGTAGAGGTGCACCGGCACAATCGCCCGCGTGCGCCGCGTGATGGCCGCTGCGATCTTCTCCGGGTCCAGGTTATAGGTATCGGGCTGGATGTCCACGAACACGGGCGTCGCGCCGGCCTGGGCGACCGCCTCGGCGGTCGCATAGAAGGTATGCGGCGTGGTGATCACCTCGTCGCCGGGGCCGATGCCGCACGCCAACAGCGCCAAGTGCAGGGCCGCGGTGCCCGAGGCTACTCCCACGGCCCCCTGCACGCCGAGGTAGTGGGCGAACTCCTCCTCGAACGCCGCCACCTCGGGGCCCTGGATGAAGCTAGCGCTCTCCACAACGCGGCGGATCGCCGCGTCTATCTCGTCCTTGATGCTCCGATACTGGGCCTTCAGGTCCGTCAACGGTATCTCGCTCACTCGCCACCTGCCAACATGCTGCGCAGCCGCCGGATCTCCTGTTCGGTCTGGCGGATCTCTTCGAGGACGGCGGGCGCCACGTGCAACAGATCGCGCGCCCGGATCAGCTCCAACTCGACCAGGCGACTGCGCTGGGCGTTCAACTGCGCGGCCAGGTCGGCGGCCGCGGGCCGGTCGGGCAATGGCCCGGGGCGCGCTTCCCCTTCGACGAGCCGTCGGCGCTCCACCGTGAGCCACAGCTCCCAAAAACGATTTCCGATCCTCCAACCGTCGTCATCCCGGCGCAGATAGCCGAGCGGGCCGAGCTCGCGGAGGTGCGTTTGTACCTCGGCCGGGGGCCGGTGCAATGCCTCGGCCAGCGCGGCGTCGTCCAGCGGCGCCCGCTCATGGACCGTCCACACCAGCGCCTGTTCGGCCAGCGAAAGGAGGCTGAAATCGTTGGTGAAGAAGCCGGCGAGCAGCGGATCCACGGTCAGGTCGCCGGGCTCGACCGGCCGCAGCGAGCCATCGGTTTGAA
This sequence comes from Chloroflexota bacterium, assembly GCA_037445695.1. GTDB lineage: Bacteria > Chloroflexota > Anaerolineae > CG2-30-64-16 > CG2-30-64-16 > CAKZKT01. Next base: position 21,463 of record JBBIKA010000010.1, read on the forward strand.
ACACGCGCGAACAGAGCAATTGTATCAGATAGGGGTGGCAGTTCGTCAAATCGCAGATCGTCTCGACGAGCGCCGGCTCCGCGCGCACCGGTTCGTCGGACTGGGCCTGGGTCACCAGTGCGCTTGCGCTTGGCCGGTCGAGGCCGCCCAGCATCTGCGACATGTCGAAGCCGGCCAGGAACGGCGACGTGGGCCAGGACTTGCACACCGCGTGCAGGTCGTAGATGCGCCGCGTGGAAACGGCCACCACGCGCAGTCCGCCCCCGCGCGTCAGCTCGGCATGGAGACGCTGCGCCGCTTCCGGCTCGCTTCGGGCCAGGTTGATCAGCACTTCCGTCTCGTCGCACAAGAGGAGCACCGGCCGGCCGGCCTGGCGCGCCGTCCGCCGCAAGGCCGGCAACAGGGCGAACAGGTTCTCTTCGGTGGCCAGCTCGGCCGGCAAGCCGAGCGCCAGGAGCTGATCGAGGCGCTCCTGCACCGCGTCGCTCAAATAGGCGCCGAGCGTGGCGAACGAATCGGCGCCCTGCATATCCCAAAAGATCGGCACCAGGCGGCCGTCGTCCAGCGCCAGCTTCTCCAGTTGGCGCAAGAGCGAGGTCTTGCCGATGCGGCGATTGCCGATCACCCAACTGGCCGCGGCCTCGCCGTGGAGCAGGCGATCCAGGAGTTCGTGCCGGCCATAATGTTTATGGCCGGAAACGTATGAGCCGGTAACATATGGATTGCGCATGATCTCTCATCCTTACGGTTAGCGCGTGCCGGCAATGATCGCCTCGGCCGCCTGCACATCGTCCAGCGTGATGCGGAAACGGCCGGCGAGCAACATCTGATTGACCGCTTCCAGGGCGAACTGTTGCAGCCGGTACGGCCGGCCCTCGGCACGCGCGATCACATATTCGACCGCTTCGGGCGCCCACTCATAGACTCCGCGCACCGGCTCGATCAGCAACTGACGAGCCTGCTCATCGCTGAAGGGCTCCAGCGGGATCTCGTTGAACAGATTGTACCACGGACTTTCCAGGCGGTCCCAGGCCTTGTTGATGTGCACGCCTGCCACCACCGCGCCCAGGTTCTCGGCCAGCGGGCTCATGAAGATGCGGCGCAACTGGAGCTGGATGATCCGCTCGTAGCCGTCAATGGCGTCCATCTCGTCAATCAGCAGGATGATGCGCAGGCGTCGCGGCGCGACGATCGGCTTCAGCGCCTCGATGATCTCGCGCAGGTCGGCGCTGAACTCGCGATCGGTGTAATCGCCGGGCGGCAGCCGATGGAAGTGCAGCGCGAGTGAGCTGGCCGACAGATACGCCTGCACCACCCCCCAGATCGCCTCCATGAGCACATAGAACAGGCGGTTTTGGGGCGTGCCTTCGAGATCCACCGAGACCGGGATGAACACCCATTCGGGGTCATCGGCCTCGCGCAGGGCCTGGCCGAGCTGGTAGAGCAACGTGGTCTTGCCCATGCGCCGTTCGCCGTGGATCATGATGCTGTTCTGATGGAGCGCGTTGACGATCTTGCGCAACAGATCGTCGCGGCCGAAGAACATATCGGGCTGGCGCACGGGTTCGCCCGAGATGTACGGGTTGAAGTGGCGCTCGAGGGCCTGGCGGCGGCGTTCGGCCGCGGCCGCGGCGCGCGCCAGCTCTGTGCGGCGCGCGCGCCAGCTCACCAGGCCGGCCGCGGCCACGCCGCCGACCGCCACCATGCCTAACACGGTCGTGGCCAGCAGCACATCGTTCGGCACGGTCTGGCCGCCCGGCAGCCGGACCACCCTCGGCACGACGATCGTCACCTCGGCCGGCGGCGAGTAGTTCAGGGCGTCATCGCGCGCCCAGGCGCGCAGGCGATAGGTGCCCGCGCTCAACCGCCGTTCGCCCAACGTGACCTGGCCGCTCCAATGGAATTGCGGCGTGACGTCCAGCCCTTCCAGTTGGGTCATGAAGCGGATGTATTCGGGCCGGGTGGCCAGGTCGCCGCCGCGCAGGCGCAGTTCGGTCAACGTGTCGCTCATCAACGCGACGCGGCCGTTGACCGGCCGGTTCAGGTTGACCGATTCGATCTGGACCCACGGCGGCTGCTTATCGGGCGTGTAGCGCACCAGGCCGCTGCCGGTGCCGATCCAGACGGAACCGGTGGGGCCGGCGGCAATGGCCAGGATCTCCAGGTTGGGCAGGCCATCGCCGGCATAGGCCTGCCAGCTCTTGCCGTCGAAGCGGGCGAAGCCCTGCCGCGTGCCCACCCACAGGCCGTTGTCCAGATACTTCAGCGCCAGGATGCGCGGAGTGGGCAGGGGGGCATCCACCCGCGCCCAGCGGCCGTCGGCCAGGCGCCACAGGCCATCGTCGTAGGTGGCCACCCACAGCACGCCGTCCTTGCTCAGCGCGATGCCGTTGAGGACGACATTGCCGAAGCGGCCGCCGCCGGGCGTGAAGACCTCCTCCAGGCGGTCGTTGGCCAGGCGCCAGAGCCCGCCGGCTTCGGTGCCGAACCAGAGCGCGCCATCGCCGCCGCGCTGCACGGCATTGACGCGCTTTCCGGTCAGCTCGGGCAGGGGCTGAAACGTGCCCTGTTCGTTGAAGCGGCTCGCGCCGTCCTGGGCGCCGAACACGAGCGCGCCCGTGGCATCCTGGACGATCGAATAAACCGGCAACCTGGCTGCGCCGAAGGCCTCGGTCAGGTTCACCAGCTTGCCGGCCAGCGTTCGATAGCCGATGCCGCCGGCGGTGGCGATCCAGATGCGGCCGCGCGTGTCCTGATACAGGGTGATCACCCGGTTGTCGGCCAGGCCGGCGTCCGCGGTCGTCTGCTCCCACGTCTGGCCGTTCCAGGCCAACAGGCCGCCGAACTCGGTGCCGACCCAGGTCCGACCGTCGCTGTCCATGAGGATGGCGTTGATCCGCTGGCCGAGCACCGCCTCGTCGCGGATCGTCTGCCAGGATTCCTCGTCGTAACGGCTGACGCCGGCCTGGGTGCCCACCCACAGGCTGCCGTCGGCGGCAAACGTCAGGGCGCTGACGAAGCTGTTGACCAAGCCGCCCGGTTGGCCGCTGAACCAGCCATCGAGGGTGTCGGCCGCGCGCGCGTCGCGGGCGTAGATGAGCCCTTCGTCGGTGCCCACCCACAGCCGGCCGCGGCGGTCCTGCGCCAGGGCATTGACGCGCGTGCGCTCCTCGCCCTCGATCAACTGGCGCAACTGCCAGCCGCCGTTCTGATAGACGTACAGGCCGACCTCGGTGCCGGCCCAGATGCGGCCGCCCGCGCGGCCGACCAGGAGCGCGTAGACCGTGCCGCGGGGCAACTCCTGGTTGCCCAGCACCTGCCATGCGCCGCCGGCATCGCGACGCCACACGCCCCGGCCGGCCGTGCCGACCAGCAGGGCGCCGTCGGCGCCGGCCGCCAGCGACCAGATCTCGATCCCGCGCAGCCGCTCCTCGACGACGGCCCGTTCGCCCTTCAACCGCGCCAGGCCCTTGGCCGTGCCCACCCACACGCCTTCCTCACCGTTGGCGGCCGGCAGCAACGCGCGCACATCGTTGTCCGGCAGGCCCTGCGCGGTCGTCCAGATGGACGTGCAGCCGCGGCCATCGGCCCCGCAGCGGGCCACGCCGCCGGCCTGCGTGCCGAACCAGAGCGCGGCATCGGCGGTCTGCGCGATGGCCCGCACCCGGCCGGCGGGCAGGCCATCGCGCTCGCCGAACGATTGCCATTGGCCGTTGTAGCGACTGGCGCCGGCATCGGTGCCGAACCACAGCGCGCCATCTTGCGCCTGAAACACCGCCGAGACGCTGCCGGACCCCAATCCATCGTTGGTGGTGAAGGTCTGCCACAGGTCGCCCGGGCCGCCTTCGGCCCGTACAGGGCGCGCCGGCAGGCTCAAGATCAGACAGATGCAGGCGACCATCCAGATTCGTCGAACCGACATCGTAGTTTGCACTCCTCGTTTCAGTTGCTCATGCGCGGCGGAACACAGCACGCGATGAAAATGAGCAGCGCTCACGTGCCAGGCACTTCAAAAGTGCCTGGCACGTCTTTTTCAGGTTAGCGAAGATAAAGGTCGTTTCCGTAGTTTTACGGACTGTGTCGCACAACCCTTTATGCTAGACTGCTAATTGGAGAAAAAAGCGATTGAACCGATTGTCGAGAGTGCGGTCGGTTGCCGCAGGATACAAAAAATACAATTCAATTTGGTAATGTGTTTCGTAATCACAACATGGTACCATAGACTGTGGATCTTTGGGCGCCAAATGCGACTTCCCTACCTGACGTTGATCTGACTGCCTTCGTTCAAGACAGAGGGACGCATGCCTGAGGCCCTGATGGCGCAGGTCAGTCGGACGATGGAAAAGGAGGGACACGATGAACGCTAGACGATTGCTCATCATCTTGATTGTCTCGTTGCTCGCCATGCTCCTCCTGCCGGGTGTGGGCGGGGCTGCGCCCCTTGCCGTTGCGCCGGCCGGCCTGGCGGCCGATGCGATGAAGGCTTCGCCCGCACAAGTGAGGATCAGCACAGCCGCGGCCGTCAAGTGCCCGAGCATCTATCGGGTGCGCTTCGGCGATACCCTTGCTTCGATCGCGGCCCGTTGCGGCGTCACCACGACCGCCATCGTCAAAGCGAACGGCCTTCGTTCGACGCGCGTCTGGCCGGGCCAGCGGCTCTACATCCCTGCTCCCACCACGACTTTGACCAAGCCACAACCGACCCCTGCTCCTAAGCTCGCGCTGCCCGAGTGGCTCCTTCTGCCATAAGGCGCGCGATTGATCACAAATCTGTCGCCATTATAGCACAAAAATCGGGAAAATGCAATCCCCTTATTTGACGATTTCGACACGAACCAGTGCCGCCGCCACCTCCGGTGCCGTGGCCGGCAGGCCCGCGGCCACCTGCCCCACCCGCCAACCGCTCACCTGCTCCTGAGCCTCTGCGGGCCCGGCTCCCGTTCTCCCGATCAGCGCGTGTCCCCAACGGAAATGTCCGCGTAGATCCACCGTTGACCCCAGCGACCGTAACGCCTCCACCGCGTCGGCGCCCAGATTGAGGGACGCCTCGTCGCGCACCGCGGCGGCCACCACCGTGCCCGGCGCCAGGCCGCGCACCCAGCCGGCGAGCCGTTGCGATGCCGCGGGGTCGGCGTGCGTGTCGAATGCGGCCGCGGCGAGCACGTGGCCATCGGTCCCGTCGAGGGCCACCAGATTGTAGCCGCGCCGATTGGGCGAGACATCCACCCCGTTCACGTAGATATGCGCGAAATCGCCCGTCTCCTGGCCGGCGCTGCGCACCACCACCGACACGGGCAGAGCCGGCCCGGCCGCCCCAACGGCCGGGTCGCGCGCGGCGAGATCGGCCACGGCCGTCAGGCGCGCGAAGCGCAGGCGGACATCGCTCAACGCGGGTCGCGATGCCGCGGCCGGCAGCTCGAACGTCACCCACGCGCGCGCGGTGGGCAACACCGCCCGACCCACGAAGCGACCGTCCACATAGACCGCCATCGTCGTATCGGCGGCCAGCGCCCACAGGTCGAACCGCAGGCCGCGCGCCGTCGGTCCCAGCGGCAGGAGCAGGCGCGTCTCCCGGCGTTGCGCATAGACCGCTCCGCCGAGACCGGGCGGGCTCCACCCCTCGGCCAGCACCATTGCTCCCGCCTCGGCCGCGAAAGAGAAGCGGTCGGGCGGGGTCAGATCGTCTGCGACGCGATAGAGCGCCAGGGGGCCCTCTTCGGCGACGAGCTCCAGAGGCAACAGCCGGCGCAGGGCCATCTCGGTGGCAGCGGGCATCCGGTCGCGATGCGCCATCACATAGCGGATGTTCCAGGTGGCGGCCCAGTCGCGCGCCAGCGCGGCCTCTGCCGACGGGATCGGCTGGGCAGCCAGCGCAGCGCGCAGGGCATCGTGTTGGGGCACGTCGGCCGCGTTGGTCAGGGCGATCAGTCGGGCCAGGGTGGGCTGCTCGCTGAAGAACTGAAACTTGAACTCGGGGTTGCGCGAAGTGTTGCCGCCCAGGATGCGTTTGCCGTGGGCCGTCTGGTTCCAGAGCTGTTGCATGATCACCACGTCCTGCTTGCCGGCCACGCGCGCGCCGTTGCGCCAGCCGGGCGGCATCTCGAGCAGCGCGAAATCGCCCGCTGCGGCGGCCACCCGGCCGTAGAGCGCCGGGACGCGCAGGTCGGAGAGGGGCAACGGGATCGAGAGATGCTCGAAGATCAGGAGCAGCGCCAATACCGTCGGCGCGGCCCGGCGGCCCGGCCGGAAGCGAGGGTGTTGCGCCAGGCGGCCCGTCAGGTGCGCGGCGCCCGCCGCCACCAGCGGCGCCAGCGCGATCAACAGCATGACGCTGTAGCGCGATGGATAGCGGTTTCCTTTATAAAACGGCAGCCGTGCCACCAGATCGAAGGGCAGGGGCACGTGCAGATCGCGGCCGGCCACCCGCAGACTGGGGCCCAGGGTGAGCACAAAGAACAGCAGGGCCGCGGCGGCGAAGAAAGGCGTGTCGCTGCGCCGGCGGTCGCGGCGCAGGCCGATGGCCGCCAGCACCAGCGCGACGTAGCCCACGTAGATGTGTTGGCCCTTGTTCACCGGGAAATGCGTCCCGTCAGGCTGAGGTGCCGAATCGTGCGTGATGCTCCGTGTGAGGTCGCCGAAGAGCGGATGCAATTGGGTCGGCAGGAGGTAGCCCACCAGGTCGGCCGAGAAGATGTCGGCGAAGCCGCCGCCCGCGGTGAAGAAATCGCCCTCGGCGGCCAGGTCGGGCAACATGTTGGCCAGGATGGGGACCAGGCCGATGCCGCACAACGCGGCCAGGAGCGCGACGCGCGCGAACAGGGCGCCCACCTCGGCCCGGCGCGCGCCGACCGACGGCGCTTCGCCGCGCTCCTTTCGCGCCATGACCGTCCGCCAGAGGACGGCCAGGACCAGGAAGATGCCCAGGAACGACGCGTAGGTCAGCTCGGCGTAGGCCTGGAGCACGATGAAGAGCGCGGCCAACGCGGCGTCGCGCGGCCGGCCCCCGCGCCGCACGGCGCGCAGGATGTAGAGCACGGCGAAGGGGATCCACTGCGCGCTGGTGATGTTGCCCTGGCCCAGCGCGGCATAGAATAGCCTGGCCGAGGCAAAGGCATAGAGCAGCGCGCCGATCATGGCCGGCCACGATGGGGGGAGAAATCGCCGACCATCGCCCGGCCTGGGTTCGGCCGCACCAGGCTCTGCATCATTTGTGCATGCGCGCGGCATTCGTGGGCCGCCGCCGGCCGCCCTCAGGAACTCCAGGCACAACAGGTAGGCGCCGAAGCCGCCGAGGACGAAAGAGGCGAGCAGCAGCAGGTTATAGGCCGGGATCAGGCCGAACGCGGCCTGCAAGGGAATGGCCAACAGGCCGTTGAGCACGGTCAACGTATAGAAGGCCAGATTGATGCCCACCGGCCAGAACTGCCAGGCCACCTGAAAAGGGTTCTGCGGCTGCTCCACCAGCGCATGTTTGATCCACCACAGGTTCCATGCCAGCGAGGGATCATCAATGCCGTCGCCGGGCACATGCGTGGCAAAATGGGCGACGAGCGGCCAGGTCAATACCAGGCTGAGCCCGGCCAGCGCGACCAACGGCCCGCTCCACTGCTGCCACGGCCGCCGCGCATCCGATGGCGCCATCCTTCCCCGTGTTCGTTCGTTCACGGAAGCAATTATGCCATCGGCCGGCCAAAACGCCAAGCCGCCATCGTTTGACCTTTTGCCCTCGCTTGCGTTAGAATGTGTCAGCATACACACATCTCTGGAGTCGGGCATGGGCCGTTACCAGGACGCCCTGGAATACATCTATAGTTTCGTGAGTCACGAGAGACAGGTCCGCTACGGCGACGGCGCCGTCGGCCTGAGCCTGCAGCGCATGGAGGATCTGTTGGAGCGCTTGGGCCGGCCGCAAGCGCGGTTCCGCTGCGTACACATCGCCGGCACAAAGGGCAAGGGTTCGACCTCGGCCATGATCGAGTCGGTGTTGCGCGTCGGCGGCTATCGCACCGGGCTTTACACATCGCCGCACCTGCACACCTTCCGGGAGCGCATCCGGCTGGACGGCGCACTGATCACGAAGGCCGCGGTGGTCGAGTTGCTCGCCGAGCTACGGCCCGCCTTCGCGGCCACTCCTGGCATCAACACGTTCGAGATCATGACCGCGTTGGCCTTCGTCTTTTTCGCCCGGCAAGGGGTCGAATGGGCCGTGATCGAGACCGGCCTGGGCGGCCGCCTGGATCCAACCAATGTGGTGTCGCCGGCCGCATGTGCCATCACTTCGATCAGCTTCGACCACATGGATCTGTTGGGCCCCACGTTGGAGCTGATCGCGCGCGAAAAGGCCGGCATCATCAAGCCGGGCGTGCCCGTCGTCAGCGCGCCGCAGGCGGCCGAGACGCTGGCCGTCATCGAGCAAACCAGCGCGCGGCAGAACAGCCCGCTGATCCTGATCGGCCGCGATTGGGTGATCGGGTGTCGGCAGGCGGACCTGTGCGGCCAGGTCGTCGCCGTGCGCCAGGTGCACGGCGATCGCGGGCATCCCGCTCGGCCGCCGGCCTGGTCGGCCGCCGACCTGGCCGATCTGCGCATCCCGTTGACGGGGGTGTACCAACTGGACAACACGGCCACCGCGGTGGCCACCCTGGCCGAGCTGCGCAGCCAGGGCGTTGCGCTAGACGCTGCCACATTGCGCGCCGGTTTGGCGGCCACCCGTTGGCCGGGCCGCTTTGAGCTGCTCAACCGCCGGCCCGACATCGTGGTGGATTGCGCGCACAACGGCGATTCGGCGTTGCGCCTGCGCGAGACGTTGGGCCGTTTCTACCCGGCGCAGCCCGGACGACGCCTGGCGCTGGTCTTCGGTGCCTCGGCCGACAAGGACATCCCGGCCATGTTGGCCACGTTGCTGGCCGACTCGCCGGCCGACAGCTACATCGCGCCGGCCCGGGTCGTGATGACCCGCAGCGGCCACCCGCGCCAGGCCGATCCCGGCCGCCTGGCGGACATCGCGCGCGGCTTCGCGCCGGAGACGCCGATCATCGTCACCGATTCCCTGGCCGAGGCGCTGGCCGACGTTCAGGCCTGGGCTGCGAGCGGGGACGTGATTTGCGTGACCGGCTCGATCTTCGTCGTTGCGCAGGCTCGCCGCGCCTGGGCGGCCGCTCACCCAGAAGCCTTTGCGGCCGATGATTGGGTATTTCAAGACGAAACCCCCGGCCATCCTGTACCGGATGATCCGGTGGAAGCGGAGGTCACTTGGCATATTTGAAGTCGGATCTTGGTTTCGATACCAAGAAGGATTGGGCTTTGATCAACCTGTTTGCCCGCCCGCGCGGCACCCGACGCAGCGAGCCGCGACGATCCCATAGCCACGAGCTCGAAGGGCTGGAAGGCAACGAATATCCGCTCCTGCCGTCCCCCGATGCCGTGGTCTTTCCCAACATGGTCATGCCCATTTTCCTGGGCCGCGACCGGTCGGTGCGCGCGGTGGAAGCGGCCGAGGCGATGCATGTGCCGCTGCTGGTCGTCGCCCAGCGCAACCCGGAGGTGGAGGATCCCGATCTCTCGGATCTTTACACGATCGGCACGGCCGTGGAGATGGGCCGCATCTTGCGCATGCCCGACGGCAGCACCACGGTGCTGGTGCAAGGCATCGAGCGCGTGCGCATCGTCGAGCTGATAGACACCGAGCCCTACCTGCGCGTGCGCGGGGTGCCCCTTTACGAGGACGAGCGCCATGACATGGCCAGCGAGGCGCTGATGCGCGCGGTCCTGGCGCTCTTCGAAAAGGTGGTCAACCTGAACCAGAACCTGCCCGAGGATGCCTATGTCGCGGCGATGAACGAGAAGGAGCCCGGCAGCCTGGCCGACCTGCTGGCGCACGTGTTGGATCTCGATCTGGAACAGCGTCAGGAGCTCCTGGAGACTCTGGATGTCAACGCCCGGCTCCAACGGCTGAGCATCATGTTGGGGCAAGAGCTCGACGTGTTGGAGCTCGAAGATCGCATCCAGACCCAGGTGCAGCAGGAGCTGGACAAGTCGCAGCGCGAATACTATCTGCGCGAGCAGATGCGGGCCATCCAAAACGAGCTCGGCGAGGAGGACGAGACCCAGCGCGACATCCGCGAGCTGCGGGAGAAGCTCGCCGCCAGCGGCATGCCCGAGGCGATTCGCGCCAAGGCCGAAGAGGAGATCAAGAAGCTTAGCGCTATGCCGCCGATGTCGCCGGAAAGCACCGTGATCCGCAACTACCTGGAGGTGCTGTTGGGACTGCCGTGGCAAACCGAGACCGAAGACAACCTGGACCTCGCGCGCGCCAAACAGATCCTCGACCGAAACCATTTCGGCCTGCCGAAGGCCAAAGAGCGCATCCTGGAGCACATCGCCGTGCGCAAGTTGGCTCGCGAAAAGATGAAGAGCCCGATCCTGTGCTTCGTTGGGCCGCCGGGCACCGGCAAGACCAGCCTAGGCAAGTCCATCGCCGAGGCGCTGGGGCGCAAGTTCGTGCGCGTGAGCCTGGGCGGCGTGCGCGACGAGGCTGAAATTCGCGGCCATCGCCGCACCTACATCGGTTCGATGCCCGGCCGCATCATCCAGACCATGCACACTGCCGGGACGATCAATCCGCTCTTCATGCTCGATGAGATAGACAAGCTGGGCATGGACTTTCGGGGGGATCCGGCCGCGGCGCTGTTGGAGGTGCTCGATCCAGAGCAGAACCACGCGTTCAGCGACCATTATCTCGAGGTGCCCTACGACCTGAGCAAGGTGATGTTCATCACCACGGCCAACATCTTGGACCCGATCCCGCCGGCCCTGCGCGACCGGATGGAGGTCATCGAGTTTCCCGGCTACGTGGACGAAGAGAAGCTGGCGATCGCCCGGCAGTTTCTGATCCCGCGGCAGCTCGAGGCGCACGGCTTGCAACCCGGTCAGGTGGAGTTCACCACGGCCGCGTTGCGTGTCATCATCCGGGAGTACACCTACGAGGCCGGCGTGCGCAACTTCGATCGCGCCATCGCCAACATCTGCCGGAAGATCGCCCGGCGCATCGCCGAGGGAAAGCCGGTGCCCAAGCGCATCACCCCCGGCATGTTGAACAAGCTGCTCGGCCCGCCCGAATACAGCGAGTGGCTGGCGAACGATTCGGACGAGGTCGGCGTGGCCAACGGCCTGGCCTGGACCGAGGCCGGCGGCGATGTGATGCAGGTAGAGGTGTCGGTCATGGAGGGCAAGGGAAGCCTCACCCTCACCGGCCAGCTCGGCGAGGTTATGCAGGAATCGGCACAGGCCGCCCTGACTTACGCGCGCAGCCACGCCAAAGAGCTGGGCATCGGCGAGGTGGACTTCGACAAGATAGACTTGCACGTCCACGTGCCCGAGGGCGCGATCCCGAAGGACGGCCCCAGCGCCGGCGTCACCATCGCCACCGCCATGATCTCGGCGCTCAGCGAGCGGCCCGTGCGCCATGAGGTCGCCATGACCGGCGAGATCACCCTGCGCGGCCGCGTGTTGCCCATCGGCGGGCTCAAGGAAAAGCTGATGGCGGCCCATCGCAACCGGCTGAAGACCGCCATCATCCCGAAGCGCAACCAGAAGGACCTGGTGGACGTGCCGCGCGATGTCCAGCGCGAGCTCAAGATCGTGTTGGTCGAGCGGATGGACGAGATCTTGCCCCTCGCCCTGGTGCCCGGCGAGCCGAGGCCGGTGAAGGTGCGCCAAAGCCGGGCCCGGAAGAAGCGAACCGAGACGCCGCGAGCCGAGACGGCACCGGCCGAGGCGTCCGAGCCGGCCGCGGCCCCTGAGAGGGGGCGGACAGAAGACGGAAAGGGGTTTGCGGGCGGCGCAGCCGCCCGCAAACCCCTCCTCAGCTGAAAGGATCGCACCGTGAGGTTCTCCCGCATTGTTATCATCGTGTTGGCCGTGATCGCGGGGGCGCTGCTGATCTTCTCCTCTCTCCGCTCGCGTGTGTCGTTGCCGACCGCCGGCAGCACCAACCTGCCGCTCGATCTGCAAACGATCATCCCGGCCTCCTGGAAGGTGGTGCCGGGCCAATATAAGACGTGCGATTTCGATAACGACGGCGAAAACGAGTACCTGGTCATCTACAGCTACGATGCCGGCGCGGTGGCCGGCCGAAGCCTGATCGGCGGGGTGATCTACGACCTGCAGGTCAACCGGCCGCCCCAGGCGCCCGGCGTCGAGGCGCCCTACCGGCCGGCGTTCATGACGCCCTACCGGCTGCTGCCCGATATGTACGGCGGCAAGGGCCAGGGCTATCTCGGCCAGAGCCGCGTGACGGTCGCCCTCTTTCCGCCGGTGACCGACCCCACCAAGTGCCGGGCCGGCGAGATCGCCATTTACGGCTACAGCTACGATACCCTGCCTACGACCTTTTCGCTCTTCCGGTGGGCGGGAGAGTTGCTGGGATATGTGGGGTGGCAGGCGCAGGGCAATGTGTGGCTGGTGACCCTCGATGCCGAGGGCAAGACGGGCACCGACAAGCCCGTCGTCAGCGTCTATACCTACAATCACCTCAACCAGCGGAGCCTCCTCTGCGCGGTGCGTTCTTACCGTCGCACGCCGCCGATCGGCAAAGATGAGCTGCCGGCCGGCCTCGACTTCGTCGAGATCCGGGCCGAGTACACGATTGATTTTTGTTACGGTGCGCCGAAGGACCCCGCCTATCCCGAAGGCGTGGTCGTCGCGCTGTTGCGCGGGCAAAACCCGCCCGAGGGCACCCCGACCGGCGCCAGCTATCTAACGGCCGAGGCGCAGGCCGGCCTGCCGGCCGGCCTGGCGTTCCTGAAGGAAGCCAAACGCGAGCGATATGCGGTCCGCGTCCTCTCGGTCTCGACCCCTGGCTCGCTCGGCTGGTATCCGCCGTCCGGCACCCGCTTCACGTGGACGCCTCCGGGCACGCCCTCGGCCACGCCGCAGGTCTGGTGGATGGGGAACGACGCGCCGGCCCAGGTGGAAACGGAGATCGCGCTGAGCGATGGCACGGTCCGCCTGGTGCGCTGGACGTTGGTGAGCTTCTCCGGCGAGAAAGCCAAAGCCGATCTCGTGTGGCGCATCACGCACGTGGAATTGCCCTGACGTGGCGCAAGCCGGCGGCTTGCGGCCCAGGTGACAGACCAATCTGAAAGTAGCCCCGTCAAACGTGCCGGGCACTTTGGAAGTGCCTGGCACGTGGGCGCTGTTCAAGACGGCCTTCGCATGATACCCGGAAGATCCGACTACACTCCCGAAGACATCATGGCTCTGCTCGCGCAGGGGCCGGGCGAGCGCGTGGCGTTCGCGCCGCCGGCCGCGTCGCCGATGCGCCTGGCCGAGCATCTCATCGCGCTGGCCAATGCGCACGGCGGCCTCTTGCTGGTGGGCGTGCAGCCGAACGGCCGGCTTGTCGGCATCGCAGATCCCCAGGAAGCGCGGGCCGGCCTCCAGGCGGCCGGCCTCCTCTCGACTCCGCCGCTCATCCTGCCGCTGCCGCAAGTCGTCGCGCTGGAAGGCCGGCTGATCTGTCTGGTGGAAGTGCCGCCCGGCCTGCCGCACGTCTACAGCCTCAACGGCCGCTATCTCACCCGCACGGGAGGCCGCAATCGGCTCCTCAGCGCGAGCGAACTGACCGGCCTGCTCCTGGAGCGCGGGGAAGCGGGATTCGAGTCGCGCATTGCGCCGGGCGCCACCCTCAACGATCTCGATCCCGCGTCGGTGGCCGCTTATCTGACGGCCATCGGCCAGCCGAATGGCGACCCGCAGCAGCTCCTGCTCGCGCGCGGGTGCCTGGTGCCGACCGCCGACGGCCCGATGCCCAGCTATGCCGGCATCCTGCTCTTCGGACGCCAGCCGCAACGCTTTCTGCACCACGCCGAGATCATCCTGGTGCGTTATGCCGGGCCGATGATGGGGGACGAATTCCTCCGCCACGACGCGACCGGCACCCTGCCCGAGCAGATCCGCCAGGCCGAGACGTTCATCAAAGCCAATATGCGCCGCGGCATGCGCATCCGGGGCTTTACGCGAGAAGAGATCACGGAGTATCCCCTGTCGGTCGTGCGCGAGGCCATCGTCAACGCGGTGGCGCATCGCGATTACGCGATCCGCGGTGAGGGCATTCGCGTGCTCATCTTCAGCGATCACCTCGAGGTCTACAGTCCAGGCCGGCTGCCGGGCCATGTGACCCTCGACAACCTGATGACCGAACGCTTTTCGCGCAACGAGGCCATCGTCCAGGTGCTCTCCGATCTGGGCTTTGTGGAACGGTTGGGCTACGGCATTGATCGCATGGTGGCGGCCATGCGGGAAGCCGGCCTGCCCGAGCCGGTCTTCGAGGAAACCGCGGCCGGCTTTCGGGTCACGTTGCGGGGCCATGGCGAGGAGCTGGTCAGCAAGGAGGCGACGGCCCAGCGCTGGACCAACCGTCGGCTCAACCCGCGGCAGGAGAAGGCGCTCGCCTATCTGAGCGAACACGGCGCCATTACGAACCGCGAGTTCCGCGAGCTGTGCCCGGAGCTGAGCGATGAGACGATCCGCCGCGAGCTGGCCGACATGGTGGATCAGGGGCTGATCATGAAGGTGGGAGACCGCAAAGCGACGTATTACATCTTGAAGTAGCGGCGCCGGAGCGCCGCAATCCAAAGCGGCGCCGGAGCGCCGCAATCCAAAGGGGCGCCGGAGCGCCGCAATCCAAAGGGGCGCCGGAGCGCCGCAATCCAAAG
>JBBIKA010000010.1:36279-41933 GCA_037445695.1 Chloroflexota bacterium
GCGCCGGAGCGCCGCAATCCAAAGGGGCGCCGGAGCGCCGCAATCCAAAGGGGCGGACAGCGTCCGCCCCCAGCGCATTACGCGCCCTCGTCCAGCTCGATGATCCGACCGTCGCGCCGGTGCAGACGGATCGTCGTCAGGGCCGGGTCGGTCGCGGCTTCGACCCGGTCTACCGGACAGCTTGCCCCCGGCCGCATCGGATAGAGCAGCGTGACCAGCCGCGCCGGGCCGGCCGTCCGCCACTCGTACACAGCGGTCGGCGTGGGCGCATATTCGCCCTGTTGATGGTTCTTGATGGCCTTCCAGCCCTGGAACTCGGGCGCCTCCTCGCCGCTGACCACGCGCACGTTCAGCCCGGCCGCGGGCGTCGGGACGATCGCCAGGTTGGGTTGGCCCGCGTCGGTGCTTTGCACCGCCAGGCCGTCGGCCGCGGCGCGGTCGGCGTTCAAATGCCACAAGATCTGATAGGTGTGTTCGGCCGCATCGGTCGGCGTCAGGCGATCAACTACCAGCACACAGGGGCCGAGGCCGGCAGCGGGCATCCCTTTCTTCAGGAAGATCACCCGGCGCCGATGCGTCGCGAGCGGCTCGGCCAGGGGACCGTAGCCCTCCTCGTAGGTGCCTTCGGCCACATCCCGCTCCGGGCCGATGAGCAAACGGCCATCCGACGGAATCGTCACGTCGAAGGCGGCCCGATTGTAGCTCAGGCGACGGTTTTGATCCTGGCCATCCACCCGAATGGTGTTGTGCGCCCGCGTCGAGAGGACGTAGCGCCGCATCTCGGAAGCATCATAGGCGTAGTTGCCGCCCTCGGTGAGGAGCAGGCGGCCATAGGCATGGAGCAGCAGGTTGAGCTTATCTTCGTGCTGGTGGCCGTAGCCGAAGTGCCCCGCGTCGAGCAGCGCCCACAGGGCGTCCGGTTCCCAGCCGGTGCGCATGACATAGTAGCCGGCGTAGGGGAACGCGTGCGAGGTGATCGCCGGCGGATGGCCCTGTGCCCCCCTGGTGTATGCCCAGAGGAAATCGGCCCGTTCGGGGTAGTCCTTCACCGCGCTCTTCATCAGCCGCGCCACCTCGTGCCAGCCGCCGTCGTTCACATCGGGCAGGCGGCCGTCGGGCATCATCATCAGCACGTTGACCGTATGCATCCGCTCCAGGCCGGCGCGGAACGCGGCCGGGATCGGCTCGTCATAGGCCCGGCACACGTCTATCAGCCACTGATAGTTCTGGATGTCCACCTGATGGTAGCCGGTCGAAAGCTCTATCTGCCAGCCGTCGGGATAGACCTGCGCATCCAGCTCCTCGACCAGCCGCTCGAAGGCGTAGGCCTTCCATGCGGCCGCGTCGCGGAACTGCGGGTAGAGGATGCCGATCTGCGCCAGGCCGTTCATCTCCATGATCAACCAGTTGCCTGTGCGGTGGAAGTTGCGCAGCCGCCAGCCGTGCTCCCAGACCGACTTGTACCAGTCTATCAGCACATCATCGGTGAAGTGGGGTGACTTGTAGAAGCTGTGCAAGGCCCACTGCCACGCGCCGCCCATGCGGATGCCCGCCTCGATGGTGCGCCAGCAGAGGGTGGCCGCGCCGTCGGCATTCTCGGGCACGAGCGCCTGGCGCACCCAACTGCGGAAGAAGCGCACGAACGCCTCCGCGTAGCGCTCATCGCCGGTGGCCCGATAGCGTTCGGCCAGGATCGCCCATTCGGGATGGCGACTGAGCTGCCATGTCCACTCGCGGTACTGGTTGAAGGTGGGGTTGCTGAACCAGTCCACCTCTCCTGTAAACCGGTGCGGCGTGCCGCACGAGATCAGCTCGCCGGTCAGGATGCGCTCGGCCGCTTCCTCGACCGTCTCTCCTTCTTTCATGAAGTGCGCGCCGCGAAACTCGCGCTCGATGCGCAGGAAGCGCTCCGGCCGGAGCGTCCGGCGCACCTCGGCGGCGAAGAGGCGCCGCGCGGTGGCAAAGTCGCCCTGCGCCACGGCCGCGGGGATGCCTTCCAGGCCGGGGCGCGTCGTGTCAATCTTCGCAAAGAAGTCCGCGTCGCTCAGCCGCGGGCCGATCGTTTCCGTCATTAATAGACTCTCCTTTTTCTTGGTTCTCCAGCTTCTGGCGGGACAAGAGGCCCTTCGGCCATTTCGGATGCAATCAGCCCCCCACCCCTGACCCCGCCCCCCGCTTGCGGGGGGCGGGGAATCCCTCGAAAGGGGCATTTTGGCCGCCGAAGGCGGCCAAAATGCCCCGCTATTAGCCTCGCCCCTTCCCCGCCAAGCGGGGAAGGGGCCGGGGGATGGGGCCACGCAAGTTGCGAGTCCTGCCGCCTTCCCACTGAAAGCCGCAAAGTCGTTTTATTTCAAGTGGCCGATTTTGTCTTTTCGACATCGCGCAGCATCTCCATCACGCTCGCTCGGCCGGCCCCGGTGTCCGCGCCCAACATGCGCGCCAGCTCGGCGATGCGCTCGTCCCCCTCCAGCCGGCGCACGCGGGTGACGGTGCGCTCGCCGACCACATGCTTGCTGACGTGAAAATGCACATCGCCGTAGGCCGCCAGTTGCGGCAGGTGGGTGATGCAGAGCACCTGATGGGCGAGGGCGTGGGCATCATCGCGCGTCAACCCCCACAGTTTGCGGCCCACCGTCGCGCCCACGCGGCCGCCGATCCCCTGGTCAATCTCGTCGAAGATCAGGGTGGGGGTCTCGTCGGCGCGACCCAGGACGGTCTTGAGCGCCAGCATGAGCCGCGAGGTTTCGCCGCCCGAAGCCACCCGCGCCAGCGGCCGCAGCGGCTCGCCGGGGTTGGCCGAGACCAGAAAGCTGACCGTGTCGAGGCCGTGGAGGTCGAACGCGTAGCGGCCGGGCTGCTCGCCGACCACGGCGGCCGCGTCGGCGTCCACCACCGCGCCGGCCGGATCGGCCGTCCAGGTGATCTGCACGCCGAAGCGCGCGCGGGCCATCTGGAGATCGGCCAGCTCGGCCTCGATGGCGCGCGCCATGCGTTCGGCAGCCGCGCGACGGCCGGCCGAGAGCTGCGCGGCCCGGCGGCCCAGCTCGCTCAACAGCCGCATCTCTGCGGCCTCCAGCTCCTCGATGCGTTCGCTCGCGTGGGTGATCGTCTCCAGCTCGGCCGCGGCGCGCTGGCCATAGGCCAGGATCTCGGGGATCGTGTCGCCGTATTTGCGTTGGAGGCCGCGAATCAGGTGCAGGCGCTCTTCGACCTGCGCCAGCCGCCGGGGGTTGAACTCGATCTCCTCCCGATAGCGACCCAGCTCGCGGGCCAGGTCGTCCAGGAGCGCGCCGGCCTGTTCCAGTTGCTCGGCCAGGGGCGCCATGGCCGGATCCACGCGCGCCAGGCGGCCCAGGGCCTGTTCGACGCCGCCCAGCGCGTCCAGCACGGCCGCCTGCTCGCCGTCGCTCTCCTGCAACAGGCGGAGCGCCTCGCTGCTGAGCTGGGCCAGTTGTTCCGCGTTGGCCAGCCGACGCCGCTCGGCCTCCAGCTCTTCCAGCTCTCCCTCTTGCAACCTGGCCGCGCGGATCTCCTGCACCTGATAGGTGAGCAGGTCAATGCGCCGGGCGCGCTCGCGCTCGTCCTGGCGCAGGCCCTCCAGCTCGCGGCGCACGCCGCGCACCCGGCGCACCAGATCGGCCACCGCGGCCACCTGCTCGTGCAGTCCGGCGTAGCGGTCGAGCAGGCCGATGTGTTCGCGCTCGCGCAACAGGGCCATGTGCTCGCCCTGGCCGTGCACTTCGACCAGCAGGCCGCCGATTTCGGCCAGGAGCGCGCTGCTGACGGCCCGGCCGTTCACGCGGCCGACCGAGCGACCGTTGGCGCGCACCTCGCGCGCCAGCACCAACACATCGGGCGAATCGCCTTCCAGGCCGTGCTCGGCCAGGAGCGGCGCCAGTCGCGCGGAGGCGGCCGGCGCCAGTTGAAATGTCCCCTCGATCTCGGTGCGCTCCGCGCCGGCCCGGACGACCTCCTGCGAGGCCCGATCGCCCAACAGCAGGTTGACCGCATCAATGATGATGGATTTGCCCGCGCCCGTCTCGCCCGTCAGCACGTTGAAGCCGGGGCCGAAGCTCAGCTCGAGCGCCTCGATGATCGCCAGGTCACGAATACGTAGTTCGGCAAGCATAGAAGATCGTCAGGACTCCAGTCGGCGCACCTGCGGTTGAAAAACGAAGATATAGCACGCGAACAGCAACGTCACCGCGGCGCCCAGGATGATCGTCGAGGTCGTGCCGTAGGCCTGCGCCACCGCGCCGGCGAGCAGCGAGCCGATCGGCATCGTGCCCATGAACATCAGCGAATAGACGCTCATCACCCGGCCGCGCAGCTCATCGGGCACGATGGCCTGCACCAGCGTGTTGCTGGTCGTGTTTTGGGCGATGAAGCCGAAGCCGACGATGACCAGGATGCCGAGCGACAAGGGAAACGAGCGCGAGAATGCAAAGGCGAGCAACGCGACCGGAAAAAGGAAGGAGCCGAAGGTCAACTGCCACCCCTTGCGCCGCGAGCGCGTCAGGCTGGCCACCACCAGCGAGCCGCTGAGCGCGCCGACCCCGACGGCCGCGGTCAGGGCGCCCAGGCCGGTCTCGCCCACGCCCAACACGTCCACAGCATAGGCGGGCAACAGGACCGAATAGGAAAAGCCGAAGAGCGAGGTCACCGCCACCATGGCCACCAGCGCCCGCACCACCGACGATTCCCAGACATAGCGCAATCCTTCGGTGATCTCCTCGGTGAAGTGGCGGGTGCGGATCGGCCGGGCGGCTTCGTTCAGGCGCATGCCGGCCAGGGCAATCAGCACGGCTACGAAGCTCAGGCCGTTCAAGAAGAAGCACCAGGCCGCGCCCACAGCCGCCAGGATCACGCCGCCGATGGCCGGGCCGACGACGCGGGCCAGATTAAACATGGTGGAGTTGAGGGCGATGGCGTTTTGTAGATCGCGGCGGTCGTCCACCAGCTCCACCGTCAGCGCCAGCCGGGCCGGCGAGTCGAACGCATTGGCGATGCCCAGGATGAAGCCCAGGAGCGCGATGTGCCACACCTGGATCAGCTTCGCGCCGGCCAGAAGGGCCATGAGGAAAGCACAAATCATCATGGCGGTCTGCGTGGCCAACAACATCTTGCGTTTGGAGATGCGATCGGCCACCGCGCCGGCCGGCAACATGAAGAGCAACGTGGGGATGGAGCCGGCGAACGAGATGGTGCCCAGCGCCAGCCGCGAGCCGGTGATCTCGTACACCAGCCAGCCCTGGGCCACCCCCTGCATCCAGGTGCCCATCAGCGAAAGGACCTGGCCGATAAACCAGCGCCGATAGTTCGGATACTGCAGCGCTGCAAAGGTGGTCGGCAGGCGACGGTTGGCCACGAATGAGGGCGCGAATGTACGAATCAAGGGGAAATGCGATCGCGTATCATGATGTTTGCGCATCTGTGATCTCCGGCTCTGTAGCTCTTGGTAGGAAGACGGTCGGACGCGCAGCTCGCGTGGCCCCCTCCTCTCGCCTCTTCCCCGCTTGGCGGGGAAGAGGCGAGGCCGATAAAAGAGGGGGTTTGGCGGCGGCGCATCCGCCGGCCAAACCCCATATAAAAATAAAAAACAACGGGGCCCAGCGCGGGCGAGGCGCCAAGACGGGGGAGGTTGGAAGTTAACA
>JBBIKA010000011.1:0-41826 GCA_037445695.1 Chloroflexota bacterium
CCGTCATGCGCGGTGAGCACGTTATAGCCGTCCCGCTTGAGGTAAAGCGCCACCAAGTCTACGATCTTGTGATCGTCGTCCACCACCAGGATCGTTCGCTTCATGCCCCAATCTTAGCTTGAATCCCCTCAGCAGACAAGTTGCCGTAATTCGGTTCTCCAGCTTCTGGCGGGACAAGAGGCATTTCGGCAATTCCGGATGCAGTGGGCCCCCCACCCCTGACCCCCCCCCGCTTGCGGGGGGCGGGGAATTCCTTGAAAGGGGTATTTTGGCCGCCTTCGGCGGCCAAAATACCCCGCTATTAGCTCGCCCCTTCCCCGCTTGGCGGGGAAGGGGCCGGGGGATGGGGCCACGCAAGTTGCGAGTCCTACCGTCTTCCCACCAAAAGCCGCAGAGCCACAAAGCATCGGACTCGTGAAGGAGATATCCATGATCAAAAGAATGTTCCTATATGGAGCGATTGCGCTGGTAGTATTGTTGGTTGCTATTCAGCTCGTGCCCTACGGCCGAGATCACACGAATCCGCCCGCGACCGGCGAGCCGCCCTGGGATAGCCCGCAAACGCGGGCTTTGGCGCGACGCGCCTGCTTCGATTGTCACAGCAGCGAGACCGTCTGGCCGTGGTACAGCCATATCGCGCCGGTCTCGTGGCTGGTCTACAGAGACGTGGTCGCAGGGCGCCGCGAGTTCAGCTTCACCAACTGGGACCGGGGAACGAAGCGGGCCAGGAAGCTCGTCGAGGTGACCGTCGAGGGCCAGATGCCGCCGCCCCAATATCTGCTGTTGCATCCTGAGGCCCGCCTGACGGTCGCAGAGAAGCAACAGCTCATCGCGGGGCTGCAAAAATCGGTGCCGTAACGCGCCGGCCGCGGCCGATTTGACGCCCAAGTGATCCTATGCTAAGATGCCCTAACTCTCATTGTCGGGTCATCGCAGCCCTCCCCGGCGTTGTTGCGCCTGCGCGGAGGGTATCTTTTTGTTACGATAGGCGCACCAGGTAGAGCAATGCATATCGGGATCGACGCGCGACTGGTGTATTATACCCGGGCAGGCATCGGCGAATATACTCTTCGGTTGACTCAGGCGTTAGCCAGCACCTTTAGCGAGCATTGCTTCACTTTGTTGCAGGATCGCCGCAACAAACAGCCGCTGCTCGAAGCGCCCAACATTCGGGTGGCGCATACGTTCATCCCCAGCCATCATCGCCTCGAACAATATCTGTTGCCCTGGGCCGTTGGCCAGTTGGCCATTGACGTGTTCCACAGCCCGGACTTCATCCCGCCGTTGCGCCGCACCGGCCCGTCGGTGATCACCATTCACGATCTGGCGTTCCTGATCTATCCGCATTTCCTGACGAAGGACAGCGCGCGCTACTACGGCCAGATTGATCGGGCAGTCCGCCGCGCCGATCGCATCATTGCGGTCTCCGAGAGCACCAAGCGCGACCTGGTCAAAATGCTGGGCACGCCCGAAGACAAGATCACCGTCATCTACGAGGCGGCCGATCCCCTTTTCCGGCCGGAGGATCGCGGGGAGGCTCTGCGCCATGTCCAGACGCTGTTCGATCTCCCGGCCGAGTTCATCCTGTTTGTGGGGACCATTGAGCCGCGCAAGAACATTCCCGGCCTGTTGCGGGCCTATCGGCGCCTGCGCGATAAATACAAGCTCGATCCGGCCCTGGTTCTGGCCGGCGCGCCCGGCTGGCTGAGCGACGATGTGCACAAGCTGGTCAACGAGCTCGGCCTCAAGTCGCACTGCTTTTTCCTGGGCCGGGTGAGCAACCACGACCTGTTCCACCTCTACAATGCGGCGCAATGTCTGGTGCATCCGGCCTTCTACGAAGGCTTCGGCCTGACGCCCCTGGAGGCGATGGCGTGCGGCACGCCCACGGTGGTCTCGAACGTCTCCAGCCTGCCCGAAGTCGTCGGCGACGCGGCGCTGCTGGTCAATCCCGAACACGACGAGGAGATCACGGTGGCGCTCTGGCGCGTCTTGACCGACACGCGGCTGCGCGCCGAGCTGCGCGCCAAAGGCCTGCAGCGCGCGGCCGCCTTCTCGTGGGAGCGCGCCGCGCGGCAGACGATGGAAGTCTATCAGCAGGCCATCGGCCACGCCTCCTGAACCGAGCGCGCCGCGCGGAGCCCAGGGACCCAACGATGCAGATCTTGATCCTGACGCCCCAATTGCCGATCCCGCCTCAGGCGCTCACCGGCCTCTCGCAGGGCACGACGATCCGCAACTTCAACCTGATCGCCGGCCTGGCGCGTCGCCACACCGTTGATCTGTTGACCTTCCTGCCTCCCGATCTTGACCGCGGTCAGGGCGCGCCGGCCGCCGCGGAGGCGATCGAGCTGCTGCGGCCGTATTGCCGCCAGATCATCGCCGAATCGGCGCCCGTGCGCACCCTGGCCCGCCGCGCGCGCGACACGCTCTTCAGCGCGCTGCCCGACATGGCGCTGCGCCTGGACAGTCCCCTCCTGCGGCGTCACCTGGCCGCGCTGCGGCAGGAAAATCGCTACGATATCGTGCAGGTCGAGGGGATCGAGATGGCCCCTTACGTTCTGGCGGCCGACGGTCGGCGCATGATCCCGGCTCGCCCGGACGTGGTCGCACCGCGGCTGATCTTCGACGACCACAATGCCGAATATCTGCTGCAGAAGCGGAACTTCCTGACCGACGTCCGTCAGCCGCGGCGCTGGCTGGCCGCGGCTTACTCCTTCGTGCAATGGCAGAAACTCGTGGCCTACGAACGGCGCATCTGTCGGGCCGCCGACCGCGTCATCGCGGTCTCGGAGGCCGACCGCTCGGCGCTGCGGGCCATCTTGCCCGATCTGGAGGTGGCCGTCATCCCGAACGGGGTAGATCTGGCGTTCTATCGGCGCGACGCGGTGGCACCGCTGGCGGACCTCGGCCCGCACGCGCTCGTGTTCACCGGCAAGATGGATTACCGCCCCAACGTAGATGCGGTGCTCTGGTTTGCCGATGCCGTCCTGCCGTTGATCCTGGCGCAGATGCCCGACGCGCACTTCTATGTCGTCGGCCAGCAGCCGCATCCACGTCTGGCGCGCCTGGCCCGCCACCCGGCGATCACCTTGACGGGCCGCGTGCCCGACACCCGGCCCTATATCGCGGCCGCCGGCGTCTACGTGGTGCCGTTGCGGATCGGCGGCGGCACCCGCCTGAAAGTATTGGAGGCCATGGCGATGGGACAGGCGATCGTCTCGACCCGTTTGGGGTGCGACGGCTTCGATTTCAGCGACGGCCGCGAGGTGCTGTTCGCGGATGAGCCGGCCGCTTTTGCGACCGCGGTCATCAATCTGTGCCGCGATCGGGCGCAGGCGGCCGCCTTGGGCCGCCGGGCGCGCGCCTATGTGGAAATGCATTACGGCTGGGACGCCATTGTGCCGCGGCTGGAGGCGTTATACGCATGACTATCTCCAGGCCGATCAGAATGGCGGCTTTGCATATAGTCGGGCAATTCTACTCGAAAAACCGATCTGTCGAGTGTCCCCGTTCGGTCCTCCTCATTCGGCCCGACCACCTGGGCGATCTGCTCTTTGCCGGCCCGGCGATCCGCATGGTCCGCCAGGAGCTGCCCGCGGCCCGACTCACGTTGCTGGTCGGGCCATGGGGCCAGGCCGTCGCGGCCCGCTATGCCGACCTGGACGCCGTCTTGACGTGTCCCTTTCCGGGCTTCGAGCGCCAGCCCAAGAAAAACCTGCTTGCGCCCTATCGTCTGCTGTTTGCCATGGCCGGCCGGTTGCGCGGTCGGTTCGACGCGGCGGTGGTGTTGCGCTTCGATCACTGGTGGGGCGCCTGGCTGGCGGCCGCGGCGGGCATCCCGTTGCGGATCGGCTATGACCGGCCGGAGACGCGGCCGTTCCTCACCCATGCCCTGCCCTATCGGCCCGATCGCCACGAGGTAGAGCAGAACGCGGCCCTGATCGCGGCCCTGTGCGGCTGTGACGCGGGCCGGCCGGGGCCCTTGCAGTTCCCTGTCGGCGACGCCGCGCGCGCCTGGGCGGCCGACTGGCTGGCCGACCACGGCGTGCGCGGCGGCCGGCCGCTGATCGCCATCCATGCAGGCGCCGGTGCGGCGGTCAAGCAGTGGTCGCCGGCCGCCTGGGCCGAGGTGGCCCGCCAATTGGGCGAGTCGTTCGATGCCCAGATCCTGCTCACCGGCAGCGCGGCCGAACGGCCCTTGGCCCAGGCCATCATGGCCGGCCTCGCCGTGCCGGCATTGGACGCCACCGGCCAGACCGATCTGGAGCAACTGGCCGCGCTGCTGGAGCGCTGCACGGTCGTGTTGGGCTCCGATTCGGGGCCGCTGCATCTGGCCGTGGCCGTCGGCACGCCCACCGTGCATCTGTACGGACCGGCCTCGGCGGTCAAGTTCGGGCCGTGGGGCGACCCGACCCGCCATATCGTGCTGAGATCGAACTGGGCTTGTGCGCCCTGCAATCGCCTGGATTGGCCGGCCGCTGTCCTGAGCCAACATGCGTGCATGTCCGCGATCCAGGTGAAAGATGTATTGCGTGCCACGCAGGCGCTTCTGTCGGGAGCGCCGCGCGCGGAGCAACTCGTATAGTGGAGCAGAATCTATGCCTTCGACTCCGATGTTGACCCTGCTCGAAGAGGATCGGCACTGGTGGTTTGCCAGCCGAACGCGTGCGATTTTGGCCTATCTGGACCGCTATGTAGGCCCGGGTCAGGGGTTGCGCATTCTGGACATCGGTTGCGGCGCGGCCAACATGACCCATCATCTGCGCCATTACGGCGATGTGATCGGCGTGGACAACAACCCCCGGCCGCTGGAGGTGGCACGGCAGCGCGGCCTGGAGGCCTATCTGGGCACGGCCGACGATCTGCCGTTTGAGGATGCCGCGTTTGACCTGGTGGCCCTGCTCGACACGGTCGAGCATGTGCCGGCCGAGGAGCGGGTCTTCGCCGAGTGTCGGCGGGTCTTGCGCGGCCCCGACGTCGCGCGGGGCCGGCCGGGGGGCAAGCTGCTGGTGACGGTGCCGGCGTTCATGTTCCTGTGGAGCCGCAACGACGAAATCAATTTGCATCAACGGCGCTATACGGCCCCGGAGCTGAAGGGGAAGCTTGAACGACATGGTTTCCGGGTCTTGCGCATCTCCTACAACAACTTCTTCATCTTTCCTCTGGCCGCGGCCCTGATCGTGTTGCGCCGCGGCCGGGCCGAGCCGAAACTGGCCTCGCCTCATTTCGATGAGGATGCCTATCAGGTGGAGATGGAACCGGCATCCCCGGCCGTCAACGCGCTCCTGACCGCGGTCGGCAAGCTGGAAGCCGCGCTGTTGCGCCGCATCTCACTGCCGTGGGGCACCTCCATCCTGGCCATCGCCGAAAAGCTGTAGGCCGCCCGATGGCCATCCCAAGGGCTACCAATCGAGCTGAAGCAGCCCGGCCAGATCGTCGGCCGTGAACGTGCCCCGCACGCGCACCCGCTTGAGCGCGAAAATCCGTTCCAGTGTGTGGGTGGCGCCCTGTTCGGTGCTGAGGCCGCCCCAGTAATGCGCCGACTTGTAGACGGCGATCACCTGGTCGTCGTAGCTGCCCGCCGGATAGCTGATCCAGCGCGGATGATAGCCCAGGTGCTCCTGGATGGCTTCCAGGCCGCCGAGCGCCTGCCACACCAGATAGTCCACCGGCTTGCCCTTCAGGTCGGGGTGATCGCGGCTGTGCGAGCCGAAGCGCTGGCCCGCCTGCGCCATCTCTTCGATCTGCGGCCAGGTCAGATAGCCGGCTCGACCCTGGGAGACGAAGTCGCTGATGATGAAGAAGTGGCCCACCATGCCGTATTGGCGCAACAGCGGGAAAGCGTTGGTGTAGTTGTCGGCGTAGCCGTCATCGAAAGTGAGAATGATCGGCCGGTCCGGCAGGGGCGCGCCGTAGGCCAGGAAGGCGAGCAGGTCGTCCAGCGTGATCGTCCGGTAGCCGTTTTGGTGCAGATAGCGCAGATGGCTCTCGAAGCGCGACGGCGCCACCGACAGGTCCCGACGATAGATGTCGGCGTCGGCGGGCGGCTCGGAGATGTAGTGGTACATCAAGATGGGCACCCGGGCCACGCGCGCGACCCCATCGGGCGTGGGGCCGCGGGTGGGCGTGGCCGTCGGAACGGGAGTGGCGCTGGCCGTAGATGTGGCGGTCGGCGAGGGCGTCGCGGTGGCGGTCGGCCACGGCGTGGGCGTGGCCGACGCGGGGGACGGTGGAAAGAGCGTCACCGCGGCGACCTCCGTGGCGGCCGGCGGCGGCGTCGGCCGGGAAGCCGCTGCGCAGCCGGCCGCCAGCAGCGCGACCAGCCAGAGCAACGGCCACCCGCGGCAGGCGCGGGCCACGCTGCCGCGCGTTGTGACGTCGCCGGCTATGCGGGAAACCAGGTGGCTCATGCGTCGTCGGGTCATGTTTGATGCATCAGCATAATCGAAGATGGGCCCCCTGTCAAACACGCGATTCTGAGTAACTGTTCACCATTATCCCGCGCATTGCGCCTTGGGAGCGGACCCTCACCCCCTGACCCCCTCTCCCGCTTGGCGGGAGAGGGGGAACCCCGCAATAGAAGGACTTCCCTGCCCCGGCTTCGCAAAATTTCGCGAAACGGGGGGCGGGGTTAGGGATGGGGGCCACAAGATGTCACTGTGAACATTTACGATTATGACCGCCTCCAAGTTTTATTACGCCTTTTCACAAATGGGCACGATAGCCTGTCCAGGAAAACCGAAAAAAATCATAAAAAATACACCGGAAACAGTTGACAAAACAACTGGAGCATTGTATAATAAAGCATCGCTTCACGATTCTCTGTCAAGCTGCGTGCCTGCCACCCCCACACGCGTGCGGACTTGCCTCACGAGAATCGCGGAGGCGGGCCGTAGCCGGGCGGCTCCCGACGCACATTCCGGCATCACACTTCACGAGGTGAGACATGTTTCGAGAGAACATCCGCAGGCACTACGAACACCTATCGCGCAGCTACCGGCGAGTCGCGGATTTCATCCTCAGCGACTATCGCGCGGCCGCGTTCATGACCGCCGCCGAGCTGGCCAACGCGGTGGACGTAGACACGACGACCGTTGTGCGGTTCGCACAGCGGCTAGGCTATCCGGGCTATCCGGAGTTGATCGCCGACATCCAGGAGCAGGTCAAAGTGGAACTCAGCCGCACCTACACGCCACCGGCCGAAGAGGAGCACACCCCCGGCGCGAGTGTGCAAAAGTTACTCGCCGATGATCGCACAAATCTGGAGAAGACGCAGGCCTACAACAGCCTCGATATCATCGAGACGGTGATGGATGCGTTGCGCGTCGCGCCGCGGATCGTTATCACAGGCGAGTCCTATGCTGCGCCCATTGCCGCGTCCTTTGCCGAAATGCTGAAGGACGCCGGCTTGCCGGTCGTCTACGTAGGCGGCGATGTGTACGACCGGGCGCGGGCCGTGGCGCACCTGGTGCGGCGCGAAGTCGTGATCGGCATGACCCCGCTCGAAGGGCCTTCGGGCATTGCCAGCCTGTTGCGCTTCGCCCGCAGCGAAGGCGCGGTCACCATCGCGTTCGGGCCCAGCCAGACCAGCCAGGCGGCGCGCGCGGCCGAGCATCTGCTCTATGCGCCGGGCGAGACGGAAGGCACGATCCCCAGCCTCACCGGCCTCTACTCGCTTTGCATGGCCATTGCGCAGACCCTGGCCAAGCAGAATGCCGAGGCGGTGGCCAAGCGCGCGGCCGAGGTCAAGCGCGCGTTGGCCGAGCTGTCTTGAGCGCATTATTGGCGCTGTAACCAAGACAAAGACGGGCTGTGGCCGTCGGCGCTTCGCCGCGAGCCACAGCCCGTTTTTATCGGCGCCGGATTGAGGGCTACCGATGTACACCGATCTGATTCGCGAGATCTATCCCGACCTCTCGCCTGGCTATCGCAAGATCGCCGATTTCCTGGTCAATCATTACCGCGATGCCGCGTTCATGACCGCTTCGGAGCTGGCCAGAAAGACCGGCGTGGACACGGCTCAGGTGGTGCGCCTGGCGCAGCGCCTCGGCTATCCCGGCTACCCCGAACTGATCAACGAGGTCCAGGAGCGGGTCAAGCAGGATCTGCGCAACGTCTATGAGCCGGAGCTGGACGACAAGAGCCCGGCCGGCATCTTGCTGCGCACCCTCACCCTTGACCGCAACAATCTGGAGTATATGCGGTTGCACCTCGACCTGCCCACGGTCGAGCGCGTGTTCCAGCTCCTCAGCGTGGCCCGCCGCGTGTTCATGTTGGGCGAGGGGAACTTCGGCTTCCTGGCCGAGGCGTTCGCGAGTCGGCTCCAGATGCTCGGCATGAACGCGCATCTGGTTCCTACCGATCCGGGGGTGCAGTCGGGGATTTTGGCTTCGCTGGGCCCGGACGATTTCTGCATCGGGCTGGGCGTCACGGCCACTTCGCCGCACGTGGCCGTTTTTCTCAAGATGGCACGCGCGGCCGGCGCCCATACGCTCAGCATCGTCGGTGCCATGACGATCCCGACGGCCAGCGTCGCCGAGTTCGTGCTCTATACGCCTACCACCACGGCCGGCCTTCTGCCCTCGATGGTCTCGTTCGTGGCCTTATTGCATGGCCTGTCGCAGGCATTGGCCATCACTCGCGGCTACACGATGGTGGATTGGGCGCTGCGCACCGGCAACTACCTGCAGGAATACAGCATCGCCCTGCGGACGCAGGTACCGGCCGCCGAGGAGATCCTGCGCGGCTACAGCGCGCCCCCGCCGGAGTCGCCGCCGCCGGGCGCGGCGCCGGCCGGCTGAGTCGCCGGTGCCGTTTCGATCAGCGCGCCGAGCGCCAGCAGCGCCAGGATGTAGCCGAGATAGTTCTCGTTCATGAAGCGGGAAACGTAGAAGAAGACGAAGAGGAATAGGCCATAGCTCCAGAGGCCGCGGGCCGGCGTATTGGCGCGGGCCTGTCGCCAGAGCAGGGCCGCCAGCAACGGCAGCCCGCCGACCAACTGAGGGACCCAAAAGGGCCAGTACACGAAGCGGCTGGCGACCTGGCCGGTGGCCAGCAGCAGATTCGACGCGCCCCAGCCCCAAATCTGGTACGCCGTGGCCGACGTCCCGTTCGACCAGGCCCACACGTCGTCTATCATGGCGGCCGGATCCCACGCAAAATACGGCCCGATGATCCCCGCGCTCACCGCCGCGGCCGGCCAGATCCCCGCGACCGCTCGCTCCAGCCAGACGCCGGGGCGACGGCGCAGATCGGTCACGTCGCCCGCCACCCAAAGCAGATAGAACGGCGCCAGGAACCAGGCGGTGGGCTTGCTGGCGCACGCCAGGCCGAAGGCCGCCGCCGATCCCCAACTCCACCCGCGGCCGGCCCCCGGCCTTTGCCCCCTGGCCCACAGCCAGAGACTGACGACGATCCAGGCCAACACGAACACATCGTTCTGCCCGTAGATCAGGTCGGACCCCATGATCGGGTTGAGGCCGATCACCATGACCAGCAAGAGGCGCGAGGTTGCAGAGCGCGCCAGGCCCGGCAGGAGGAGCAGGAGCGCGGCGAAGAGCAGCAGATAGACGAAGCGCTGATCGTACCATCCGATAGTCCGTTCGGCCAGCAGCTTGAACGGCGCCGAGAAGAGGAACGTCCACGGCAGATACGGATAGTGATAGAGCGCGGTGCGGAACTCGCTGATCCCCCATTCGGCCATCGGCGTTTGCAGGTAATCTTCGCGATAGGGGTTGCGGCCCTGCAGCAGATAGGCGATCGTTGCTTCCGTTTGGATCACCCCTCCATCGTGCGCATAGGACGCCGGGCCGCTCCCCTGGCGCAACAGGGCCAGCTTGAGGCTGGGCGCGACGACGGTCAGGGCGATGATGATCCACAAGAGGGCCAGCTTCAGCCGATAGCGCGTCGCGGCGGCCGCGACGAACTCGTCCACGACCAGATAGAGCACCAGGCCGGCAAACGCCAGGACGAGCAGCAGCAGGCCGATCGGATCCACGAGTTGCTGTTGGGCAAGTAGCTGCATGGCCTCCGGCGCGAGCAAGCGCCCCAGGAAGGGATGGCGCGCCACATCGTTTTGGCGCAGCGGCAACACGGCCGCTTCGGCCAGGGTGTCAATGCGCACGCGCGCCATAACCAGGGCGGCCAGGAGCAGCGCATCCAGGCGACGCCACAAGGCGGGAGGAGAGGTCGCGGTCATGGCCCGGCATTATACCCCAAAACCGCGCATGTGGAAATGGGCGGGCCACCTGCGGGGGCCATCCGCGAATAGGGCACGAATGCACGAATGGCCCGGTGCGTGATTCGTGCATCCGTGGTCGGATTCGGGGATGGCCCCCAACCCACGAAAGTCCTATTTGGGATTGCTGTTGGGCCGGCCTTTGAGTATGGCAGACAGGCGAGGCCGACCTCAGGATAGTGCAATGGTACACGGCTGTGGCAGGGGAAAGCCAACCTTCCCCCGCCACTCGTTAATCACATATTCGCAACTTGACGACTCATTTTATGGGGCAACCGCCTTGTCAATGTTATCCTTGTTGTAGACGGAGAAGGGCCCCATCAGAATGCGCAGCGCAGGCGTATTCGGACGCGTGGGGTCTTTGGTGATCGTGTACGTCCCCATCCGGCCCGCCTCGAACTTTTCGCCTTCCTGACCCTTGAGCGCGCCCGTCGCCAGGAGATAGGCGGTGTAGTATGTCAGGTAGCCCAGGTCCTTGAAGCTCCACAGCGCAAACTCGGGAGCGCAGCCGTTCTTGACGAAGGACACCATCTCGCTGGGCAGGCCCAGACCGCTGACCTTGACCTTGTCGCACAGCTTTTCGTCCTGCATCGCCTTGGCCGCCGCCGCAATCCCTACCGTCGTCGGCGCCATGATCAGCTTCATGTCCGGATACTTGTCCACCAGAGCCAGCGCCTGCTTGTAGCTCGTCTCGGACTGATCCATCCCGTACACTACGTCCAGCAACTGCAGCTTAGAGTACTTGGCATCCTTCAATGCTTCCTTCATCGCCGCGATCCAGGCGTTCTGGTTCGCCGCATCCGGCGAAGCGGACAGCACCGCGAACTTGCCGCCCTCCGCGCCCAGGATGTGGAGCGCCATGTCGGCCATCACCTTGCCCGTCTCCGCAAAGTCTACCTGAGCCACAAACACCTGTTCGCCTATGGCGGAAGGAATCGGCGAGTCCCACGTGACAAAAGTGATCCCCTTGTCACGCGCCGCCTTGGCCGCCGGCGCCACCTGGTCACCCGCATTGTTGGACAGCATGATCGCGTTGACGCCCTGCGTCGTCGCGTTCGTGATGATGTCTATCTGAGCAGTGCCGGCTGCCCCGGAGGCAGGCGCCAGATACTGCAACGTCTCCGGATTCTGTAGCTCCTTGGCCGCTTCCTTCGCACCTTCGTGCGCCTGATCGAACACGGCGTTGCCGAGGAACTTGGGCTCGAACACCATCTTCAGTGCCTTGCCCGGCGTCGCCTTGACCACGGCGCCTGTGGGAGCGGCCGTAGTCGGCGCCTGAGCGGGTGCTGCCTTCGTCGGGGCCTGTGTGGGAGGCGCCTGAGTTGGCGCAGTGGTCGGAGGCGCCGAGGTGGGAGTGGCTTGCGGGACGCACGCCGACAACATCAGCATTGTAACGATGAGCAGACCGATGACAAATTTCTTAAACATCTCTATCCTCCTTCATACTAGCAAAATGTACTGAACGGTTCATTGAGGCACGCGTGATCCAATCGCTTATAGGCTAACCTCCTTTCTGTTCTTCTGCCGCTTGAACACGCTGAGCGCGCTGTCGGCGACTCCATAAGCTTCGCACCTCTTGCGCGATATTGGGCACGAGGACCGACAGGATCAAGAGCGCGCCGATCACGCCCGTCTGAGTGTCGCCGGGGATGTTGAGAAGCCCCATGCCATTGCGCAGATTCAGAACAATCAGGATTGACAACAACACCCCATAGAGGGAGCCTGACCCTCCAAAGATGCTGACGCCGCCCAGTACGACCATGGTGATGACGGTGAGTTCGGTGCCTGTGGCGGTGTCGCCGCGCATCGAGCCTAAACGCGCGGCCAACAGCAGCCCCGCGAACGCAGAAATCAAACCCGACGCGACGAACAATGTCATCTTGATCCGCCGAACATTCACGCCCGAGTAGCGCGCGACATCCTTGTTGTTCCCGATCACATAGACGTACCGCCCAAAGCCCGAATTTTGGAGAATCACCAGCGCGATGACGAGCATCACGAAAAAGGCGATCATGGCGAACGGGATATGCCAAACGAGCGGTTGCTGGCCCAGTTGATTAAACCATTTAGGAAAGTTGCCGATCGAGCGGTCCTCCAGCAGCACGTGCGCCAGTCCGCGATACCCAATCAACCCGGCCAGAGTGACGACCAACGAGGTCAAACCCACGTACGCAACCATGAAACCGTTGAATACGCCCACCAACACCCCGGTGAAAAGAGCGGCTGCGATGCCCACCTCAATCGGCACCCCTCTTTCCCACAGAAAAGCCATCACACAGCCCGCCAATCCCATGACCGAGCCGACCGACAGGTCAATCTCCGCGTTGATGATAATAAAGGTCATGATCAGCGCGACAATGATCTCTTCGATGTGCAACTGAAACAGATTGATCTGGTTGTCAATCTGCAGATAAAAGGGAGCCTTGAGCACATTAAAACCAATCACGGCGACGAGAATCACGAGCAACAAGCTTTCCCAGCTTCTGAGCCACTCCCATCTACGCCGCATGGCTTTCCTCCTTCTCACCGCCGGGCCTCGTCTCCAATCCAGTCTGCGCCCAAATAACGCGCAGGCGGCTCACGATCACGGCGTCAATGGTGACCGCCAGCAGAATCAACATGCCCAAGAATGCATCCACCCAAAAGTTGCTGATTCGAAGCCAGCGCAGCAAGCTTTGCTGGAGCAGGTTGATCATGAATGCGCCCAACAGTGCGCCGATCATGGTGCCGACGCCGCCGTTTGTGCTCACCCCGCCGACCACGGCGGCGGCAATCACTTGCAACTCCATCCCTTGAGCAGCGGCGGTGGTCAGATCCCCATAGCGTACCATGAACATGAAACCGCCCAGCCCGGCCAGGGCGCCGCACAGCACAAACGCCCAAAAGACGATCTGTTGCTCAGGCAGGCCCCCAACGCGGGCAGCCTCAGGATTCGAACCGATCGCATACAACCGGCGGCCATAAGACAGGTAAGTAGTTATCAATTGAAAAATGATAAAGACCAGCAGGGCCACGGCCACAACCGGTTTGATGTCAAAACCGCCGATAGAAATCAGGCTGGTACTGCCAAGATCGAGAACCCACTTGGGAAAGTCGTTGGTGACGACGATTTTGTTGCCTGGATAGGCGACCAGCATCGAGCGATAGATTGCCAGCGTGCCGAGGGTGGCGATGAGAGAAGGCACTCGACCATAGGCGATGATCAGGCCATTGAACACACCCATCAGCGCGCCTGCGCCAATCGCCAGCAGGAGGGCAAGCGCCGGCAGCATGTCAGGGTAGAAGGAGAGTTGCTTGCCGACGAAAAAAGCCGTCAAGCCGACAATCGAGCCGACCGACAAGTCATAGTTGCGCGTCAGCAAGACCAGAGTTTCCCCGATGGCGACCACGGTGATAATCGCCACATCGCTGGTAACGCGGTTAAAGATGCGCGGGCTGAAATAACCCGGAATCTGTGAACCGAAAAACAGAAAAATAGCGACGATCAGAAAGACCAGGCTGAACTCGCGGAGCTGCTCGGGATGAAAGTAACGCCGGAGGCTTCCCATCACGCCCTCTCCTTTGGTTCGTTGTTCTGGCCCATGGCGGCGCTCATGACCTTTTCCTGAGTGGCTTCGGCGCGACTAAAGATGCCCATCTGCCTGCCTTCGCGCATCACCAAAATGCGATCACTCATCGCCATGATCTCCGGCATATCAGACGAGATCAGGATGATGCCCAATCCCTGCGCGGCGAGATCGTTGATAATGTGATGCACCTCGGCTTTCGCGCCTACGTCAATACCCCGGGTGGGTTCGTCCAGGATCAGCACCTGTGGACGGGCGTTGAGCCATTTGCTCAGCATCACTTTTTGCTGGTTGCCGCCGGAGAGCTGACTGACCGGTGTGTGCACCGAGGGGGCCCGAATCGAGAGCCGTTGGCAGAATCGCTCCCCCGTTGCTTCTTCGGCGCTTCGCTTGATCAGGCCCCAGGCCGACAAGTATTCCCGCAGCATGGGCAGCGTGATATTGGTCGCAATGGACATGGGCATGATCAACCCCATCCGGAGGCGATCTTCGGTCATATAGGCAATCCCCAGTTGAAGGGCCTGCTCAGGTGAGCGAATTCTGGCCGGCCGGCCTTGGAAGACAATTTCCCCAGAATCCGCCGGTTCGATGCCAAACAGCGCCAGACCTACGTCTGTGCGCCGCGAGCCGACCAACCCAGCAAAGCCCAACACCTCGCCGCGATACACCTCAAAGTTAAGACCTGAGAAAACGTTCTTCTTACTCAAGCCGCGCACCGACATCAACAGGTCGCCGCGCCGAGTCTGGCTCTTGGCAAAGAATTCCTCGATCTTGCGCCCCACCATATCGCGAATCGCCCCTTCAGGCGTCACTTGAGCGCGCGGCAGGGTAGAGATCCACTTGCCATCGCGGAATATAGTCACCCGGTCCGCGATCTCAAAGATTTCTTCCATGCGATGGCTGATAAAGAGGATAGAGACGCCCTGGTCGCGCAGCCGACGCGCCAGACTAAACAATTGCGCGACTTCATGCACCGAAAGGGACGAGGTCGGCTCGTCCATGACCAGCACCCGGACCTTGAGCGAGATGGCTTTGGCGATCTCAACGGTCTGCTGCGCCGCCAGCGTCAACCCGCGCGCCGGCATGCGCACATCCAGCTTGACGCCGAGCTGCGCCAGGATATCTTCCGCCGCACGGAACATCCTATTCCAATTGACCAGGGGACCACGGCCGCGATGCGTGATAAAGATGTTCTCAGCGACGTTCAGATCGGGAAAGATCATCGGCTCCTGGTAAATCGCAGCGATACCGTAAGCCTGCGCCTCCACCGAGTTGCTCACCCGGATCGGTTTGCCATCCAGCAAGATTTGGCCCTCATCCGGGTGGTAGACGCCCGTCATGATCTTGATCAGCGTAGATTTGCCCGCCCCGTTCTCACCCATCAGGGCGTGAATCTCGCCTGGATAGAGGTCGAGCGACACGTCATCCAGCGCCTGCGTTGTATCAAAGCGCTTGGAAATATGCCTCATCTGCAAGATGGGAGTTTTCGATTCGGCGATAGCCATGCCTCACCTGTCTGCTCTTTAATAATCGAGATGGGATACCTCTGCCAGTTCCACCATGCTTTCGTGCGCGTGCGCCCCGCTCAGATTCTCAAAATAGGGGATCACAAAATCCTACCATTTCTTGTTGATGCTCTCCTTGCGCATGCCGGCCAACGCTGCCCGAAAGCTCTCTGGCGTTTCGAAATAGCCGAACAAGAGTCCATCGTCGCGCATAAAAGGTGGTATCGCCTCGCGTGTTTCCTGCGCGGCGGGGATGAACTCGTGTTCCAGGCACACCGCTGGCGGCACATGTTCGCCCCGCAGGATCTTGAGCGCCAACGGGATCAATTTCTCGCCATAGCGTTCCGGATCGTAGGCAGTTGAACCTATGATGCGAGAGCCAGGACGACGCAGCTGCAAATGCCCCCGCGGGGTACGGGCTGTTGGCCGGTGATCATACCGCTTGGCCGCGCTTGGCCGCGCCGACGCTGCGGGACCGCAAGGTCGTCCATGCGCCGACCAAGATTGTGGGCAACCGGCCGATCACCATCGGCTACGACTTCAGCACGCTGAGTTGGGTGCCGGAGTCAGCCGGGAGTTGGGCGCCGCCCTTGCTGTTTGAACGCATCAGCAGTGCCGAGACGCCGCTCCAGAAGGGCGCCGAGCAGTTGCGCCGCATCAGCGAGGCGGAACTGGTACTTGCGGCGCTTCGCCGTGGATCACCCTGGATTGGCCGTCAGGGCAGGCTGACATCGCTTCGCCAAGCAGGACCTGCACTGGACGCTGCCGCACCTGACGACCTCAGAGCAGGCCGAGCGCTGGAGCGATCCGATGCCGCTGCTCACCTGGCAGCTCTGGCTGGCCCGGCCACTCGTCACCGAAGTGCGGTTGCCGTGGCAGAAGCCCCAAGCCGCGGCGCACAGGACGCCGGGCCGGGTGCGGCAGGGCATGGCGGGACTTTTGGCCGCGATTGGCACACCGGCCCCGCCGCCGAAACCCCGCGGAAAAGCGCCGGGCTGGCCTGCCGGGCGCGTGCGTAAGCGCCACGAGCACTACGAAGTGGTCAAAAAGGCCCACAAGAAGCCCAAAGCAGCCACGTAAGCGGTTGCCCATCGATTGTCAAAGAGCGTCAACATCAACTCGGCCTTGCCGAGTCAATCGTCGATGGCACGTCTCATCTTCCCGAATTTGGTGGAATCAATGAGCGCGACAACCGAACTGGCGGCGACAATCATCTGGCTTTTGAGCTGAGCATCCCGGGCATCAAGCTCGGTCAATCCGGCTTCTGGCGTGAAACCCGCACAGGATACAAAGGCGGTCTTGATGTGCAGGTCTTTCAGGAAATGTTCACTGACCAGATCGGTGACGGGGGCTCCATCAGGGCGGAGAACTCCATCCAATAGCATACCGGTGTTGGACGAATTCTGTGCCAACTTGTGGCCCTTCGATTCCATTCGTGACTACGGTGAGGTTGTGGCAATCCTGTAGGAACTGAGCCATACAGTACAAAAATTAACATATCACTACTTTTCAATTTTGTCAATACTGGCGGCAGCAATCCCAGGGCGAAGTCATTGTGCTGTTGGCGGTCGGATTGACAACAAGCGTCGCAATTCGGATCGGCATGTGGTGACTAGCCAAAAACGAGTTCCATCGGTTAGAATCTCGGTCAGATCAAACAAAAGGAGATTTACACCGATGAAACCTCTTCAAGCGGCCCTGTTAGCCCACTTGCGACAAGTTCCCGACTTCCGCAAAGCCCGCGGGCAACGCTTCGCCTGGGACTATCTGCTGGCACTGGTGGCGGCAGCCGTCGCCGCCGGTCAAACCAACATCCGCAATGCCATCCTGTCGCTCTTCAGGTTCCACGGCTGGAGCAATATCGCCGCAGCAACCCGCCACTACGCTGCCCATCCGCAACGCACGCTGCAACTCCTGGGCATTCCCGCACTATGAAATCACCCTGCAGCAATTACGAACGCCTCACTTGCCTTATGTCCGCCTCTGTAGTAAAATGTATTTTGTAACATCTGTCATTACCTCAACGCCAGCGCATACGAGCGTCTGTGTAGCCGACATACAGCGAGGTATTTCGATGAGCGAAAAGCTTGCCGTCCCCGACGTTCCTGACGATCTGCAACGGAACGTATTCCTGACGACCCTGGACACGATCTATAATTGGGGCCGCATCAAGTCCATGTGGCCGATGGCGTTCGGCCTGGCCTGTTGCGCCATCGAGTTCATGGCCATGATGGCGGCCCGCTTCGATCTGAGCCGCTTCGGCATGGAGATCACCCGCGCCTCGCCGCGGCAGGCCGATCTGATGTTCGTTTCCGGCACGGTCACCAAAAAGATGGTGCCCAACATCGTGCGCCTCTACAACCAGATGGCCGAGCCGAAATACGTGCTGGCGGTGGGCGCCTGCGCCACGTCCGGCGGGCCGTTCAAAGAAGGCTACAACGTCGTTTCGGGCATAGACAAGTTCATCCCGGTAGATGTCTACGTCCCGGGTTGCCCGCCTACTCCCGAAGCGATCATCCACGGGGTCATGAAAATCCACGAGATGGTCATGAAACAGTCCATCAAGACGGTCCCCTGGTATCGGCGCGAGCAGCGCAATGAGGCCGTGCCGGTGCCGGTGTTGGGGCCGGATCTCTACAATCCCAAGAATCGGGATGCTCTGCGCCAGCTTGCCAACGCAGCGAAAGAGGGACAGCCATGAGCGATGCAACGACGCCGACGGCAACATCCGCGCTCCCCTTCAGCGCCGCGGTTCCCGGCGCCGTGACCGAGGTCACGCCCAACGGCCTGGTCGTGGCGGCCGACAAACTGTGTGAACTGGCCACCTACCTGCGCGATCAGGAAGGCTACGACTATCTTTCCATGGTCACCAGCGTGGATTGGCCCCAGTACTTCGAGGTCGTGTACTATTTGTATCAGGTCGGCCGCTCGCGCGCCGGCGCCGCCGCGGCCGAGCCGCTCGTGCTCAAGGTGCGCCTGCCCGACAAGAGCAACCCCCAGCTTCCTTCGGTCTGTTCCATCTGGCCCGGGGCCGATCTGCAAGAGCGCGAAGTGTACGACATGATGGGCATCCGCTTCACGGGGCATCCGAACCTGCGGCGGATCCTCTTGTGGGAGGGCTTCGAGGGCTATCCCCTGCGCAAGGACTTCAAGGAGCCGTATTTCGAAGAGCCCGCCAAGCCGTTCAAGAGCCGCCATCCCGACGGCCATCACGTCTGGGCCGAAGACCGGGTGCCCTGGAAGGACAACGTTTCCTATCCGATCGGTTGGGATCCCGACCTGTGGACGCAGCCGGAGGTGCAATACCGCAAGATCATGCAGGTGGATCGCGGCAACGGCCACGGTTCCGAGTTCAAGACCGACCGCATCCTGATCAACATGGGGCCCCAACACCCCAGCACGCACGGCGTGTTTCGCATGGTCGTGGCGGTAGATGGCGAGAACATCGTCGGCCTGGAGCCGGAGATCGGCTATCTGCACCGTTGTCACGAGAAGATCGGCGAACGCAACACCTACATCATGAACATCCCCTTCACCGACCGGCTGGACTACATCGCCTCCATGTCGAACAACTTCGGCTATGTGCTGGCGGTGGAGAAGCTGGCAGGCATCCAGGTGCCGGAGCGCGCCGAGTACATCCGGGTGATCATGGCCGAGCTGACCAGAATCGTCAGTCACTTCATCGCGGTCGGCTTCCTCTTCAACGATCTGGGCGCGTACTTCACGCCGGCCCTGTACGGCCTGCGCGAGCGCGAGCTGATCCTCGACCTCTTCGAGGCGGCCTCCGGCTCGCGCATGATGTGCAACTACATGCGCTTCGGCGGCGTCTTCGCCGATTTGCCCGAAGGCTGGGTAGAGCGCGCCCGCGATCTGGTGTGGAACCGCCTGCCGCGGGTGATGGACGATTTCGAGAAGCTGTTGGCCGGCAACGAGATCTTCGAGACGCGGTGCCGGGGCATCGGCGTGCTGACGGCCGAGGAGGCGATTGCCTACAGCATGGCCGGGCCGATGTTGCGGGCTTCGGGGGTGCCTTACGACCTGCGCAAGAGCCGACCCTACTCGGTCTACGACCGCTTTGACTTCGACATCTGCACCCGGCCGGAAGGGGATGTGTGGGCGCGCTTCCGCGTGCGCATGGATGAGATCTACCAGAGCATTCGCATCCTGAAGCAGGCGCTCGACGGCCTGCCCGGCGGCCCGGTGATGCCGCCCGGCAAGAAGCAGCATCAGATCCGCGTGCCGGCCGGCGAAGCCTATGCCGCGGTCGAAGGCCCCAAGGGCGAGCTGGGCTTCTACCTGGTGAGCGACGGCAAGCCGAATCCGTATCGCTATCACGTCCGCGCGCCGACCTTCATCAACCTGACCAGCCTGGAGAAGATGTGCATCGGCCACAAGATCGCGGACAGCGTGGTCATCCTGGGCGCGATTGACATCGTGCTCGGCGAAGTGGACAGGTAAAGAAGGAGCGACTCCATGTTCGGCATCGGCGTGTTGAAGGGCCTGGGCGTCACCTTTAAGGAATTCCTCAACACCTACATTGACGATATCCGCAAGATCCCCAGCCGCTACGCGGGCGGCCGGTACGAGCTGGATCAGAGCAAGGCCTCGCAACAGACCGGCCTGTTCACGATTCAGTATCCCGAGGAGCGGCGCAAGGTCTCCGAGCGGTTCCGCTATATCCCGATCTTGATCTACGACGCGGAGACGGGCGAAGACCGCTGCACGGCCTGCGGCATCTGCGCCAAGGTGTGTCCGCCGCAATGCATCTGGATCGTGCGCGCCAAGGACGAGAAGGGCAAGCCGCTCACCAAACCGGCCGAGTTCTACATTGACACCACCATCTGCATGAACTGCGGCCTATGCGCGGAATTCTGTCCGTTCGACGCGATCAAGATGGATCACAACTACGAGATCGCCGCGTATCAGCGCATGCCCGACCTGCTCTTCGACTTGCAGAAGCTGCGCGCGCCGACCACCTACTATGCGCGCATCCGACCGACCGACTGGGCCGAGGAGGAGGCGGCGCGCCAGGCGAAGGAAGCGGAGAAGAGCGCCCGCCAGGCGCCTGCGGCCAAAGCGGCTTCCTGAGGCAATTCGTCGGGAGCGCAAGCGCCCTTACAGCCCCGCGTGCATCTTGCGCCCATAATGCGTATGCCGGCTCGGAATGAGTGAAATCGAAAAAGGAGAACCCGACGATGACGACCGTTGCTTTGCTCGTGGCCGTAGGAGCGGTGCTGGTGGCTTATCTGGCTTCGCGCCGGGCGGCCGCCGTCGAGCAACGACTGACGGATGTGCACCATCAGCTCCTCGATCTGCGCACGCAACTGAAGGAGGCCGAAGGTCGCTGGCACGAGGAGCTGGCCGGGCTGCGCATGGAAATGCGCCAGCGCGCCGGCGAACTGAGCTTTTCGCCCCAGATGACGATCGCCGAGGCGTTGCAAGTCCATCCGAAAGTCGGCGAGGTGTTGGCCAGCTTTCATCTGAACGGCTGTTCGCATTGCGCGGTGAGCGACGTGGACACGCTGGAGGGCGCGTGTCAAACCTACGGCATTGATCAGAAGGCCCTGATGGCCGCGCTGAATCGCCTGGTGGATGCCAGGAGCGGCGGCTCGACCGGGCCGATCAATGTGGCCGATCGGAAGCTCGAGATCTGATGTATCCCAAAGCCGAACTGCTTTTTCCCCCGCGCCTGATCGCGTCGTTGCGCGATCTGCGCGGGCCCGAATGGGCCGCGCTGGTGAGCCGGGTCGCCAAGCTGCCGGAGACCGATCTGGATAGCCTGGCGTTTACCCTGATGATGATCCGTCTGGCCGGCTGCGTCAAGTGCCACGAGGGCAGCTTCAAATACATGCGCGGCTGTCAATTGTGCGCCGTCCAGACGGTGATGCAATTCAAGGGGACGGACGCCGATCTGATCGCGCTCCACCAAAAGGCCCGCCGCGACGTGGAGGCGTATCTATCCGGCCAGCCCGTCGAGGAAGAGGAGGATATGGCGATCGAACCGGTGATGCCGGAAGAATAGGCGTGCACATGGCTGTCGGCAAGCACATCGCGATCATCGGCGCCGGCGCGGCCGGCCTGGCCGCCGCCTACGACCTGAATCGGGCCGGCCACCGCGTGACGATCTACGAGGCCGCGGCACAGGTGGGCGGCCTGGCCGCCGGCTTCAAGGCGCCCCATTGGGATTGGAGCCTGGAAAAGTTCTATCACCACTGGTTCGCCAGCGACCGGCACATCTTGGGCCTGATCTCCGAGCTCGGCTGGCGCGACCAGGTGATCTTCCCGCGACCCTATACGGTCATTTACTGGCAGGGCCGCTTCTATCCGTTCGATTCGATCTTCACCAACATCCCGGCCTTCCTGTTGCGCCACTTTCCGCTGACGGACGTGGTGCGCTATGGCCTGGTAGGCATCTACCTGCGCTATCTCTCGCGCTGGGAGCCGCTGGAGCAGGTGACGGCGGCCGAGTGGACGCAGCGTTGGTTCGGCCCCCGCGTGTACGATCTGCAACTGCGGCCGCTGCTCGTCGGCAAGTTCGGCGAAGAGAACCTGCAGGTCGTCAACATGGCGTGGCTCTGGGCGCGCTTGCGCAGCCGCACCACCCGACTGGGCACGTTCATCGGCGGCTTCCAGGCGTTCCTGGATCGCTTTGCCGATCTCCTGCGCGGCCGCGGGGTGGAGATCCGGCTGAACACGGCCGTGACCGCCATCCGAGCCGTGACCGAGGCCGACCGGCCGCGGCTGCGGGTCGAGGCCCCCGCGGACGCCGCGACTTACGACGCGGCCATCTCGACCAGCTCGCCCGCGCTGATGGCCCGCATCGCAGCCGACCTGCCGGCCGGCTATGCCGATCGGCTGAAGGCGCTCAAGTCCATGGGCGCGGTCGCGCTGATCGTGGCGCTCGATCGGCCGCTGACGCGCTACTACTGGCACAATCTGCCCAAAGAGGCCGGCTTCCCCTTCCTGGCGCTGGTGGAGCATACCAACTTCATCCCGGCCGCGCATTACGGCGGCGATCATCTCGTCTATTGCGGCGACTATCTGGACCCCGGCCACGAGTATTTCGCGTTGAGCAAAGAAGAGCTGCTGGAACGCTTTTTGCCGGCCTTCCCGCGTTTCAATCCGCAGTTCGAGCGCAGTTGGGTGCGCGACGCCTGGCTCTGGAAGACGCCCTACGCGCAGCCGATCCCGCCGGTGAACCATTCGCGGAACATCCCGCCGATCGAGACGCCGGTGCCGGGCCTCTATTTTGCCAGCATGAGCCAGGTCTATCCCTGGGATCGCGGGACGAACTTCGCGGTGGAGATCGGCCGCCGCGCCGCGGCCATGGTCAAGCAATATCTGGCGCGCTAACTCGAAAATCCTATACGTGCCAGGCACTTTCGAAGTGCCTGGCACGTGAGCGCTGTTCATTTTCATCGCGCGCTGTGTGCCGCCGCGCATGAGCAACTGATTGGAGATCACAAATTCATGTTCGGAAAAGTCAATCCACGCGTGACCAAGGACATGGTGTTGGGGGCTTTGAAGACGGTACAAGAGCCCGAACTGCACCAGGACCTGGTGACGCTCAACATGGTCAAGGATATTCAGATCGAAGACAACAAGGTCACGTTCACCGTGACGTTGACCACGCCGGCCTGTCCGCTGCGCCATCAGATCGAGGCCGAGGCGCGCGCGGCCGTGCAGAAGCTGCCGGGGGTCAAAGAAGTAACCGTCCATTTCGATGCGCAGGTGCGCCGCGATGGCCGCATCGCGAGCAAGTTGGACGTGCCCATCAAGAACATCATCGCGGTGGGCAGCGGCAAGGGCGGCGTAGGCAAGACCACCGTGGCGGTGAACCTGGCCGTCGCGTTGGCGCAGATGGGCGCGAAGGTGGGCATCCTGGATGCCGATATCTACGGCCCGAACGTGCCGATCATGCTGGGCGTGGATGAGCTGCCGCCCTTGACCGGCGAGAAGATGACGCCGGCGTTCGCCCACGGCATCGAGATCATGTCCATCGGCTTCCTGGTGCCCGACGGCGAAGCGCTGATCTGGCGCGGGCCGATGCTCCACAAGGCGATCCAGCAGCTCTTCACCGATGTCGCCTGGGGCGTGCCCTCGGCCGCGGGCGAAGGGGGCCTCGACTATCTCGTCGTGGACCTGCCGCCCGGCACAGGCGACGCGCAGCTCAGCCTGGCGCAACTCGTGCCGCTGACGGGCGGCATCATCGTCAGCACGCCGCAGGAAGTAGCGCTGGCCGATGCGCGCCGCGGCTTTACCGCGTTTCAGCGGCTCGGCGTGCCGGTGCTCGGCATCGTGGAGAACATGGCCGGCGATGTGTTCGGCGTGGGCGGCGGCGAGCTGGCCGCGGCCGCGCTGGGCGTGCCGTTCCTGGGTCGCATCACGCTGGAGCCCGCGATCCGCGAAGGTGGCGATGTCGGCAAGCCGGCCGTAGTCTGTTGTCCCGAATCGCCGCAGGCCGAGGCGTTCCGGCAGATCGCGCGCCAGGTGGCCGCGCAGGTGAGCATCATGAACGCGCGGCAGGGGACCGCCGCGCGCGCACCGATCCGGCTGGAGATGCGCCCGGGCTGATCATCGCCGATCTTGACCATCTCTGCAGGCAAAGGAGCTGAGCTCGATGGATCCGAATCTCTGTCCGGCCGGCGTGCCCTGTCGCATCGGTTGGTGGAATATCCCCATCCCTTTGCGGGTCATCTTCTTTGTCATGATGGCGGTTGCCGTGGGCGTCATGGTCTACGGCTTCGTGCAGCGCGTGCAGTTGTGGCGCCGCGGCCAACCCCAGGCCGGCTTCGATCAGCCGTGGCGGCGCCTGAAGCGCGTGTTCAGGTATGCCGTCGTCCAGGCGCGCATCTTGCGCCAGAGTTATCCGGCCGTGATGCACCTGGCGATCTTCTGGACGATGGTGCTCTTCTTCATCGGCACGG
Source organism: Chloroflexota bacterium (assembly GCA_037445695.1). Classification (GTDB taxonomy): domain Bacteria; phylum Chloroflexota; class Anaerolineae; order CG2-30-64-16; family CG2-30-64-16; genus CAKZKT01. Next base: position 24,239 of record JBBIKA010000011.1, read on the forward strand.
TGCTCGGTTCGCTCGACACCGATGTGTTCGAGCTGATCTTCCACGCCAAGCTGCTGCGCGGCGATTTTTACCTTCTCGAAAAGGTCGTGCTCGATCTGGCCGCGCTGTTTGCCCTGCTCGGCCTGGGGCTGGCGATCTATCGGCGCTATGTGTTGCGGCCCGACCGTTTGCACACCGATTGGCGCTTCAACTTGACTCTGCCGTTGTTGGCGTTCATCGTCCTCACCGGCCTGTTGGTCGAGGCGTTGCGGCTGGCCGCGCTGGATCCCGCGTGGGCGCCCTTCTCGGTGGTGGCATATCCGATCAGCCGGCTGTTTGCGGGTGTAAGCGAGCCGGGCCTGCTCGGCCTGCATCGGGCGACCTGGATCGTGCACTATGCCGCGGTGGCCGTGGCGTTCGCCACGTTGCCGTGGACCAACCTGCTGCACGTCTTCACCTCGGTCGTGAACGTCTTCGTGGCGCCGTTCCGCGCGCGCGGCGCCCTCTACCCCATCGCCGATCTGGAGCAGACCGAACGGCTGGGCGTCGCCGCGCTGAGCGACCTGCCGTGGCCGCGGCTGGTCAATGTAGACGCGTGCACCGAGTGCGGCCGTTGTCAGGCGGTGTGTCCGGCGCACGCGGCCGGCCAGCCGCTCAACCCCAAACAGTTGGTGCTCGATCTGCGCGCGGCGTTGGGACACCAGACGGGGGAAGCCGCGCGCGAGCTGGTCGGGGAGGTCATTCGCCGCGAGACCTTGTGGAGCTGTACGACGTGCTACGCGTGCGTCTACGAATGTCCGGTGTTGATCGAACATGTGGACGATATCGTGGATATGCGGCGCCATCTGGCGCTGGCACAGGGGGATATCCCCCCCAGCCTGGCAACCACTTTGACCAACATCGAGCGCGCCGGCAATCCGTGGAAGCAATCCAGGCGCAAGCGAAGCGCGTGGACACAGGAGCTCGACTTCCCCGTGCCGCTGATGCGCGAAAAGGGCGAGGCCGATGTGCTCTGGTGGGTCGGCTGCGCGGGGGCATACGATCCGCGCAACCAGAAGGTGACGCGCGCGCTGGCCCGCATCCTGCACGCGGTCGGCGTGGACTTCGCCATCCTGGGCGATGAGGAACAGTGCACCGGCGATGCGGCCCGCCGCGGCGGCAACGAGTATCTGTTCCAGACGCTGGCGCAGACCAACATCGCGGTGTTGGGTCAGTACAAATTCAACCTGATCCTGACGCAATGCCCGCACTGCTTCAACACGCTGCAACACGAGTATCCGCAATTCGGGGGGCAATATCGGGTCGTTCATCACACCCAGTACATCGAGCAGTTGCTGCGGGACGGTCGCATCAAGCTGCGGGCCGGCTCCGACGGCGCGGTGGCGTTTCATGATCCGTGCTACCTGGGCCGCTACAACGACATCTATGATCCGCCGCGGGCGCTGGTGACGGCCGCCGGCAAGTCGCTCGCCAGGTTGCCCCAGGCGCGCGATCTGGCGATGTGTTGCGGGGGCGGCGGTGCGCGCGTGTGGATCGAGGACGAGAGCCCGGTGCGCATCAATCATAACCGGCTCAGACAGCTTCAGGCCACCGGCGCCGGCCAGGTGGGCGTGGCGTGCCCCTTCTGCATGATCATGTTGGAGGATGCAGCCGGCGCCATCGGCGCCGAGGGCCTGGCGATCCGCGATGTCGCGGAGATCGTGGCCGACGCATTGGCATAGACGTTTGGGGGCGACCGCCAGCGCAGTTACGGGCTTCGCCCCATCACTGCTTCCGTCGCCTACGGCAGGTATAAAAACCCATTGATCTCAACGGAGAGATCCCCATGATCCGCATACTTTCTGGCAATGAAGCCGCCGCGCGCGGCGCCTGGGAAGCCGGCGCCGTGGTTGCCTCTGCTTACCCCGGCACCCCCAGCACCGAAATCCTCGAGGAGTTTGCCCGTCTGCCCGGCGTGTATGCCGAATGGGCCACCAACGAAAAGGTGGCCGTAGACGTGGCGATCGGCGCGGCCTATGCAGGACGTCGCGCCTTCGCCAGCATGAAGCATGTCGGCCTCAACGTGGCCGCCGACGCGTTCATGTATGCGTCCATGACCGGCAGCGAGGCCGGGCTGGTCATCATCACCGCCGACGATCCGGGCATGCATTCCAGCCAAAACGAACAGGACAACCGCACCTTCGCCAAATTTGCCCGCGTGCCCTGTCTGGAACCGGCCGATAGCCAGGAGGCGAAGGACCTGATGATCGCCGCGTTCGATCTGAGCGAGCAGTTCGACACGCCGGTGCTCTATCGCATGACCACGCGCATCTGTCATTCGTCCAGCCCGGTGAAGCTGGGCCACCGGACCGAGCGGCCCGTGTCGCAGGAGCGTTTCCCGCGCAATCCGGCCAAGTACGTCATGGTGCCGGCCCATGCCCGCGTCCGGCATCCCCTCATCGAAGAGCGCGTGCGCAAGCTGGCCGAATTCGCCGAGGCCTTTCCGGGCAATCGGATCGAGCTGCGCGAGGCGCGGCTGGGCATCATCACCGCGGGCGTGGCCTATCAATATGCCCGCGAGGTGTTTCCGCAGGCGTCGGTGCTCAAGCTCGGCATGACCTGGCCGTTGCCCGCGCAGTTGATCCGCCGGTTTGCGGCCTCGGTCGAGCGGCTGATCGTGCTCGAAGAGCTGGATCCGTTCATCGAGGAGGCAGTGCGCCTGCTGGGGATTGCGGCCGAGGGCAAGAGCATCTTCCCGCGCATCGGAGAACTAGATCCGCGCATCGTGCGCGAGGCCGCGCTCGCGGCCGGATTGTTGCCTCCCTCCGCGCGCGTGCCCGTGCCGCAGGTGGATGTCGGCCCGCTGCCGGTGCGCCCGCCGGTGCTCTGCCCGGGGTGTCCGCACCGCAGCACGTTTTACGTGCTCAACAAGCTCAAGGTGCCGGTGATGGGCGACATCGGCTGCTATTCGCTGGGGTTGACTCCGCCGCTCAGCGCCATGCACACCATCGGCTGCATGGGCGCGGGCATCTCGGTGGCGCACGGCGCGGCCAAGGCCGGCAACCGGGAGCGCCAGGTCGCGGTGATCGGCGATTCGACCTTCTTCCACACCGGACTGCCGGCCCTGCTCAATGTCGTGTATAATCAAAGCCCGGTGATCACCATCATCATGGACAACCGGGTGACGGCCATGACCGGGCATCAGGACAATCCGGGCACCGGTCGCACCGCGCAGGGCAAGGCCGCGCCGGTGATCGAGATCGAGCCGATCGTGCGCGCGCTGGGCGTGCAACATGTGAAGACGATCGCCGCGTACGATGTGGAGGCCATCGAGCGCACGCTCAAGGAGTTCATGCGGCTGGATCAGCCGGCGGTGCTCATCACGCGCGAGCCGTGCGCGCTTCTGCCCGAAGCGCGAGCGCACTGGCACACGCTGGCGGTCGCCGAGGAGAAATGCAACGGCTGCGGACTCTGCTTCCGGCTGGGGTGCCCGGCCATTTTGAAGAGCGACGCCTTGGACGAACGCTATCGGCGGCCCAAGGCGCTGATTGATAGCACGCTGTGCACCGGCTGCGGCGTGTGCGCCGAGATCTGTCCCCGCGAGGCGATCGGCGACGCGCCGGCTCGGCCGGCATGAAGCGGGAGCGCGAACGATAACCATGCGTGAGGTCATCAACTTCCTTTTGGTCGGGGTGGGCGGCCAGGGCACGATCCTGGCGAGCAACGTGCTGGTGAACGTAGGGCTGGCGGCGGGCTATCAGGTCAAGCAGGCCGAGGTGCACGGCATGTCGCAGCGCGGGGGGAGTGTGATCAGCCATGTGCGTTGGGGCCGGGCGATCTATGCGCCGTTGATCGCGGCGGGCGAGGTGGATGTCTATCTCGCGTTCGAGAAGGCCGAGGCCCTGCGCCATCTGAATCAATTGCGCCGGGGCGCGCTCGCCATCATCAATCTGCGCGCCATCAAGCCGGTCACAGTCACCTCGGGCGGCGAACCGTATCCCGACGACGATCGGCTGTACGCGGCCGTGGCCCAGGTGACCGATAAGGCCGTATACATAGATGCCGGGACCATCGCCTTGGGCCTTGGCAACGTGCGGGTCGAAAACGCGGTGTTGCTCGGCGCGCTGTCGGCGCTGATGGAACGAGAGGGCTGGATCGGCTTGGAGATCTTGCCCGACGAGTGGATCGTCCAGATCACCCAGCGGGTGCCGGCGAGATACGCCGCCCTGAACCGCCAGGCGTTCGAGGCCGGTCGCTGGGAGGTTGGCCGTGCCTGAGCTGGTTCTGGCTTCGCGTTCCCCGCGGCGACAGGAGCTGCTCGCCGGCCTGGGGCTGATCTTCACCGGAGACGCGGCCGAGGTGGATGAATCGCCGCGGCCGGCCGAGCCGGCCGACGCGATGGTGGCGCGCCTGAGCCGATGCAAGGCGGCCCTGGTCGCCGGCCGGCATCCCGGCGCGCTGGTCCTGGCGGCCGATACGGCCGTCGTGCTGGACGGCGTTGTCTTCGGCAAGCCGGCCGATGCGGCCGAGGCAGCCGCGATGCTGGTGGCCTTGCGCGGCCGGGCGCATTGCGTCCACACCGCGGTGACGCTGGCGCGGCAGGGCGACCTGTGCACGCGCATCTCCACCAGCACGGTGACCATGCGCAGCTACAGCGATGCCGAGATCGCGGCCTATGTGGCCACCGGCGATCCGCTCGACAAGGCCGGCGCCTATGCGATCCAACATCCGCTCTTTGCGCCGGTCGCCGCGTGGGAGGGTTGCTACACCGGCATCATGGGGTTGCCCCTGCGGCTGGTGTGCGAGATGTTGGCCGGCGTCGGCGTGACGCCGCCGGGCGACGTCGTCGCGGTGTGCCGGGGGTTGCATGCCGCGGCGTGCTGCGCCGAACCATTCGACGCCCCGTGAGGTTTGCGGCGCCGACCGCCTTGCGGGTATAATGGAGAGTGTCGCCTGTCACCCCCTACCCTCGCTCTCCCCTTTCAGGGGAGAGCGAGGGTGGTTAAAAAGGAGCAATCATTGCCAGAGGACATCCTTGCCGGCCTGAATCCGGCGCAGCGTGAGGCGGTGACGACCGTGAAAGGCCCGGTGTTGGTGTTGGCCGGGCCCGGATCGGGCAAGACGCGCGTGTTGGCGCACCGCGTCGCCTATCTGTTGCGGGCTGTCGGCGTCCATCCGCGCTCGGTGATGGCCGTAACGTTCACCAACAAGGCCGCGCAGGAGATGCGCGACCGCATCAATCGGCTGCTCGGCGAGGCCGTGCCCACCAGCACCGGCTGGCGGGGCTTGACCATCGGGACTTTCCACGCGATCTGCGCGCGCCTGCTGCGCCAGGAAGCCGCGGCCGCCCGGCTCAGCGAGAACTACGTCATCTTCGACGAAGGCGAACAGTTGACCGCGGTCAAGCAGGCCCTGCGCGATCTCAACCTGGACGACAAGCTCTACCGTCCCGAGGCGATGCGCGCGGCCATCTCCAGGGCCAAGAACGAGCTGGTCAAGCCGGCCGATTTCGAGGCGAACACCTATTGGGCCGAGGTGGCGCGGCGCGTCTACACTCGCTACGAAGAGATCATGGCCGCCAACAGCGCACTGGACTTCGACGACCTGCTGTGCCGGACGGTCTATCTGTTCCAAGAGGTGCCGGAAGTGCTGCAACGCTACCGGCAGCGGTATGAGTACGTGCTGGTAGATGAATTTCAGGATACCAACACCGCCCAGTATGAGCTGATCCGGCTATTGGCAGGCCAGAGCCAGAACCTGTTTGTCGTGGGCGACGAGGATCAATCCATTTATGCTTTCCGCGGGGCCGACTACCGGAACGTGCGCCGCTTTCGCGAGGATTTCCCGGCCGCGAAGGTCATCCTGCTCGAACAGAACTACCGCTCGACCCAGCGAATCCTCGACGTCGCCAACGCCGTCATCGCGCGCAACGTCCATCGCACGCCCAAGACGCTGCGCACGAACCGGGGCCCCGGGCTGGAGATCGTGGTGCACGAGGCGTACGACGAGACCGACGAGGCCGTCTTCGTCGTCAACACGATCCAGAAGCTGGTGGCGCGCGGCGAAGCCAGGCTCGGCGACTGCGCAGTCATGTATCGCACCAACGCGCAATCGCGCGCGTTGGAAGATGCGTTCGTGGCGCGCGGCATCCCCTATCGGCTGGTGGGCGGCACGCGCTTCTATCAGCGCAAGGAGATCAAGGACGCGCTCGCCTATCTGCGCCTGGTGCACAATCCGGCCGACAATCTCAGCCTGATGCGCATCATCAACGTGCCCCCGCGCAACATCGGCGAGAAGACGATCGCCGCGCTTGCTTCGTGGAGCGCCGGGCTCGATGTGCCGATGACGGCCGGGCTGGCGCTGGCGGCCGGCGACCTGGCCAGTCCTTTTCTGCCGGCCGGATGGGTGAACCAGGGCGAGAAGCCGCCGCAACATCCTTTCGGCGCCGGCGCGCAACGTTCGCTGGCGGCGTTCTATCGGCTGCTGGCGGGCTGGTACGCGGCCAAGAACGACCTCACTGTGGCCGACCTGTTGAACCGGATCGCCGAGCAGTCGGGCTATGCCACCTGGCTGCGCGACGGCACGGAGGAGGGGGAAGAGCGCTGGCAGAACCTGCAGGAGCTGGTCAACGTCGCTTCACACTACAACGACTTCCCGCCCGATGTGCGCCTGACCGCCTTCCTGGAGGAGGTGGCGCTGGTCTCGGACCAGGACGAACTGACGGACGAGAAGGATCGGGTCACGCTGCTGACGCTCCATGCGGCCAAGGGCCTGGAGTTTCCGGCGGTGTTCATCGTCGGCCTGGAGGAAAACCTTTTGCCCCATAGCCGGAGCATGGACGATCCCGATCAGATGGAGGAAGAGCGCCGACTGATGTATGTAGGCGTGACCCGCGCGAAGGATCGGCTCTATCTGGTGCGCGCCTTCCGCCGGACGATGTGGGGACGCAGCGAAGTCAACGAGCCGTCGCGCTTCCTGCGCGACATCGCGCAGGTCGTCAAAGGCGCGGCCGGCAACGGCGGCCGGCCGACGCCGGAAGCGGCTAACGGCTCCGGGAAAAGCACCGTTTTCTCGGCCCGGCGGCCGACCGCGGCCGAAAGCGCCGGCCGCCGCTCGCCCTTCGCGCCGACCGACCGGCCGGCGGCCGGCCACAACGTTCGCACCGCCGCGGGCCGGGTGACGCCCGGCGCCGCGCCATCGCCGGCGGCCGGGCCGACCACACCGGAGCCGGCCGGCACCCGACCTCAATTCCGGCCCGGCGAACGGGTGAGCCACGGCCTGTTCGGCGAAGGGATCGTGCTCAAGGTGGAGCCGACCGCCGATGACGCGGAGGTGACGGTCGCTTTTGCCGGCAAGGGCACCAAGGTGCTCCTGGCCAGTTTCGCCAAATTGCAAAAGCTCCCCTGATCCGGCTGCCGGGTTTCGAGGGCTTTGTTAGCGCCGCCAACCCTATTGCGACTTCTCCCCCTCCAGGTAGCGCATGACCAGCTCCAGCGCGGCCAGGGCCGAAAGCCATTTGTTGCCGCGCCGGTCGGCGCTCCAGACGTGGCGCTCGCCGATCTCCGCGTCGGCCGCCGACAGGTGCAGGTGCACCAGGCCGACGGGCTTGGTGGGCGTTCCGCCGCCCGGCCCGGCGATGCCGGTGACCGCGACGGCCAGATCCGCGGCAAAGAGACGGCGCGCGCCCTGGGCCATTTCGGCCGCGGTCTCGGCGCTCACCGCGCCGTGCGCCGCCAGCGTTGCGTGGCGCACGCCCAGGATGTTCTCCTTCGCACTATATGCATAACAAACCGCGCTGCCCAGAAAATAGTCCGAGCTGCCCGGCACATCGGTGATCAGATCGCCGATCAGGCCGCCGGTGCACGATTCGGCCAGGGCCAAGGTGAGGCCGCGGCGGGCCAACAGGCGTCCCACCTGGCGGGCCAGCTCGGCTCCGCGCGGTCGGTCGTCGCCCGTTGTCGGGGTGGCATTCGTTGTCTTCATGGATGTCGGTCCCTCACCTGAAAATAGCCTCGCTCACGTGCCAGGCACCTTGAAAGTGCCTGGCACGTGAGTACTGTTCATTTTCATTATTCTGCGACGATTCATTCGGCCGGCCGGGCCGCGCCGGCTTCGGGCAACCAGACCGTGAATCGGCTCCCCTTCCCCAGCTCGCTGGTCACTTCGATGCGGCCGTCGTGCGCCTGCGCGATCCATTGGGCGATGGCCAGGCCCAGTCCGTGGCCGCCCGACCGACTGCGGCTGCGATCGGCCCGATAGTGACGCTCGAAGATGTGCGGCAGGTCTTCGGGGCTGATGCCGATCCCCGTATCTTCCACGATGACCTGCACCCAGCCGTCGCGGCGACGCAAGGTGAGGGTCACCTCGCCGCCGGCCGGCGTATATTTCAAGGCGTTGTCCACCAGGTTGAGCAAGAGCTGGCGCAAACGGTCGTTATCGCCCAACACCAGGGCCTGATCCTCCGCGCCCAGGTGCACCGTGAGGCGGTCGCCGGCCATGACCTGGGCCTGGCGGTAGACTTCGAGCAGGAGGGTGTCCAGCTCCACGGGCTGGCGTTGGAGCTTGAGGCCGGCGTCGGCCTGGGCCAACAGGAGCAGGTCGCTGACCATGCGACGCATGCGGGCCGTTTCATCGGCGATGGCGCGCAACGCCTCGTTGCGCAACGTCGGATCGTCGGCCGCGCCCCGGCGCAACAGATCCACGTTGCCCTGAATGGTCGTCAGCGGCGTCCGCAGGTCGTGGCTCACGTCGGCCACCAGGCGCTGTTGGGCCTGGAACAACGTTTCCAACCGGGCCAGCATGCCGTTGATCGTGCGCACCAGCCGGCCCAGTTCGTCGTTCGGATCGGCGCCGGCGGGGATACGCTGGCTCAGATCTTCGGCCTGGGTGATGCGCTCGGCCGTCTCGGTGATCGTCTTGATCGGCTGGAGGACCGCACGCGCCAACAGCGCGCCGCCCGCCGCGGCCAATACCAGCGCCAGCGCATCGCCGATGAGCAGCACGACTCGGATTACCCGCAGGGCATCTTCGATGGTGGTGAGGGTTTGCGCCACCTGCACCGCGCCGATCGGCCGCTGCGCGACGATCAGCGGCACGCTGACGACGCGCAGCCGCGAGCCGCTGCCCGTTTGAATCGAGTAGGCGCGCGGCCGACCCGAGCTGATATCCTGGACCGTTTCGGCCGGAATGGGCAATTGCTGATTGCGCAGGTTCTCGGAAAGCTGCACAGGCCGGCCGTCGGCCTGGACGATCTGGATGTAGTACTGGGACGCAAACACGTCAATCGAGGGCAGGCGCACCCGACCCGAGAGAAGCACGGCCACCGGATCGTTCTCGCTTTGGATCAGGCCGATGACATCCTGGGCCTGGCCGGCCAGCCGGTCGTCCAACACCGACATCAGCACGCTCGCGATGGAGGAATAGAGCAGCGCGCTGAAGCCCAGCAGGGTGAACGCCAGCAGGCCGGTATACCAGAGGGTGAGCTTCAGACGGATGGACATCGCGTCATTCTTCCCGCAGGGCGTAGCCGACCCCCCGCACCGTTTGGATCAGCCGCGGCTCGCCGCCTTCTTCCAGCTTGGAGCGCAGATAACGGATATAGACTTCGATGATGTTCGATTCGCCGCCGAAATCGTAGCCCCAGATCCGATCGTAGATGACATCGCGCGTGAGCACCTGGCGCGGATTCTGCATGAACAGGACCAGGAGCTCGAACTCGCGGGCGGTCAGCTCGATGCGCCGATTGCCGCGACGCACCTCGCGGCTGCCCAGGTTGACGACCAGGTCGGCAAAGTGGAGCTCGTCGTTGGTGGCCGCGCGCTGGCGCCGGCGGAGCAAAGCGCGGATACGCGCCAGCAGCTCGTCGAAGTTGAACGGCTTCACCAGATAGTCATCTGCGCCCGCGTCGAGCCCGGCCACGCGATCGGGCACGGCCTCTTTCGCCGTCAGGATGAGGATCGGCACGTCGCTGGCCGCCCGCAGCCGCCGGCAGACCGTCAGGCCATCTATCCCGGGCAACATCAGGTCGAGCAAGACGATGTCGGGCGGCCGGTCGCGGGCCGCGTTGAGGCCGCTTTCGCCGTCGGCTGCCACCTCGACGATGTAACCTTCGTAGATCAGGCCGCGGCGCAATAGATCGGCGATCTGGGTATCATCTTCGATGACGAGGATTCGTTCGGCCATGGTCATCTGTCCCGGCGCCGGCAGGGCACCAAATGATTCTTTTTCACGGGCCAGGCACTTTCGAAGTGCCTGGCCCGTGAATAGCTACGTCGTACGGCCCCCACCCCTAACCCCGTCCCCGTTTCGCGAAATTTTGCGAAGCGGGGGCGGGGAAATCCTTCTATTGCGGGGTTTTGAGGCCGCAAAGCGGCCCCAAAACCCCACCCTTGACAGGGTTCCCCCTCTCCCGCCAAGCGGGAGAGGGGGTCAGGGGGTGAGGGCCCGCTCCCAAGGCGCCATTCGCGGGATAACGGCGAACAGTTGCGCCAAATGGTTCATTTTTTTATATTGTAGCATTGGGTGTCCCATACCTCCAAGCATACAACTGGACACACGGCTACTGCAAATCGGGCATGGTGGGGTATAATAGGATGGATCAAAAGAAGCGGCAGGCCGCGGCTTGCCCGGGAGTCGCATGCAATGGATGATAAGCAGCTTGAACTCGTCAGGTCCCTGGCCGAGCGCGTGATCGAAAACGTCGAGCGCGTCATCGTCGGCAAGCGCCGCGAGGTGCAGATGACGCTGATCGCGCTGCTCTGCGAGGGCCACCTGCTCATCGAGGACGTGCCGGGGGTCGGCAAGACCATGCTGGCGCGTTCGATCGCCAAGTCCATCGGCTGTTCTTTTCGGCGCATCCAGTTCACCCCCGATATGCTGCCGAGCGATGTGACGGGCGTGTCTATGTTCAACCAGAAGACGCGGGAGTTCGAATTCCGTCCTGGGCCGGTGATGGCGCAGATCGTGCTGGCCGATGAGATCAACCGCGCCACGCCCAAGACGCAATCGGCGCTCCTGGAGGCCATGGAAGAACGCCAGATCACCGTGGACGGCGTGACGTACCCCATGGAGCGGCCGTTCTTGGTCCTGGCCACGCAAAATCCCATCGAATACGAGGGCACTTTTCCGTTGCCCGAAGCCCAGATAGATCGCTTCATGATGCGCGTGAGCCTCGGCTATCCTTCGTCCGCGGATGAGATGCGCATCCTGGAGTTGCAACGTGAGCATCATCCCCTGGAGGACATCGGCCAGGTGGTGACGGCGGACGAGCTGATGGCGGCGCAGGCGGCCGTGAAGCAGGTCTATGTGGACGATTTGATCAAGGAATACATCGTGGATCTGGCTACCGCCAGCCGTCGCCATCCCGATGTGTACCTGGGCGCCAGTCCGCGCGGCAGCCTGGCGCTCTTCAAGGCCGCGCGCGCCCGCGCCGCGCTGGAGGGCCGGTCGTACGTCATCCCCGACGACGTCAAGGCGCTGCTGGTGGCCACGTTCGCCCATCGCCTGATCATCAGCCCTTCGGCGCGGCTGAAAAACGTCGAGGCGCGGGCGGTCGTCGAACAAATCGCGGCTTCGGTGCCGGTACCGGGCATGCGCGCCAAGCTCGCGCGCTGAAGAGGGAAAACGTGCGTCGCGCCTGGGGCCTTCTGATCGTCTGGGCCTTGGTCCTGTTGTTCGCATTGAACACGGGCCGGGAATGGGCCTATAACCTGGTCTATTTCATCACGGGCGTCATCCTGGTGGCGCTGTGGTGGGCCTGGGCGAACCTGCGCGGGCTGAGCCTGCGCCGCGGCTCGCGCATTCAGCGCTCGCAGGTGGGCCGTTATTTCGAGGAATCGCTCGAGCTCACCAACCATTCGCACTGGCCCAAGCTGTGGGTCGAGGTGGACGATAGTTCCGACCTGCCGGGGCATCAGGTGAGCCGGGTGGTGAATTCGCTGGGCAGTCGCGCCGCGTCGCGGTGGCAGGTGCGCACCTTGTGTCAGCAGCGCGGCCGTTTTACGCTCGGCCCCGTCATTCTCACCAGCGGCGATCCCCTGGGCATCTTTCGTTTCACGCGGCCGGTGGCCGAGACCGCGTCGCTGGTGGTGGCGCCGGCCACGATTCCGGTGCCGGGCTTTATGCCGCCGACCGGCTATCTGCCCGGCGGCGAGGCGATGTATCGCCGTACGCCTTACATCACGGCCAGCGTTTCGGGCGTGCGCGACTACGCGCCAGGCGACAGCTTTAATCGCATCCACTGGCCTTCGACCGCGCGCACCGGCCGGCTGATCTCCAAGGAGTTCGAGCTCGATCCGCAAGCCGATCTGTGGATCTTTCTCGATATGGAACGAAGCGTACAGGCCGAATCGCCCTGGACGCGGCCCACTCCCGGCCCCCTGGCGTGGGCCGCGCGGCGCGGCGAGACGCGCATCGAGCTGCCGCCGAGCACGGTCGAATATGGCGTCACGATCGCCGCTTCGCTGGCGCGGCATTTCCTGGAAAAGGATCGCCAGGTCGGGTTTCTCGCCTATGCGCGGCATCGCGAGTTCATCCAGCCCGACCGCGGGGAACGCCAGCTCACGCGGCTGCTGGAGGTGTTGGCCGTGCTCCAGGCCGATGGCGCGGTGCCGCTGGCGCAGGTGTTGGTCAGCGACGGCGCGCATCTGGCGCGGCACACCACGTTGATCGTCATCACACCCTCGACCGATACGAAATGGATTACGGCCCTGCGCAGCCTGCGCGCACGGGGGGTGCAGGGGATCGGCGTCTTCCTGGCGGCCAAGACCTTCGGCCCGGCCCCCGATTGGGCCGGCACGGTCGCCGATCTCCAGGCGAGCGGCTTGCCCGCGTACCTGGTGAAGCGCGGGGACGATCTGCAGATGGCACTCAGCCACTCGATCACCGGTGGCAACCGCCGCGGCGGGGCATCGGCATAGCTTCGGTGCGTTGAGCAAGACGGTTCAACATTGATCGGCTTTGCGGGCCGGTTGCGTCCGGTCGGCCGAACTACAAAGGCTTTGCGAGCGTTATGTTGGGGTTAGCACGATCGGCCCTGTTCGTAATCCTGTGTGCCTTGATCCTCGTTGCCAGCCGCCCGGGGTCGGGAGCGGGCGGCGTGATGGCCGCGCCGATGGCCGTGCCCGTCCGGCCGCCTCCTGACTGGACGGCGCCCCACGTGCCCGGCCAGTTGCTCGTGAAGCTGGCCGATTTCTCCCCCGAGCGGGCTCGCCGGGTCGCCGCGGAGTTCAACTGGCGGGTGCGGCGCACGATCCCTCAGCTCGGCCTGGCCGTGTTCGAGATGGACGACGGGCCGAACGGCCCCGCGTCGCTCCAGGCCGAGATGCCGCTGGCCGCCGCAGCCGCCGCGTTGGCCGCGCGGGCCGATGTGGTATGGGCCGAGCCGAATTATACCGTTGCGCTCGACCTGACGCCGAACGATCCGGGCTACGCGTCTTATCAGTCCCTCTATCTGGACACCCGCCTGGAGATGCCCGCGGCCTGGGAGCGCACAACCGGCCGGCCCGAGGTGGTGATCGCCATTATTGATACCGGCGTAGATCTGAACCACGAGGACCTGGCAACAGGCATCTGGACCAACCCGCTCGAAATTCCCGACAACGGCCTCGATGACGACGGCAACGGCTACGTGGACGACGTTCACGGCTGGAATTTCGCCCAGAACAGCAACAACGTGGCCGATGACTACGGTCACGGCACCCACGTGGCCGGCATCGCGGCCGCGCGCATCAACAACAGCATCGGCGTGGCCGGCATGGCCGGCCACGTCACGATCATGCCGGTGAAGGTCTTCCCGCCGCCGCCGAACGTCATCGGCACCTACGAAGACTTGATTTTGGGGATCGTCTATGCCGCCGACAACGGCGCGGCCGTGATCAACATGAGCCTGGGCGCTACTTCTTATAGTCGCGGGGAAGAGGCGGCCGTGGATTATGCGTGGGCGCATGGCGCGGTCGTCGTGGCCGCGGCCGGCAACCTGGCGAGCAACGTCTATCACTATCCGGCCGCGCATCCCCATGTGATCGCCGTGGCCGCCACCGACGGATGGGATCAACGCGCCCCCTTTTCGAACTGGGGCGATTTCGTGGATGTGGCCGCGCCGGGCGTCTTTGTTTATGCCACGTTGCGAAACAACTCTTACGGGTGGCTCTCGGGCACCAGCATGGCCTCGCCTCATGTGGCCGGGCTGGCCGCGCTCATTTTGTCGCTGAATCCGCAACTGACCAACGCCCAGGTGCGCCAGATCATCGAAGAGAACGCCGATGACCTGGGCGCTGCCGGTTGGGACCCCTATTTCGGCCACGGTCGCATCAACGGCCGCAAGGCGCTGGCGGCCGTATCGCCTGCCCAACCCGGCCCTACGCCGACGCCCCATCCGCCGTTGGCCGCCTGGCCGGCCGGTTGTCGCGATCTGCTCGCGGACGGCGATTTCGAGGCCGGCCTGGGCGACTGGCAGGTCGCCGGCGCGTGGACGGTGGACGCCACGCGCGCCTATTCCGGCAGTTGGTCCGCGCACTTCGTCGGTGGGCCCAACGCGACCGGCATGTTGACCCGCACGTTGACGCTGACCTGGGATGCACGGCCCGTTTCCGATCCGGCCGCCCTGGCCGGCGCCCTGTGGTTCGCGTTTCGGATCGAGAATCAGGATCGGGGAATGGGCAGTTCGCCCCAGATGCCGTTCGACGATTGGCTGACGGTCGAGTTCCGCACCCCAGAAGGCAAGCCGATTGCCTCGTTGCTGCGCACCGGCAACTCGGCCGATACCGCGAGCAGCGGCTTGTTGTGGGATCGTTACTACTATCGCTTGCAGAGCAGCGATCTGACTCCGTTGGCCGCGGTTGGGACGGTCTCCCTGGTGTTCACGGCCGCCAACGATGCCGACGCGCTGCCCACCGACTTCTGGGTGGATGCGGTGCGTTTGTGCGTGGCCGGATTGCCCTGGCGGTCTTATTTTCCACTGCTCATGTCCACGGAGACGGCGGCCGGCCGCTGAGGCCGCGGGCCTGTTCATCTTTTGCGGAGCAGAGGCTCATGATCAACGAACGTTCTCTCACCACCGTCGCCGCATTGCGATACGGCCCCAATTGGGTGAGGCCGGCCTATGGCTCCTATTGCTTCGCCGGCATCGCCGATACGGTCCGGCGGCTCTTTGGCCTTCCGGCGGCGAGCCCTCTCCCGGCCGATACGTTGCCGTCGGCCTCGACCTATGACCGCGTCGTCTTTTTTCTGATTGATGCGTTCGGCTGGCGCACCTATCGGCGCTATGCCGATGGGCCCTTCTTCAAGGAGGCCGCGCGCGAAGGGGTTGTTTCGCAGCTCACCTCGCTCTTTCCTTCGACCACCGTCGTGCATGTCACCAGCGCGCACACCGGCCTGGACGCGGCCGCAACCGGCGTGGTCGAATGGTTCTATTACGAGCCGAAGGTGGATGCCGTCATCGCGCCGTTGCTCTTTTCGCATGCCGGCGATACCGACCGCGATACCCTGACCAAAGCCGGGGTGACGCCTCGGAGCATCTTCCCGCAGCGCACGCTCTATCACGATCTGGCGCGCGCGGGGGTGAAATCCTACGTCTTCGGCCACCGCGAGTATGCCCGTTCGCCCTACTCGAACGTCGTGACCGACGGCGCAACGCCGCTGCCCTATCGCACCTGGCCCGAGGCGTTGACCAATCTGACGCTCGCGTTCGAGCGGGAAAAGTCGCGCTGCTATTACAGCCTGTACTTCGGCGAAATTGACGGCCAGGGCCACACCTACGGCCCGGAGTCCCGCCAGTTGGCCGCCGAAGCCGATTGTCTGTTGATGCTCATGGCGCGCTTTCTGGACGAATGCCGGCGGCGTTGGCCCCGCACGTTGATCCTGTTCACGGCCGATCACGGCCTGGCCGAGACCGATCCCGAGACGACCATCTATCTCAACCTGCGCTTTCCCGGCTTTGCGCGCTATCTCAAGAGCGATGGCCGTGGCCGGCCGCTCCTTTTCGGCGGATCGCCGCGCGATCTGTTCCTCTATGTGCGCGACGAATACCTGGACGAGGTGCACGATCTGTTGGCCCGCGGCCTGATGGGCAAGGCCGAGGTGGTGCGCACCGAGAAGCTGATCCGGGACGGCCTGTTCGGCCGCTCGGCGCCGGTCGAGGATCTGCTCCTGCGCACCGGCAATCTGACGATCCTGCCGTACCGCTACGAAGCGGTCTTCTGGTATGAGAAGGACCGCTTCGAGCAGAAGTATTATGGCCACCACGGCGGACTGACGCCGCAGGAGATGCTGATTCCGTTCGTGGCGGTGAGCACGTAAGGCGTGAGGCGTCGGACGTTCGACGCCAAACGTCAGAATAGTTCGGCCAGGCGTTGGGTTTGTTTGAGTCCGCTGCCGGTGAGGATGAGGACGGCGCCGTCCCGTTCGGCCGCGGAGAGCTTGCGCCAGCCCGCCAGGGTCGCTGCGGACGTTGGCTCGGCGAAGAGGCCCAGGCCGAAGAGCGTGCGCGTGGCGTCCACGATCTCCGCTTCGCTGACCCCCACCGTACAGCCGCCGCTCGCGCGGATCGCCGCCAGGACGGCCGCGGCGCGCGGCGGTCGCTGGACCGCAATCCCCTCGGCGATGGTCGGCTGCGGCTCGATCGGCGCATAGTCGCGCAGGCCGACCTTCCATGCCAGATGCAATGGCGCGCAATGGTCGGCCTGGACGCCGATCAGCCGGGGCATCGTGCGGGCATATCCCGCCCGGATGAGCGCGCGAAAGCCGATGAAGAGCCCCTCCAGGTAGCCGCCGCTGCCGGCCGGCACGATCACCGCGGATGGCGCCTCGCCGTGCATCTGTTCCCACAGCTCATAGGCCGCGCTCGCCAACCCCTGGGCAAAGAACGGGTTCCACAGGTGGCTGGCGTAGAAGGCGGCCTCGGCCGCTTTGATCGCGGCCTCGTTCGTGTCTTGTCGCGTGCCCGGCACCTTCACGACCTGCGCGCCGTAGAGGCGGATCTGGGTCAGCTTGCCGTCGGGCGTGTAGTCGGGCGAGAAGATCGTGCAGCGCACGCCGGCCGCGGCCGCATAGGCCGCCATGGCCGCGCCCGCGTTGCCCGATGAATCCTCCACCACCGTCGGGACGCCAAGCCATTTGACCAGGGTCATCAGCACGCTGGCCCCGCGATCCTTGAACGAGCCGGAGGGCTGCAAGAAGTCAAGCTTGAACGCAACTTCCTGGCCGCCGATGCGCCGGCGCACGAGCGGCGTGCGTCCTTCGCCGAGGGACACGGGTTTGGCCTCCGCGGGCAAGCCGAACGCCTCCCGATAGCGCCAGATCGAGAGATCGCGGCCGGCCAGCGCGTCCCGGTCGAAGAAGTCGGTGGCCGGGAGAGTCAGAAATCCGCCACACTCGCAGCGAAACCGCCGGTCGCTGAGCGGATATTGCTTGTCACAGGAAAAGCAGGTGTAGGGCATGGGGTGAATCCTCTGGGAGTGGGTATTGGGTATATCGGTAATGGATACATTTGCCGTCAAGGGTCGCCGGAGGCTGAAGCCGTCCGGCTACGACGTGGAAGGCCTCTCATGTAGGGGCGTGGCATGCCGCGCCCCTACACCAGCCCCGTTCACGGGGCGTCCACATCGTAGCCCGACCGTTTACGGTCGGGCGGG
>JBBIKA010000012.1:0-20730 GCA_037445695.1 Chloroflexota bacterium
CAAGTCGCGATTTGCATAAACTATATGTTTGCCCTATAATAAATAACGTCGAGGGGATGACTGGTTTCGACGGGGCAAATGGGTCGTGAGCTGCAAGCCGAGGCGCTCTCACCTCGTAAATCCAGAGCAAAAACACAAGTGCCAAAAGCACCAATGCGTTTGTCTTCCCCTCCGCTCGCGCCAACGCGCTTGCAATGGCCGCGTAACGGAGAGGTAGCAAACAAACTGGTTGCCCGAGGGTGACCACGGTGCCTGCGATGGGGCCAGGCGGCGTCGCAGAGCATCGTCATAGACCGTAAGGTGCGGCCCGTAGACGCCGATAAGCGGGCTTAAGGATCTCGGCTAGCCGGACTAGTGGACGGTGGCCACTGTCGGACCGTCCGGCGAAGCGCTCAGCAGTGGCTAAGCTTGTAGACGCTTGCGGTCGTTTGTTTCGGACCCGGGTTCGACTCCCGGCATCTCCACACGTGACCGCCAGGAGGGGCGTAGCATCGCTACGCCCCTCCTGCGCGTCGCCCCTACTCGTCCTCAATTGACGTTCCTGCCACATCATGCTATGATCGGATGCATCGTCTTGCGATAGCAGTTCGATTTTGCATCCGAGAGAAAGCGCTTTGATTACTGTTCCCAACGAATCTTCATCGGCGACCGGCCGACCGTTTGCCGACGAGCTGGCGGTCGCCATGCGTCTGGCCCGCGAGGCCGGCGAGATCGTCAAGACTTTCTATCAAGTATCGCCCACGGTCCGGTGGAAAGACCCGAGCGAACCTGTCACCGAGGCCGATCGCGCCGTCAATGCTTACCTGGTCAAGCAGCTCGGCCAGGCGTTTCCCGCAGACGGCATCCTGGCCGAGGAATCGAAGGACGATCCGACGCGGCTCAGCAAGCGCCGCGTCTGGATCATTGATCCGCTCGACGGCACCCTCGAGTTCATCGCCCGCAACGGCGAGTTCTGCATCATGATCGGGCTGGCGCAGGATCATGCGCCGGTGGTCGGCGTCGTCTATCAGCCGGTGGACGATGTGCTTTACGGCGCCGCGCTGGGCATGGGGGCATTCGTCGAACAGTTCGGCGAACGCACCCCGCTGCGGGTCTCGAAGGAAAAAGAGATCCGACGTTTTCGCATGGTGGCCAGCCGTTCGCACCGGCCGCCCTTGCTGGACCCGATCATCGCCCATCTCGGCATCCAAAAGGTACGCGAGGTGGGCAGCGTCGGCCTGAAGATTGGCCTGATTGCCCGTCGCCAGGCCGATTGTTATGTCCACCCCAATCCGGGCACGCGCGAGTGGGATACCTGTGCGCCGGAGATCATCCTGCGCGAGGCCGGAGGCATCATGACCGACTGCTGGAACCGGCCGCTGGCCTACAATCAGCCGGACGTCTTCCGGCGTTTCGGCCTTATCGCCAGCAACGGCGCGGCCCATCGCCAGCTCGTCGAGGCCGTCGGCCAGGTGCTGGACGAAGCCGGCGTCGAACCCGATTTCGGCTTCCCATGAACGATCTGGCTCACCTGACGGATCTTTCTGCCGGCATCGGCGCCAAAACACCGCCCCGCGCCGATGAGCCGAGGCTTGACGCGTCAGCGTGGACGCGCGTCGACGCGCGGCCGATCACATTGCGCGAGGTCATGCACTGGGAGCCCGAACGACAGCGGCTCCTGCTGCGCATCTTCCTGCCGATCAATCGGCTGGTGCAGTTCGGGGTTGACCCCGTGACGCTGCTCGATCCGCAGGGCCTGCCGGTGACCCGCACGACATTCTCGGCTTCTGAGCAGAGCTTGAGATTCGAGATCTACCATCGGGGAGACGCCCAGGATCCGATGGTCGAGATCGAAATCAGCGACACACCGTACAACCAGATCGAAGTGATCTGGCTGACCCTTCAGGATCCCCTGGGGCCGCGCTACGACACCGACAGCATGCCCGACGGCCGGCCGACGCTGCGCGGCACCGCGCAACGCAATATCGCGGCCGAAATCGCGGCCATGGAGCATGGCCTGGCGCCCGGCCAGATCCGGCGCGGGCTCGGCGAGTTCGATCGGGCCGTCGAACGCATGGAAACGTTCATGCTCTGTCTGAACCGCACCGGCTTTGTGGTGCAGCCGCTCTATTATCATACGGCCATCCTCTTCGAGCGTTTCGGCTTCAGCTATCTGGTCGGCCAGGAACGCATGCGGGAGATCGCCGCCGGCTTCGCGCCGGGCGGCCCCCTGCGCGCGCGGCTCGACGGATCGTCGCCTTTTCGCCGGCCCGAGCTGGCCGATACGGTCCGTGGCCGTTCCTGGGCCATTCACGACGGGATCCTGGGCACAGCGTGGGATCGTGTCCGGATGATCAAGCGGCTGGGCGTCCACGCCCAGGTAGATACCTGTCCCGGCGTGCCCTGGTAGCCCCTGCAGACGCCGTAGATGGGTCGGAGGCGCACGATCCGTGCGTTCCGGGGCCCATTATCCACCTGGCAAGAAGAGAAAGGAAATCCAGAACATGGCAGAAAAGGTCCGCATCGGAGTCATCGGCGGCAGCGGTGTGTACGACATGCAACAGCTCACCGATGTGCACGAGGTGTGGCTGGATACCCCCTTCGGCGCGCCGTCCGATGCCTACATCATCGGCAAGATCGGCGGGGAGCCGGTCGCTTTTCTCCCGCGCCACGGTCGGGGACACCGCATCAGCCCGACGCGTCTGAACAGCCGGGCCAACATTTACGGCTTCAAGATGCTCGGCGTGGAATACCTCATTTCGATCAGCGCATGCGGCAGCCTGCAACCGGCATATCGGCCGGGCGATATCGTGATCCCGGATCAGATCTTCGATCGCACGCGGCTGCGGCCCCTGAGCTTCTTCGATGATCCCGAGGCCGGCAGCGGCGGAATCGTCGTGCATGTATCGGTCGCCGAGCCGTTTTGCGCGGCCCTGAGCGAGATCTTGGCCCGCGCCGTAGAGCAGACCGGCCACACGGTGCATCGCGGGGGCACGTTTGTGACCATCGAGGGTCCGCGCTTCAGCACCAAAGCCGAGAGCCTCTTCTTCCAACGGATGGGGTTTGCCATCGTGGGGATGACGGCCGTGCCCGAGGCGTTTCTGGCCCGCGAGGCCGGCATGAGTTATGCCACCATGGCGCACGTGACCGATTATGACGTGTGGCACGAGACCGAGGCGCCCGTCACGGTGGAGATGGTGGTGCGCCAGTTGCTCTCCAATGCCGATGTGGCCCGCGCCGCGGTCGTCAACGCGGTGGCGCTATTGCGCGGGGCGCCCCCCTCTCCCTATGCCGATGCGTTGCGCGATGCCATCATCACGGATCGCCAGCGCATTCCTCCCGCGGTCATAGCCCATTTGAACTTGTTGATCGGCAAGTACATGTGAGGAAGGGGGCATTTTGGCCGCCGAAGGTGGCCAAAATGCCCCGCTATAAGCAGGAGTCGAGGCCCCTTAAGGGGCCTTGCACATCGTAGCCGGACGGCTTCAGCCTCCGGCGCCCGCTTTGCATAGTGGTGTTTTTGGTTGTTTATGTTTGTTTTGTTTTTGTGTGGGTGTAGTGTATTGACTACACGAAACAATACACAAAACAAATCAATAAAAAATGGCAGGTATCGAACCATATTCAATCCCTGCCACAACACAAAACCCGCGCCGGCCCCTACGACCCCGCCGCCTTGAGCATCGCATCAATCATCGCCTTAAACTCCTCGTACGGCGCGGCCCCCTGCACGATCTGTCCGTTGATGAAGAAGGTCGGCGTGGCCTGCACGCCCAGCCGGGCGGCTTCCGCATGTTGCGCCTGAACCTCCGGTATGTGTTGCCCGCTGTCCACGCATCGCCCAAACTGAGCCGCGTCCAGGCCGATCTGCGCCGCATAGCCCTTGAGCGCGGCCCGCGAGAACACGCTCTCCACCGGCCCGGTGCCCGAACGATTGAAGAGCACCTCAGCATAATCCCAGAACCGCCCTTGATCGGCCGCACAATAAGCCGCATTGGCCGCCTCGCGCGTGCTCGGCCCTTCGATGATGAAGCTCTTGTAATCGAACCGCACCTTGCCCGTCTTCTCGTATTCTTCGCGCAGCAGCTTCCCCTGGTTCAGCGCAAACTGCCGGCAATAGGTGCAGCCGAAGTCCGAATACTCCACGATCTTCACCGGTGCATCGGCCGGCCCCCAGCTCGTCCCTTCCATGACGCGGCCGCTGGTCGCCACAGGCCGATTCAAGGACTGCATCTGCAGCAAGATCACCCCGATCACCACCAACACGACCGCGCCGATCACCACCCACAGCACCACCGGCGCGCCGGCCGACCGCCTGGCGGCCGGCCGCGCTTTCTGGCCCGCGACCGAACCCTTCGGCATTTGCGCTCTTTTCGCCATCCCTTTCCCCTTTCCACCACAAGTTGAGATAAATTGCCGGAGAACCCCCGGCCGGAATGGCCCCAGTATATCACAGGATCGCCAATTGACAACATGCCGGCTTTGCCGTATCATGGTTTCGTTCGATTGAGCGCAGTCGTGGCAACAAGCAGGAAAGGACAATGATCGCAGCGCAGACCGAGGGTCGGCTCAATCCGCTCGCCGCCCGGCTTTGCGCCGGAGCAGGGTTGGCCGGCCTGGCGGCGTGGATCGCTTGGGCGCCGCTCGAGTGGGCCGCCGCCTCGCTGGCGGCCGGCGGCCTGGCGCTGGCGATCGCGCTCCGGCCCATCGTGGGGCTGATCGCCTTGGCCGTGGCGATCCCCTATGGGAAGCTGGTGGCGCTGCCGTTGGCCGGCGCGGATGGAGTGGACCTCCTGGTGGCCGCCGCGCTGGCGGGCTGGTTGGCCCGCCAGGTGGCTCGCCGCGAGATCCTCATCCGCCTGCCGCCGCTGGCGGTCGCCTTCTGCGGATTCCTGTGGGTGCTGGCCCTCAGCCTGGAGGGCGCTGCCGCGTGGCGAGAGGGGCTCCCCGAGCTGCTCAAGTGGGCCGAGTTCGTCCTGCTCTACGTGTTGGCGGCCCAGATGTTGCGCGGCCGCCAGATCTGGTGGGTAGTGGCTGCTCTGTTGTTGGCCGGCATCAGCCAGGCGGCCCTTGGCGCCTATCAGTTCCTGGCGCGCGTCGGGCCGTCGGCGTTCCTGTGGGCCGGCCGCTTCATGCGGGCCTACGGGACCTTTCAGCAGCCCAACCCCTACGCCGGCTACCTGGGCTATCTGGCGCCGGTGGCCGCCAGCCTGACGCTGGCGGCCCTCATCGCCGCCCTCACCCCCAACCCCGTCCCCCAAATTGAGAGAGGGGCCAGAGGTGAGGGCCGGCTGGCGGCCCTGTTGACACGGCGACCGCGACATTGGCTCATCGGAGCGGCCTGCGGAGGGACGGCCCTGTTGTTGGCCGCCGGCATCGGGATGAGCGGGTCGCGCGGGGGATGGCTGGCACTGGTCGTGGCGCTCGTCGTCGTCGGCGGCCTGCGCACGCGACGCGCTGCCCTGCTCACCCTGGCCGCCATCGCCACGACGGCCGCGCTCCTGTGGCTGGCCGGAACGGCATGGTTGCCTCCGGCCATTGCCGGCCGCGTGAGCGATCTCGGCAGCTATGTGGCGGTGCCCGATCCAACGCGCACCGAGATCACCGACGATAACTTCGCCGTGCTGGAGCGCGTGGCCCATTGGCGAGCCGGCCTCGCCATGTTCAACGATCATCCGTGGCTGGGCGTGGGGATCGGCAACTACGCGGCCGCCTACGAACGCTACGCCCTGCCCCACTGGTATGAGCCGCTGGGACACGCACACAACATTTATGTCAACTTCTTGGCCGAAACAGGCATCATCGGCGCGGGGATGTTCGCCGCGCTGTGGATCGGGATGGGCCTGCTGGCATGGCGCCGCGCGCAGACGGCCGACGGCTACCGCGCCGGGCTGGCGCTCGGCGTCCTGGGTACGCTGGCCTATCTGACCACGCATAACTTTTTCGATAACTTGTTTGTGCAACACATGCAGCTTCAGCTGGCACTGCTGCTCGGCTGCGTGGTCGCAGAATGAAATCGAGGCATGGCTTTGGCTTTTCTGACCGCCCGCCTGAACGGGCTGCTTGCCGGCCGGGGAAAACGCGAGATGGGACGCTTCTTGCGCTTCGCCATGGTCGGCACCTGGGGTTTCGTGGTAGACTTCGGCGTCCTGAATTTTCTGATCTTCGTCGTCCATCTGCCGGCCTGGCTGGCCAACACGTTTTCGTTCACGATCGCCGTGGCGAACACGTTCATCTTGAACCGAATGTGGACCATGCCGGAGAGCCGCCGGCGCCCGTTCGAGACCCAACTGGCGCAGTTCTTCCTGGTCAACCTGGGGGGCTACGCCATCAACGAACTGGTTTTTCTGGGAAGCCACGCGTTCGTGTGGCACCACCTCTTCACGGCCGGCCTGGCCTGGAATCTGGCCAAGGCGACCGCCAGCGGCATCGCGCTCTTCTGGAACTTCGGCGCCAATCGCCTGTGGACCTGGCGGGGGCTGTGAATCAGGAGCATGGATCGCTTGACTGAACAGGTCATTTCGTCCGAGGAGCGGCTGCCGTCCCTGCTGGCCTGGGCCGTGCGGCTGCCGGTGATCAATCGTTTCGGGCTGGACCGTCGGCCCAAGGAGCTGGTACGATTCCTGAAGTTCGCCACGGTGGGCGCCATCGGCATGGTGGTGGATCTGTCCGTCCTCACCTTCTCGCGCGAGGTATTGCGTCTGCCCCTTGAACTGGCCGTCGGCTTGGGCTTCACCGTGGCCGTGTTGAGCAACTTCACCTGGAACCGCCTGTGGACCTTCCCGGAAAGTCGTCAACGGCCCCTGACCAGCCAGATGGCCCAGTTCGTGATCGTCAACGTGATCGGCCTGGGGATCAACGAGCTGGTGGTGCTCGGCCTTCACCCGCTCTTTGCCCTGGCCTTGCCCGATCCGCCCGCGTATCTGGCCGCGAAGATCATCGCCATCGGCATCGTGCTTTTCTGGAATTATTTCGTCAATCGCGCCTGGACATACCGCGGCATCCAATAGGGGTCGGCCGGTGAAGATCGCCATAGATTATACGCCCGCCTTGCGCCAGGGGGCCGGGATCGGCCGCTATACGCGCGGGCTGGTGGCTGCGCTCGCCGCGCTGGACCGCCAGAACAGCTACATCCTCTTCTGCGCGGACGAACGGCCGCCGGCCAACAACTGGCCGGCCAACTTCGCCGTCCGCCGTAGCCCCCTGGCGGCCCGCTGGCTGACGATCGCCTGGCATCGGCTGCGCATTCCGGCGCCGGCCGAGCTGTTGACGGGCGCCTGCGACCTGTTCCACGCGCCCGACTTCGCGCTGCCGCCGCTGCGTCGGCCGCGCGGCATCGTGACGATCCACGACCTGTCGTTCCTGCGCCTGCCCGACTGCGCCGATCCCGGCCTGCGCGCCTTCCTGGAACGCGTCGTGCCCCGTTCGGTGGCGCGCGCGGCCCGCGTGCTGGCCGATTCCGAAAGCACGCGGCGCGATCTGGTGGCGCTGCTCGGCGTGGCGGACGCCAAAATCAGCGTGGTGACGCCCGCCGTGGAGGCGCGCTTCCGTCGCATCACGGACCCCGAGCAACTGGCGGCCGTGCGGGCGCGCTACCGCCTGCCCCCGCGCTTCGTGCTGGGGATCGGCACGCTGGAGCCGCGCAAGAACTTCGTCGGCCTGATCCGCGCCTTCGCGCAGATGCGCCGGACCACCGGCCTCGACCTCGCCCTGGTGATCGCCGGCCGGCCCGGCTGGCTGTACGAGGCGATCTTCGAGCAGGTCCGGCGTGAGGGCCTGGAAGACCGGGTGCGCTTCCCCGGCTTCGTGGGCGACGCCGACCTGCCGGCGCTTTACTCGCTGGCCGATCTATTGACCTATCCGTCGCTGTATGAGGGGTTCGGAATCCCGGTGCTGGAGGCAATGGCGTGCGGCACGCCGGTGGTGGCGAGCAACAACTCGAGCCTGCCGGAAGCGGCCGGCCCGGCTGCACTGCTGGTGGATGCCGGGGATATAGACGCGCTGGCCGAAGCGATGGCTCGCGTCTTGGAAGATGAACCGTTGCGGGCACAGATGATCGCGCGCGGCTATGAGCACGCCCGGCGCTTCACCTGGCAGCAATCGGCGGCCGCCCTGCTGGAGGCGTACCGGGCCGCCGCGGCTTGAGGAGGAGCCATGGCATCCAACTATCTCGGCTCTCAGCGTCGGCGACGCTGGGAACGACTCCGCTGGGCCATTCTCGGCCTGCTGCTGGCGTTGGGTGTGATCGGCTATTACGGGCCATGGGTGCCGCACAAAGCCGCCGGGCTGGTCATCATCGGCCTCGACCTGGCGGAATATGTCAAGTTCCTGCCCGATGTGATCGCCGGCCGGGTGGTGCTGATCCGCGAGCTGTTCTACCTGCCGCTGTTCGCGGCCAGTGTCTCGGCCGCGCTCCTGGCCGGCCGACGTCACCTGCCGCGCTGGAGCCGCGTTCTGCTGGCGCTAGTCAGTTTGCCGCTGGCCGCGGCCATGCTTCCGCCGGCTTGGACCCCAGCCGTCCTGCTCCGATCCGAGTTCCGGTTGCAGGTCGTGGCCATCCTCTTCTGTGGGCTGCTGGTGGCAGCCGTGCCGATCACCCGCTATCTGCCGAACCGGCTCGTCCTGAGCATCATCCTGTTGCTCAGCCTGACGGCGGCCATCGCGCCGGCCTGGGGCTTTCTCCAGGTGCATCCCGGCATCGAGGCGCTCTATCGTCGGCCGTTGCCGCCGGGATGGGGATTTCTGATCGGCACGGCCGGCTTTCTCGCCGCGGCCCTCTTCTCCTGCGCCGAGGCCTTGCGGCGGTAGTGGCCGGCCGCACTGCTTGTCGCCCTCACCCGAGGTGGTGATAAACCGACCACCCCAGATACGTCTCGAACGCCTCGGCCAGGACCGCGGCCGAATGGGAGGCGCTCATCGCCACGTGATGCTCGAAGCCGTGCTTACAGATGTGGCGCAGCAGCTTCGGCAGGCCCGGCACATGGACGACCGCCCGGTTGCCGAAGGTGTCGAGCGGATCGTCGGTGAACTCCCCATCGCCGACGTAGGCGCGGATCAAGCCGGCCCGGTCGTCGGTGCTGACGCGGGCGAAGCTCATCGGCCCGGCCGGCACGCGGCCGGCCATGGCGCCGTAGGTGTTCTCCACGCCCAGCGTGCTCCCCAGGATCGGCGCGTTGCTGATCTCCAGGTCGGGCACGAAGCTCTTGGCCCAGTTGCCGCAGTGGAAGAAGACGCACTTGTCGGGGTCGCCGGCGTAGTTGTTGTTCCAGTCCACCAGCGCGGCCGGCGCGCCCGCGGCGAGTTGCAGGGCATACATCGAGGCGACGCCGGTGATGTCCACCTCGCACGCGCTGGGCATCAGTTCGTTGCTCATCATGCTCATCAGCGTGCAGACGTTCACCCCGAAGTTCTTCTGGACCGAAGTCCAACATTGCAGCGCGCTGGCCTGGAGGTCGTTGGCCCGCATCCAGTCGCCGATCACGACACCGAGCTTCGCCATGCGGACGAGCGACGGCGGCGGCACGCCGTCCGACCGGGCGTAGCCTTTGATCTCGCCGAGCTTCGCCTGCACGGCCGGATGGTCGTCGCTCAATTTGCCGGCCTGGCCGATGATCTCGGAAAAATCCACGGTGACCACGGTGATGCCGTAAGCCTGGAGCAGCTTCTCGCTGTAGCGCACCGTGTTGAACGCGGCCGGCCGCGCGCCGATCGCGCCCAGCCGCGCGTTGCGCAGCCCGTTCACGACCCGACAGACGCCGAGAAAACGGCGCAGGTCGGCCCTAAAGCTCTCGCTCGCGGGGCTGACCGTGTGCGCCTCGGTCAGGGTGAAGGGGAAGCCGTACTGCCGCAGGTTGTTGCAGACCGAGATCTTGCCGCAGAAGGCGTCGCGGCGGCGCTCGACGTAGAGCTGATCCAGGTCGTCGGGATAGGCCTGGACGAGGATGGGCACGTTCAGGCCGGAGAGTTTGATCGCGTCGGCGATCCCGCGCTCGTCGCCGAAGTTGGGCAGCACGATCAGGATGCCGTCAATCTCATCGCGACGCGCTTTGAAGAGCGCGGCGCAGCGCCTGGCGTCCTCCCATGTCTCGACCGCGCCGAGTTTCGTGTCGGCCTCGCTCAGGATCACGGGCATCACGCCCAGCCCGGCCAACACGGCCAATATCTCCCGGCGGCCTTCTTCCACCAGCCGGTCGGGGAAGAAATCGCGGTTGCCGATGATGACCGCGAGTGTGGGTTTGTGCATATCAATTGCTCCTTTGCGTGTGGGAGAGTGGGTGAGTGGGCGAATCAGCGAATCAGCAAATCAAGGGCCGTCTGTCATCGGTCGTCCACCGTCTATTGTCTTTCGTCCTCGGTCTTTCGTCCTTCGTCCATTAGCTCCAGCGCCGCCTCGCAAATTCCCTGCGGCGTCAATCCGAAATGCGCGAACAGCCATGTCGCCGAGCCGGTGGGCGCGAAGACGCCGGGGAAGCCGAGGATGCGCATCGGGACGGGATGCGTCGTGACGACCACCTCGGCCACGGCGCTGCCCAGGCCGCCGAAAATCGTGTGCTCCTCGACGGTGACGATGCCGGCCGTCTCGCGCGCGGCCGCGCAGATCGCCTCGCGGTCAATGGGCCGTATCGTCGCCATGTTCAGCACGCGCGGCGACACGCCCTCCCGCGCCAGCAGATCGGCCGCCTCCAGCGCCCGGCACACCATCGTCCCGGCCGCGATCAACGTCACATCGTTCCCCGCGCGCAACTGCGCGGCCCGGCCGATCGCGAAGCGGTAATCCGGCCCGTGAACGGCCGGCACGGGCATCCGGCTGAGGCGGAGAAAAACCGGCCCCTTGACCGCGGCCGCGGCCAGCACGGCCTGGGCCGTCTCGTTCAGGTCGGCCGGCACGATCACCGTCATGTCGGCGATGGCGCGCGTCCAGGCCAGGTCTTCGATGGAGTGGTGCGTCGCGCCCAGTTCGCCGTAGGCCACGCCGCTGCTCATGCCGCACAGCTTGACATTGGCGGCCGAGTAGGCCAGGTCGGCTTTGATCTGCTCCAGTGCCCGGCCCGTCAGGAAGCACGATGCGCCGCAAACGAACGGCAGCTTGCCCGCGTTGGCCAGCCCGGCCGCCACGCCGATCATGTTCTGCTCGGCGATGCCGACGTTGACCAGCCGGTCGGGGAACTCCCGCGCGAAGCCGGTCAGCTTGCTGGAGCTCACCGAGTCGTTGCAGACCGCCACGACCCGCCGATCCTCGCGCGCCAGCGCCTCCAGCGCGGCCGCGAAGGCATCGCGGCAATCGCCCGCCGCGCCGGCCGGCAACTGCACCCGCAAGCCGCCATGCGATGCGGCCGCGAAGGCATCCCGGCAATCGCCCGCCGCGCCGGCCGGCAACTGCACCCGCGGGCCGCCATAATCCCCACTCCCTAATCCCCACTCCCCACCTCCCAGCTCCGCCAGCGCCGCGGCCAGCTCGGCGTCGCTCAGCACCCGATGGTGATGGTGCCATTCGGCGCGGCCCTCGATGAAAGAGACCCCCTTGCCCTTGCGCGTGTGCGCGATGATGGCGCTCGGCTTGCCTGGCTCGAAGGGCAGCGAACGAAACACAGCGAGCAGCGCGGCGTGGTCGTGGCCGTCCACCTCGCGCACGGCCCAGCCGAACGCGCGCAGCTTATCGGCCAGCGGCTCCAGCCGCATCGTCTGCTCGGTGGCCGCGCCCTGCTGGAGACCGTTGCGATCCACAATCCAGACCAGGTTGTCGAGCCGGAAATGCGCGGCCGCCATGGCCGCCTCCCAGTTGCTCCCTTCCTGAAGCTCGCCGTCGCCGGTGAGCACGAAGGTGCGCCAGGTCGCCGCGTCCATCCTGGCGCCCAGCGCCGCGCCGACCGCCACCGGCAGCCCGTGGCCCAGCGGGCCGGTGCTCGTCTCGACGCCGGGCAGCTTGACGTTGGACGGATGGCCGTTGAGGCGAGATCCGGGCTGAGCGAAGGTCGTCAGCTCCTCGACCGGGAAAAAGCCGACCTCGGCCAGGACGTTGTACAACATGCCGGCGGCGTGGCCCTTGCTCAGGATGAAGCGATCCCGATCGGGCCAGGTGGGCCGGTCCGGATCCACGCGCAGCACGGCCAGGTAGAGGGTGGTCAGGATGTCGGCGGCCGAGAAATCGCCGCCGGTGTGGCCCAGGCGGGCGCGATTGAGCATGACAAGATCGCGCCGACGCAGCGCATTCGCGCGCTCGGCCAGCAAACGAGGATCATCCATCATGGCGTATCCCATTGTGCAATCTAGCCTGAAAACAGTCTCAAACGTGCCAGGCACTTTGAAAGTGCCTGGCACGTAGGCCTATGTGACGCCCGCACGACCATAAATGGCTCGTGCTACCGAGCAGCGCCCCGTCCCACGGGGAGGCTTCGCACTCAACGGGGCTAGATCCGACGCCGACGCCCTGGCCAGCCCGGTTCACCTGGCGCTGCCGGGTAGCACGGGCCGTAGCCCGGCGACTTCATCGCCGGACAGCCTGATACACCGTGCGCGCGACGGCCTCTTGCCAGCCGGCATACAGCGCCTCCCGTCTGGCCAGCGGCATCTGCGGCACGAAGCGGTCGCGCGGCGGCACGAGCCGCTCGATCTCCGCCTCGTCCGCCCAGACGCCGACCGCCAGCCCGGCCAGAAACGCCGCGCCGAGCGGGGAAATCTCCGGCGATGTGCTGCGCAACACTTCGCAGCCGAGGATATCGGCCTGGAACTGCATCAGCAGGTCGCTGCGGCTGGCGCCACCGTCGGCCAGCAGCGTGCCGAACGTCACGCCGGCCTCGGCCTGCATCGCATCGAACACATCGCGCACCTGGTAGGCGATTGCCTCGATGGCGGCGCGCGCCAGATGGGCCGCGCCCGCGCCGCGCGTCAGCCCGGCGATCAGCCCGCGCGCCGACTCGGCCCAGTGCGGCGCGCCCAGCCCGGTCAACGCGGGCACGAAATAGACGCCCCCCGTGTCCTCGACCGTGCGTGCCAGCCGCTCGACCTCGGGCCCGGGGTCGGCCAGGCCCAGCAGCTCGCCCACCCACTGCACGGCCGCGCCCGTGGCGTAGATGTTGCCCTCCAGCGCGTAGGTGACGTCCCCACCCTTGCCCTCTCCCTGCGAGAGAGAGGGTACGCCAAGTCTCCCCTCTCCTTGCAGGAGAGGGGGGCAGGGGGGTGAGGTCGCCCAGGCCACCGTCGTCGAAAGGCCGCGCTGCGACCGGACCGGCCCGCGGGTCGGCGTCATCAGCGAGGAGCCGGTGCCATAGGTCGCCTTGACGCGGCCGGGCCAGAAGCCGCCCAGCCCGTAGAGGGAGGCGTGCGAATCGCCGATCAGGCCGGCGATGGGGATGCCGGCGGGCAACCGGCCGACCGCTGCCGTTTCGCCGAAGATGCAGCTCGACGGACAGATGCGCGGCAAGATGGCGGCCGGGATGTCGAAGATGGCGAGCGCCTGGGCATCCCAGGCGAGATCGGCCAGCGCCATGAGCTGCGTGCGCGAGGCGTTCGTCACGTCGGTGGCATGGACGCGGCCGCCGGTCAGGTTCCAGAGCAGCCAGGCGTCTATGTTGCCGGCGCACAGCTCGCCGTTCTCAGCCCGCGCCTGCCCGTCGGGGATGTGATCGAGGAGCCAGCGCAGCTTGCCCGCCGAGAACATCGGGTCAATCTGCAGGCCGGTGCGCTCTTGCAGGAGGGGCCCCAGCCCGCGCGCCCGCAGCGCGTGGCAGATCTCCGCGCTGCGGCGGCACTGCCACACCACGCACGGGCCGAGCGGCCGGCCGGTCGTCCGCTCCCAGATCAGCGCGGTCTCGCGCTGGTTGCTGATCGCCACGGCCGCCAGCTCCGGCCGGTCGAGTGCGGCCAGACATTGCTCGATCGCTGCCAGCGTGCCGCGCCAGATCTCCAGCGCGTCCTGCTCTACCCAGCCCGGCCGCGGATAGCTGATCGCGGTCGGTGTGCTGCCGCGCGCCAACACACGGCCGGAGGGATCAATCACGAGGGCCTTGGTGTTCGTCGTGCCCTGGTCAATGGCGAGGATGTTGCCGATCATTGCGTCTTCACTACCCTGCTTTGCGAATCCGCAGCGCCAGGTATGGCCGGCCCGGCAGGCGGATGCGCGATCCGCCGCGCCAGCGGTCGGCCAGCGGCTCGATCGTCATCGCCCAGGTGTCAATCACCTCGACCGTGTACTCATGTTCGGCCGGCAGGTCGAGCACGAACTCGGCCGGCTGCTGGACGGCCAGGTAGATCAGCCGATAGTCGTCGCCCCGGCCCACGCCGTACAGATGGGTCGGCGTCTTGACCGGTTCCAGGCCGTCGGCCGGGCCCTCCTCGACGATGCGGCGCAGGAACGCGATGCGCGCCGGGCTCTCGCCGTGCAGCACGCCGCCCTTCGACCACCAGAGGATGTCCTGCGGATGCAGATAGGTCTCGCCATGGCCCACGTAGCCGCCGCTGCACACCCCCAGCCAGAAACGATGCACCAGCTCCTGCGCGGGCAGGCTGCCCCAGCTCCGCTCGATGTTCCCCTCGTAGCCGCACTCATCCACCACGACCGGCTTGCGGTAGAGCTCGCGCCACTCGCGCACGCGCTTCAGATCGTGATGCTGTACGCTGCAATGCGTCACCCACGGCTTGCCGTGGTCGTAGAAGATATGGCAGTTGTGCACCGAGCGCAAGTGCTGGTACGGATCCGACTCCTGCACGATCCTGAAGAAGCGATCCCAATCGGCCATCGTCTTGGCCCGCATCAGGTCGTACTCGTTCGCCAGCGACCACCAGACGTTGCGATAGGCCGCCAGCCGCGCGATCACGTAGCGCAGATAGCGGTCATCGGTCTCGGCGTCCATCGTGGCGAAGCCCCAGCGATCGTAGGGATGGAACAGGATGATGTCGGCCTCGATGCCGAGCGCCAACAGGTCGGCCACGCGGCGCTCCAGATGTTGGAAGTAAATCGGGTTGAAGCGGGTCCAGTCCCAGCCGCCTGCCGCGTCGCGCTCGAAGGGATAGAAAGGCGGCTCGTTCTTGTTGAACAGATAGTCCTTCGGGAAGACGCACATCCGCATCTTGTTGAAGGGCGCGCGGCGGAGCGTTGCGAGCGTCTGCTCCTCCAACGCGTCTCCCTGGTGATTCCAGACGTAGCAGGTCGTGCCGAAGGAGAAATGCGGCGTGCCGTCGGCATAGGCGAAATGATACGTATCGCGCACGCGCACCGGACCGTGATTGCCGGGCCCGGCCGCGACGCAGGTGAACTCCCCGGTCCGGCCGTCCAGCTCCGGGACATTGCTGCGCGTTACGTAGCGCCACGTACCGGGCGTGTCGGGCATGAAGCGCACACAATAACGGCCGGCGCCGTCATAGAACCCTCCCACATATACACAACGATGGCGATAGCACAGCTCTGCCGAAAACTCGACTTCCGTGAAGGGGTTGCCCGCCGTCGGCCCCGACAACACGACCTCGTGGATGCCCCACTGCTCGATGGCTTGCGTCATATTCGGCTCCTTCGATTATCCCCTCCCTTTCTTGACTTCTGCGATGAACGCGGCCGCGCGGCGCGTCAGCTCGGCCAGGTCGCCGGCATCGAGCAGCTTCTGATTGATCAGGCTGCTGCCCACGCCCACCGCGACCGCGCCGCTGCGGATGAAATCGGCGGTCGTGGTGAGATCCACGCCGCCCACCGGCACGATCTGGAGCTGCGGCAGCGGCGCGAGGATCGCCTTCACCAGCCCCGGCCCGCCCACGTCGGCCGGAAAGAGCTTGACGAAGTCGGCGCCGGCCTCCCAGGCCGTGAGCATCTCGGTCGGCGTGTAACAGCCCGGCATCACCGGCACGTTGTAACGCCGGCACAGCTCGATCACGGCCAGGCTGAGGGTGGGCGCGACGATGAAGCCCGCGCCGGCCAGGATCGCGGCCCGCGCGGTCTCGGCGTCGAGCACCGTCCCCGCGCCGAAGAGCACATCGTCGCCGTAGCGCGCCGTCGCCTCTTCGATCACCTTGAGCGCGCCGGGCGTGGTCATCGTCACCTCGATGGCCCGCACGCCGCCCTGGCGGATAGCGTCGGCCGCGGCGATCAACTGGTTGGAGCTTTGGGCGCGCATGATGGCAATGACGCCCGTGTCGCGGATCAACTGAATCTTCTGTGGTTTATGCATATCTTTTTTCCTCCAAGAGTCGTGGCCCTCACCTCATCACCCTCACCCCTCCCTTTGCCCCTACTCCCCTCCCCGTGTAGGGAAGGGACCGGGGGAAAGGTCTTCTACGGGGGCGGGGCCAGGGGCAACCGTAGACGTTAAGTTGACGCATATGCCCTCCTGCCTCCTCCGCTCTCCCAAGTTTTGGAGAGCGGAGGAGGCAGGGGAAGAGGAGAGGGCGCCGAGGGCGACGGCCACCGCGGCCGCGCGGCTCTCCACGCCCAGCTTCTCGAAGATGGACTTCAGATAGCGCTTGACAGTATTGATCGAGATCACCAGCTCGCGGGCGATCTCCTTGTTCGCCAGTCCCTGCACCAGCAAGGCCAGCACTTCCCGCTCGCGCGGGGTGAGCGCCGCCAACTGGCCCGGCCGGGCCCGGCCGGCCGCGATGGCATCGGCAACGGTGCGCATGAACGCCAACCGGTCGAAGGCCTGTTTCTCGATGCACGCGAAGACCCGATACGTTGCATAGACGTACTCGATGTCGGCCGGAGTCGCCACCCCACTGACCACGATCGCCGGCACGCCGGCCTCTTGCGCAGCGGCCAACACCCGATAACCGTCGCGATTCGCCGGCCCGACGAGCGAGCTCGCCAGGCCCAGGTCTACGACGGCCAGCGCCCATGTCGCGCGGCGCAGGTGGCCCAACGCCTCGCCGTAGCCGGCGCAGGTGCGCACCTGATAGGAGGCTTCGCTCAGCAGCTCGGCCAGGATGGAACGCCAGCCGGCATCGTCTTCGACCAGCAAGACGGCCGGCGCATCTTCAGAGGCGGCGGACAAAGGCGCGGCCGCAGCCATCGGCGCGGGTCGCTCCGCAGGAGGGATGACCGGTGCCGACGCCAGGGCCTTGCGGATCACGTCGCGAAACTCCGCGCGGCGGAACATCTCCTTGCGCAAACAGGTGTAGGCGCCGTGCTCCCTCAGCGCGCTGACGGCTACCTCGACCGTGGCATAGCCGGAGAGCAAGACAGAAACGCACCCCGGATCGTAGCGCTGAACGGCAGCCAACACCTGCAATCCGTCCTGGTTCTGGCCGAGACGGCCCTCCTCCAACGAAAGGTCAATCACGGCCAGGCGATGGGCCGCGCGGCGCAACTGCACCAGCGCGGCCTCCAGGTTGCCCGCCACATCTACCATCAGACCCTCATCGGCCAGGATCTCGGCCAGGATCTCCTGCCAGGCAGGGCTATCCTCCACGATCAAAGCGCGCGGAACAGCAGTCGTCATGTCACCTCAACAATCCCCAATCCCTAATCCCCAAATCCTCATATCACCTCGCCACACGCGGCAGACGCAGATGGAAAGTGGCCCCGCGGCCGGAAGCATCGTTCTCCACGCTGACGGAGCCGCCCAAGCGGGTCATCAGGGTCTTGACCCACCACAGGCCGAAGCCCAGGTTGCCGCGATCGCCGGCGGACTGGCCCGAAAAATTGAACTCGAAGATGCGATCGTGCCACTCCGGCCGGATGCCGGGGCCGGAATCGTGTATGCTCAGTTCGACCCACCCCGGCCGGGCCGTGCCGGAGATGGCGATCCGGCCCGCGCCGCCCATGGCATTGGCCGCGTTCTGGAGCAGGTTGACGAGCGCCAGCACGAGGCTCTCCTGGTGCGCAGCAACAGGAGACAGATCGTCGAGCCCGGTGATCTCCACCGCGATCTGGGGCGCAAGTCGGGCGCGCTCCAGCGCAAGGGCTACGCATGCGCCGACCTGCACCGGCGCCGGGGTGATCGGTCGTAGCAAGGCCAGTTGCTCGCGCACCGACGCCATAGCCTCCAACGCCGCATGTTCGATGGCGACCAGGTTGGCGGCCAGGTACGGATTGCTGCGGACCACATCGGCGCATTTGTCCTGGATGCCCTCCACGCGCACCGGGATCGTGCCGACCTTGTTGTTGAGATGGTGCAGGAGGTTCGAAGCGATATCGCCCATCACGGCGAAGGTCTCGGCCACGGCGCGGGCCTCTTGCGCGGCGCGCAGCGCCTGCTGTCGCGTGGCGTTTTGCAACGCCAGGGCCGCATAATGCGCCAGGATGCCCAACACCTTCTTGTCCCAGTCGCTGGCCGTGAATTCCTGGGGGGCGGCGGCCGTGCCGTAGACGCTGAACGCGCCGACCGGCTCTTCCTCTCCGCGCGGAGCCTCTGAGCCGGGGTCCGGCGCCGGGGTAAGCGGCACGATGAGCGCGCGCGTCCAGCCGTGGGCGCGCGCCAGCTCGGGATGCTCGAAGCGCGGGTCGGTACGCACGTCGTCGCTGGTCACGGCCGCGCGGCGCAACACGGCCTGGCCGGTCAAGCTGCCGTGCAGCGAGAGCCGATCTCCGCGGGCGTAGGAGGGACGTGGCGTCGCTGCGCCCCAACTGGCCGCCGCCAACACCAGCACATCATCGCGCAACGTCCAGATGGCGCTGGCGCCGGCGTTCAAGAGGTCGCAGGCCAGCTCGACCAGCCGCTCCAGCACCACCTGACACGGCTCGATCAGCAGGCGGGCAGCAACTTCCTGCAGCGCGTCCACCAGCCGCGCCTCCTGGATGGCGATCACGGCCTGGGTGGCGAACGCCTGCAACAAATGGCTATCCTGTTCGCTGAACGCGGCGACCTGCGGGCTTTCCAGGTTCAACACCCCCTCCAGCCGGCCGCCCGCGCCGATGAGCGGCACCGCCAGCTCCGAGCGCATCTCCAGCGAATAGTCGAGCGGATAGTAGAGCCGCGCCCACGGTCCGGTTTGCACGTCGGCGATGTTGAGCGGCTGCCGCGTGCGAGCCACCCACCCCGTGATGCTGGTCGCGTTGAGCGGGAGTGCCTCGACGGCCGGCCGATCCAGTCGCTCGCCGGCCACCGCTTGCGTGATCAGGAACTGATGTTGCCGGTCCACCAGGCGGAGAATGCCGTACTTGGCGCCGGTCACCTCCAGGGCCATCTGCAAGATCGCCTCCAGCGTCTCTTGCGGTCGGCGCCGCGAGGAGATCAGCAGGCCGGCGCGGCGCAAGCGGGCCAGTTCGTCGGCGCGGCGGGCCAGCTCGCGCTGGACGGCGCGCAACTGATCCGCGTGGTAGAGGGCGATTGCGGCCTGGTTGACGAACACGCTGAGCAACAACAGCTCCAGCCCGGTGAAGCGCCGCTCCTCGCGCAAGTAGAGGTAAAGCACGCCGATCGGTGCGCCGGCCACGACCAGCGGGAAGCAGGCAAGCACGCGGGCGCCGGCCGCCAGCTTGGCGGGATGGATGCCCAACGTGGGCTCCTCGTAGGAAAGCACCGGCCGGCACCGGCTGATCGCGCGCGCGCCGAGGCCATCGGCGCGCGGCTCATCGTCCTCGATGCGGGCGCGCTCTTCGGCGGTAGCGCCCGGCCACTCGCCGGCCGACACGCGCGAGACCGGATCGAAGGCGCCGCGACGGCGGTCATAGGTGTAAAGCACCGCGGCCGATCCCGGCACAACCCGGATGGCGCTTTCGACGATCAACTGGAGGACGGCCTCGGCGCTCGCGTCCTCGCTGCCGGTCAGCGCGTTGATGCGGCTGCCGATCTCGTTCAACCGAGCCAGGGCTTCCAGCAGCAGGGGCTCATCGTGCGCCGCGGCGCCGGTCGGGCGCCGGAGGTCTGCATCCATATCCGTGTGCCTTTCCTTCTCGCACCCCAAAGAAGAGGAGGTTTGGAGGCAGAAGCTTCGCTTCCGCCTCCAAACCCTCATGATCTCCCTTCTCCTCGCCTGGCCTGCGACCAGGCGAGGAGAAGAGGCAAAGGGAGGGGTGAAGTAGATCATGGCAATTATAGAGCAAAAGAGCACCGCCGACAACTTGCATTGTCGGCCGAGAATCGGCTACAATGATCTCCGACCCAAAGGAGCATCGTTGAACACCAAGGACACCAACGAGTTATCGGCGCTGCCAACCGCCGACCCGGCATCGGCCGAGGCGCTCTGTCTGGCGTGCGGCTTCTGCTGCGATGGCACGCTGCACACCAACACGACCCTGTTGCCGGCGGAAGTGGCGACCGCGGCCGCGCTCGGTCTATCCATCGAACAGCGCGCAGGCCGGCCCGTTTTCGGCCAACCGTGCGCCATGTTGCGCGGCGGCCGCTGTGCCATCTACGCCCGGCGGCCGCAGACCTGCCGGCATTACGAATGCGCGCTTCTCAAACGCCTGCGCGCAGGCGAAATCACCCTGCCCAAAGCGCTTGGTGTGGTGCGGGTCGCGCAGGAACAACTGGCCGTGTGGCGCGGCCGGGTGCCCGAGGCGCGCGCGTTCATGCGCTGGCTGAAGGAGCTCGAAGCGAGCGTCGCCTCGACCGGCGCAGACGCCGCGCTGGCGCAGGCCGTGCTCACCGACGCCGCCCTGTCCGACCATGCGGCCGCGCTGCTGATCTACATTACCAAATACTTCGGCACTAACGAGTAGCCCTCTACCCTCGCGTCAGACTCGGGGATGGAGGCGGGTGGAGGGCCGTCCACGAATGGAGGCACGAATGCGCGAATGGCCGGCCGCGTGATTCGTGCATTCGCGGTCGGATTCGGGGATGGAGGCGGGTGGAGGGCCGTCCACGAATGGAGGCACGAATGCGCGAA
>JBBIKA010000012.1:20830-41318 GCA_037445695.1 Chloroflexota bacterium
AATGCGCGAATGGCCGGCCGCGTGATTCGTGCATTCGCGGTCGGATTCGGGGATGACGACGAGGCGAATTCGGCCGCTTGACAATTCGCCGCGGGTGTGATAAAAAGCAAACCGCTGCTACCGGTCGCCTTTGAGTATTTTTCTTTTTGCTTTCCCAAAATCGTTTTTGCATGGGCAGGCCAGACATGGTTGTCGGGATCAAAGACATCGCAGCCCACCTGGGGCTCTCGACTTCGACGGTTTCGCGGGCGCTCAACGACTACGACGATGTAGCCCCCGAGACCGTGCGCCGTGTCCGGCAGGCCGCCCAGGAATTGGGCTACTATCCCAGCGCATCGGCGCGCAATTTGCGTCGCCAACGCACCGACAAGATCGGCCTGGCCTTGCTTTACGGCTCGGCCTATACCACCTTCAATGAGTTTTTCGCCGAGCTGATCCGCCTGGTGGCCGCGGCGGCCGAAAAACGCGACTACAACCTGGTGCTCTACACGGGCATGGGCGAAGACCCTTGCCGCTTGACCCGCATCGCCCAGAGCCGCGAAGTGGATGGCCTGCTCCTGATGGGCGATGTTCCCGGCCTGGATCGCGCCATCCAGAGCCTGCTCGTCGTCGGGATGCCGCTGGTCGTGATCGGCCGGCCGGTCAACGATCCGCAGATCAACTATGTGACGGCCGATGCCTTTCAGGCCGCGCGGCTGGCGATTGGCCATCTGGTCGAACTGGGCCATCGGCGCATCGGCTATATCTCGTTCGTCCCGACCTCGCGCTATAGCCAGCACCGCTGCGCGGCTTATCGGAGCGCGTTGGCAGAATACGGCATCTCTTTCGACGAGCGGCTGATCGCCTACGCGTCGCTGGAGGCAGAGAGCAGTGGCCGCGCCCTGGATGCGCTGTTGGCCCTCGACGAGCCGCCGACCGCGGTGTACATGTTCAACGACCGCATGGCCATCGAGGTGTTGAGATATCTGGCCCGCCAGGGCATGCGCGTGCCCGATCAGATATCCATCGTCGGCTTCGACGATATCCGTTCTGCCGGCATGGTCACGCCGGCGTTGACCACCATCCGCCATCCGATTGCCGAGGTGGCCGGGCAGGCGGTCAGTATCCTGCTGGCCCAGCGGCTCGACCCGACCGCCGCAGCCGTCCACCTCACGCTGCCGGTCGAACTGGTGATTCGAGAATCCACTGCAGTCTGTAGGAGCGCACGATGATTCGCGTCGAAGCCGGTGGTTCGCTGCGCAACCACATCGCGCCGCAAACCACCCTGGATGGGGTCGCTTCGGTCGGCGAAGCGATCCAGCAACTGCATCTGCCGGCCGATGTCGCCCTCATCATCACGGTCAACGGCCGGATCGCCCATTGGACCACCCCTCTCCACGATGGGGATGTGCTGCAACTTTTTCCGACCATCGGGGGAGGATGAAACTGCGTAGGGCGAAGCTAATTTCGCCCTACGCATCGCACAAGTTGCGACTCCTCCCGATCGTCGGCGGAGGGTGAGATCGCCAGCCACCAGAAACGCAGCAGCAAGCAGGGCCGCAATCTATAGCCACACATAGCAAAGAGGTGAATCATGAGCGTCGGAGCAACCTGGGGCAAGATCCTGCATGTGGATCTGACCGAACGCAAGACGTGGGTCGAAACCCCGCCGGATGAGCTTTATCTCAAGCTGGTCGGCGGCCGCGCCCTCGAAGCGTATCTTCTCCTGCGCGACCTGCCGGTCGGCGCCGATCCCCTGGGGCCGGAGAATCTCTTGATCTTTGCGCCGGGCATCTTTCAGGGCACCAACCTGCCCGGCGCCGGCCGTCACAGCGTGGGCGCCAAGAGCCCGCTGACGGGCGCCATCGGCAGCTCGGAGGCGGGCGGCTGGTGGGGCCACGAATTCAAGCGCGCGGGCTGGGATGCCCTGGTCGTCCACGGCCGGGCCGATGCGCCGGTCTATCTGTGGATCAACGACGACCAGGTCGAGATCCGGCCGGCTGACCATCTGTGGGGCCGCGACGTGGCCGATGTCGAAAGCGCCATTCGCGCCGAGCTCAACGAGCCCCGGCTGCGGGTGGCCCAATGCGGCATCGCCGGCGAAAACCTGGTCTTGATGGCCAATGTCATCAACGACAACAACCGGGCGGCCGGCCGCAACGGCCTGGGCGCCGTGATGGGCAGCAAAAAGCTCAAGGCGGTGGCCGTGCGCGGCACCAAGAACGTGCCGGTCGCCGATCGCAAGCGCCTGACCGAGCTATCTAAATGGCTGGGCGAAAACTACAAGACCCTGGCGGCCTGGGCGCACGAAAAGGGCACGCCGGGCGGCCTGACGGGCCTCAACCGGGTCAGCGCCCTGCCCACGCGCAACTTCCAGGATCCCGACTTTCCCGACGCCGAAAGCATCGGCTGGGAGACACTGCACACCAGCATCCTCATCGGCCGCGACACATGTCAGGCGTGTCCCATCGAATGCAAGCAGGTCGTCTCTTACGACGGCGAGGACTTCCCCGACTCGCCGGCCTTCAAGACCCAGGTGAAGGACCTGGTCAAGATAGATAAAGTCTACGGCGGCCCGGAGTACGAAACCCTCGGCTCCTACGGCAGCACCTGCGGCGTGAACGACATCGTGGCCGTCTCCAAGGCCAATGAATGGTCGGCGCGCTGGGGCCTCGATCCGATCAGCACCGGCATGACCATCGCCTTCGTCATGGAATGCGTGGAACATGGCCTGTTGACCGCCGAGATGACGGGCGGCTTCTTGCCGCGCTGGGGCAACGCCAGGGACATGCTCGAGGCCGTAGACATGATCGCACATCGTCGCGGCTTCGGCGACAAGATGGCCATGGGCTCCAAGCGGCTGGCGCAATGGATCGGCAAGGGCGCGGAAGAGCACCTGGTGGAGGTCAAAGGCCAGGAGCTGCCGATGCACGAGCCGCGCTACAAGGCCGCGCTGGGCATCGGCTACGCGGTTGCCCCGGTGGGCGCCGATCACATGATGAACATCCATGACTCGGGCTATGCCACGCCAGGACGCGCCCTAGATCGCGTCAACACCGTGTACAAGGTGGGCCCCATGCCATCCACCGAGCTGAGCACGGAGAAGATGACCCTCTTCTACTACGAGGTCAACTGGCAGCACTTCCAGGACTGCGCCATCTGCTGCATGTTCTACCCCTACGACTACATCCAACTGGCCGAAGCGCTCAGCGCCATGACGGGACACGAGTACCGACCGCTGGACATCCTGGCGGTCGGCGAACGCGCGCAACAACTGTGCCGGCTCTTCAACCTGCGCGAGGGCTTCACCGCAAAGGATGATCGGCTGCCGAAGCGGGTGATGCAGGCGTTCAAGACGGGGCCGCTGGCCGGCGTCGAGATCACCGAGGAAGCGTTCTACCGCTCGCGCCAGACGTGGTATGGCCTGATGGGTTGGACGCCCGAAGGGGTGCCCACTCAGGAACGGCTGGCGCAGTTGGGGCTGACGGAATTGCTCCACACGAAGTAGGGTAACTATTTACACCCCCTTTCCCTGCTCTCTCCCCTCTCCTGGCCTGCGGTCAGGAGAGGGGAGAGAGAGATCATGGCACAGCGAATTTATGCGGATTCTCAACCAGGACGTGCTCAGATCCCACGGCAACGTGGCCGGACGTCGGGCCCTCGTCGAGATCCTCGAGGCGGGGCTGGAGGCGGCCGATCCGTATCACAACACCCGCCGCCTCCTCCGCCGGGAGGGGCGCCACCTGATCATCGGCGACCGCGAGTTCGAGCCCGCCGGCGATCCCCAAGCCGGCGATGAGATCGTTGACCTGGACGAAGTCGGCCGCATCTTCGTCCTTGGCGCGGGCAAGGGCGTGCAGCGGATCGCCAAAGCCATCGAAGATGTGCTCGGCGAGCGGCTCGCCGGCGGCCACGTGATCGCCAAGCACGGCGACGAGGCGATCTGCGAACGAATCGGGGTGACGTATGGCGCCCATCCCGTGCCCGACGAGGGATGCGTCCTCGGTTGTCAGCGCATCCTGGAACTGTGTCGGGCGCCGGATGGCTCGCCCAGGTTGACCGATCGCGATCTGGTCTTCACGATCAGCACGAACGGCGTCTCGGCCCTGTTGACGTTGCCGGCCGCGGGCATCAGCCTCGAGGACGTGCGCCGGCTCACCTACATGATGCAGATCGAGCGGGGCGTGCCCACCGGCGACCTGAACCCGATCCGCAATCACATAGACCGGATGAAGGGCGGCCGCCTCAGCCGCTATCTCCAGCCGGCGCGGGCGATCCACATCATCGGGATTGATCCGGGCTCCTATCGCCAGTTGATCTATCGCAATCTGTGGCTCCACAATCTGCCCGATTGCACCACCTTCGCCGATGCACAGGCGATGCTGCACAAATGGGATGTCTACGCCGAGGTGCCGCCGGCCATTCGGGCGCACATCGAGCGGGCCGATCCGGCGGACGAAACGGTGAAGGCCACCGAGTTTCTGCGCTGGCGCTCGCGCATCTTCGGGGTCATGCCGCACCATCTGGGCATGATCCCTACCGCGCAGCGCAAGGCCGAGGAATGCGGCTTCAAGGCGCTGTGGCTGGCGCACGACCTGCGGGGCGAGGCGAAGGAGGTGGCCAAGGCCGTCGCCGCGGTGGCCCGCTGCATCGAGACGATGGGCCAGCCGGTTGAGCCGCCGGTGGCGCTCTTCACCACCGGCGAGATCGTGGTGACGGTGGGCCAGGAACGCGGGATGGGCGGCCGCAACCAGGAGTATTGCGTTGCGGCCGCGTTGGAGATCGCCGGCAGTCGCCACATCCTGATGGCCGCGGTGGATTCCGACGGCACCGACGGCCCGGGCATCCAGTTCAGCGACCAGAAGCTGAACGGCGTCACCTGCCTGGCCGGCGGCATCGTGGACGGCGACACCGCGCGCGAGGCCGGCGAGCGCGGGGTGAATCTGGTGGAGGCGCTCAAGCATCACGCCACGTCG
The DNA here is from genome assembly GCA_037445695.1 of Chloroflexota bacterium. Lineage (GTDB taxonomy): Bacteria > Chloroflexota > Anaerolineae > CG2-30-64-16 > CG2-30-64-16 > CAKZKT01. The sequence goes on from JBBIKA010000012.1 coordinate 25,786, forward strand.
CCGGCGCTCTACCGGCTCGACAGCGGCGTCATTGCCACGCAGAACATCAGCATCGGCGATTTCGCGGTGACGCTGGTGCTGGGGAGAAACGTCTAAACGTTCAAACGTTTGAACGTTCGAACGTTCGAACGGGAGGAAACTCTTATGCGCAAAAATAAGTTTCGGGAGTTGCTGAAGGCCGGGAAGCCGACGATCGGCACCCGCACGATCAGCGTATGGCCGGAGCTGGTGGAGGTGGTCGGACATACCGGCATGTTCGACTACGTGGAGTTCGTCGCCGAGTACGGCGACTACGACCTGCACGACCTGGAGAACTATGCGCGGGCGGCCGAGCTGTTCGACATGTCGTGCATCATCAAACCCGATCAGGCCAATCAGGCCTGGGTGGCGCAACGGGCCATCGGCGCCGGCTTCCAGGGCGTCAACTTCGTGGATTGCCGTACGGCCGACGATGTGCGGGAGTGCGTGCGTATCGTCCGGCCCGAGACGCCGACCGACGGCGGCCTCCACGGCTCGGCCCCGCGGCGCTTCGCGCTGATGGGCTATGGCGGATCGCCCGCCTACGTGCAGGCGCTGCGCGACGTGATCGTGATGATCATGATCGAAAAGAAGCAGGCCGTCGAGCACCTGGAGGAACTGCTTTCGGTGCCCGGGATTGATATGGTCCAATGGGGACCCTCGGATTATTCCATGAGCATCGGCCGCGGGGGCGAGCGCAATCACCCCGAAGTGAAGGCCGCGGAGAAGAAGGTGTTCGAGACGGCGCTGAAGATGGGCATCCCGCCCCGCGCCGAGATCAGCTCGGTGGACGACGCCAAACGCTATCTGGACATGGGCGTCCGCCATTTCAACCTGAACATGGATATTTACATCCTGTTCAACTACTGGAAGACGAACGGCGAGGCGCTGCGCAAGGCGGTGGAAGAGTAGCAGTTGACAGGGTGGCGTCTGTATGTTATGGTATGTTTGATGTGAAGGAAGGAGGTGGTGACGTTCAGTAGTGCTCCGGTGATCCTGCAGGCCGCGTTCCATAACCCTATCGTTCGTTCCCAAAACTAAGAAGGAGGATGGCCATGTCCGACAAACACGTGATGAGCCGCCGCACCTTCCTGCAGCGGCTGGCTGTCCTTGGTGCAGTGAGTGCGACCGCCGCAGCGTGCGCCCCCGCGCCGACTCCGGCGGCCCCGCCTCCGGCACCGAAGGCGACGGAACCCGCCCAACCTGCCGCTCCGACGGCAGCGCCGGCAGCGAAAGTCGAGATCAAGGGTACCTTGCAAGTCGTGCAGAAGAAGGATTTCTTCCCGGCCATGAACGACTGGTTCCAGGCCGAGGTCAAGAAGTTCTGCCAGGAGAAAGGATGGCCCGTCGAGGTGAGCTATGAAGCCGGTTACACGGGCGGCACGCCGTTCGTCGAGAAGTTCTCGGCGGCGGCGGCAGCCGGCACACCGGCCGACCTGCTCATGCACACCGATGCGATCACGGATTTCGTGCAACTGAAAGTCGTGGATCCCGTCACCGATATCGTCAACGAGGTGGCGGCCAAGTGGGGCAGCCCATCGGCCCGCCAGAAGTTCGACATGACCAAGGATGGCCAGTGGTACTACGTGCCCTACTTCCAGCGCAGCGACGGCGGCTGGTTCCAGCGGCCGGCCTTCGAGGCCAAGGGCATTGACATCCACAAGATCCGCCACTACAAGGATCTGTGGGAGGCCTGCCTGGAGGTCTCGAACCCGGACAAGGAGCTGTACGGCTGGGGCGTCACCATCAACCGCTGCGGTGACGGCGACTGGTTCCGCTATCGGGTCATGCACGGTTGGGGCGCTTACGTCCAGGATGAGACCGGCCAATACGTCACCCTCAACTCCCCGCAGATGGTCGAGGCCATGACCGTCATGACCGACCTCTACCTGAAGGACAAGTGGAAGCCGATGTTGCCGCCCGGCGTGCTGGCATGGACCGATCCCTCCAACAACGAAGCCTACCTGGCCGGCAAGCTGGCATACACGCAAAATGGCGGCACGGTCTACGGCAAGGCGATCCTGGACAACAACCCGATCAAGGACATCACGGGCTTCCATTCGCCGGCCGGCGGCCCGGTGAACCTGGAGTTCAACAGCCTGAGCGCGAACTACTTCGCCATGTTGCGCGGGGCGAAGAACCCGGCCGCCGCGCGCGAGTTGATCCTGCACTTCCTGCTGCCGCTCGAAAGCATGGATGCGATCTTCGCGAACGCGCCGGGCTTTGCCTTGCCCGCTTACGAGAAGCTGTGGGATGCCTCCAAGTACATCCCCACCAACAAAGTAGCGCTGGAGCAAAGGGCCGTCGCGACCTCGCCGACCGGCAACGTCGTGCCGGGCACCTATCCGGGCCCATCCATGAATCCGGCGATGGCCGCGGCTGGACAAGCGGGCATCCAGAACGACATGGTGGCCGACATCCTGCGGGGCACGCCCGTGGCCGAGGCCGTGAAGACCGCCCACGAACGCTACGTCAAGGTGTTCAAGGAATTCAACCTGCCAGGCGAAAAGAAGTAAGCCCATGAGTCGCATGCGAGGGCGGCGCGCCGCCCTCGCATTGATCCTTGCCGCGACCAAGGAGGCATTGTGGCGCAACTTGCACAGACCACCACACTTTCCCCGAGCGTTTCGCTGCGGCAGGTCATCAGCAAACGCCTGCAACAGGTCCTGGGCCGGGATTGGTTCGAAGCCTACATCTTCATAGCGCCGGCCATGATCCTGCTTGTCGGCATCATTGCCTATCCGTTCCTGCGCGCGGTCTATATCAGCTTTACGAATACCACCAGCGTCGAAATCGGCCCGTTTGTCGGCCTCAAAAACTACATCGAACTCTGGAACGATATCTTCTTCCGCCGCTCGGTGCTCATCACGGCCAAATTCACCATCGCCTCGGTGACGCTCAAGCTCCTGATCGGCATTTTGTCGGCCGTGTTATTGCACCGCCTGGGCAATCGTCTGGCCATCCTCACCGGCCTGGTCCTCTTGCCCTGGATCATGCCCGATATCGTGCGGGCCATCACCTGGAAGAGCTTGCTCGACCCGCTCTATGGCGGTTTCAGCCGCCTGTTGGTGATCCTGGGCCTGGCGAAACACCCACCGGCGTACCTGGCCAACGTGGACACGGCGCTGACGGCCCTGGTGATCATCAATCTCTGGCAGGGCATCCCGTTCTTCACGATCAACCTGCTCGCCGGACTCAAGGCGATTGACCAGGAGCTTTACGAGGCCGCGGCCATTGACGGCGCCAACGCGTGGCGCCAGTTTCTGCATATCACATTGCCCGGCCTGCGCTACGTCATTATCGTAGTCACCCTCCTGTCGAGCATCTGGACCTTCAACACCTTTACCCTGATCTACCTGCTCACCGGCGGCGGGCCGATGGATTCCACCAAGGTCTATGCCATCCTGTCGTACAACTACGCCATCGGCGGCCATCGCTACGGACCGGGCATTGCCGTCTCCCTCTCCATGGCGCCCATCCTGGCCATCGTCATCATGATCCTGGGTCGCTATATGATGAGCGGCCGGCGCCTGTACGAAGAACAGCGCACGGCTGAGCCGGGCGTACTGGCCGATCTGCTGGCGGCGTTGGCCTGGCCCTTCAAGCTGCTGATCCGGCTCGTGCTCGCCGTCTTCTGGTTCATCAACGACAACATCGAACGCCTCATCGAGACCATTGGCCGGCTCGGCCGCACCATCGCCGCGCGCGGCCGATCGGGGCCTCGTGTCTATCGCAAGTCCGCCTGGCGCAGCCAGATCGCGCCCTCGCTCGCCCTGGCGTTGCTCTTGCTCTTCGAATTGTTTCCCTTCTACTGGGTGATCATCACCGCCTTCAAGACCGAATTGCAGATCACCCGCTTCCAAAGCATCTATTGGCCGTCCCCCTGGACGCTCGACCAGTTCACCCGCCTCCTCGGCCCCACGCGCGATTTCCTGGTCTGGCTCCGCAACACGTTGACCGTCTCGATCATTACTCCTCTGATGTCAACCATTCTCGCGGCCGCCAGCGCCTATGCGCTCACCCGCCTGCGCTGGCGCGGGGCCGGGCCGATCTCAAGCGGCGTGCTGGTCGCCTATCTCATGCCCGGCATCATGATGCTCATCCCGATCTTCCAGCTCTTCACCCGCTTGAAGCTGACCAACTCGCTGGGCGCGCTGATCCTCTCCTACCCGACCTTCAGCCTGCCGTTTGCCATCTGGCTGATGATGGGCTACTATAGTTCCATCCCCGAAGAGCTGGAGGCCGCCGCGCTGATAGACGGCTGCAACCGCTTCCAGGCCTTCTTCATGATCATCTTGCCTCTGACCCGGCCCGCCCTGTTGGCGGTGATGCTGTTCGGCGTGACGCAGGCCTGGAGCGAGTTCCTCTTTGCCTACGTGATGATCCAGAGCGCCAACAAGATGACCGTGCCGGTGGGCCTGGCGCAAATGATCATCGGCGATGTGTTGCCGTGGGGTGAGCTGTGCGCGGCCGCCTTCCTCATGGCCATCCCGGTGTTGATCCTGTATACCATCGGGAACCGCTTCATGGTGGCCGGCCTGACCGCCGGCGCCGTCAAAGGCTAACCGTAAGGTTGATCCGCGGAACCTGTTCCGCGTCATATATCCTCTTGGGGAGCTTGCTCATGAAAGTCCTGTTTGGCCCGAACATGATGGGCCTGGAAAAAGGGATTCCTGCGCTCCAGCAGGCCTATCCCGACATCGAGTTCGTGCATTGTGCCGATCCGAAGGCGGTGGCCGAAGCCATCGCCGACGCCGACATCTACATGGGCCATCTGAACCGCGACGTCTTCCTGGCGGCGAAGCGGCTCAAATGGGTGCAATCGCCCAGCACGGGGGTGAACTACTACCTGGCCATCCCCGAGCTGAAGGACGGCGACGTCATCCTGACCGGCGCGCGCGGCACCCATGCCGCATGCGTGGCCGAGAGCGCCATGGGCATGATCCTGGCCTTCACGCGCGGGATCCGCGACAGCATTCTCCTGCAACCCCAACACAAATGGGCGATGCGCGACCTGCGCTCGAAGCTGATCGAGCTGACCGGCCTGACGATGGGCATCATCGCGCTCGGCTCCATCGGCCAGGCGCTGGCCAAGCGCGCCAAAGCCTTCGAGATGCGCATCATCGTCGTAGACAAGTATCCCGGCCAAAAGCCCGTCTACGTAGACGAGCTGTGGGGCATGGACCGCCTCGACGATCTGCTGGCCGAAGCCGACATCGTAGTGGTCACCGCGCCCTGGACTCCCGAAGCCCAGGGCATGATCGGCGCGGCCCAGATCGCGCGGATGAAGCCGAGCGCCATGCTGGTCGGCATCTCGCGCGGGGGCATCATTGACCAGAAGGCGCTGGCGCAGGCGTTGCGCGAGAAGAAGATCGCCTGCGCCGCGCTGGACGTGTTCGAGCCGGAGCCGCTGCCGGCCGATAGCGAGCTATGGGATATCGAGAACCTGCTCATCACCTCGCACATCGCCGGCGGCACGCAATACGAACGGAAGTACCTGTTGGAACTGTTCCGCGCCAACCTGGACAAATATCTGCGCGGCGAATTCCCCTTGCGCAACCAGGTGGACAAGCAAAAAGGATTCTAGGCATGGCAGAAGCTACGCAGTCCGCGGCCGCCGACCGCCTGGCTCAACTGACGGCCGTCTTTCCCCATTGGGAGAAAACCAAAGACCTGATAGACAACCTGCTCGATATCATGCTGAACTACCGGCAGAGCGGACATCCGGGCGGTTCGCGCTCGAAGGTGCACGCGCTGCTCACGCTGCTGCTCAGCGGCGCGATGCGCTGGGACATCCGCGCGCCGGAGAAGCGCTTCGCCGATCGCTTCGTGCTGGTGGCCGGCCATACTGTCCCGCTGATCTACTGCACGATGGCCGTGCTCGACGAAGCGCTGCGCATCAAGTACGAGCAGACCGGCGACGAGCGATACCGCCTGCGGCCCGAGCGGGCCGTCTTCTGGGAGGATCTGCTCGGCTTCCGGCGCTGGCGCGGCCTGCCGGGCCATGCCGAGATGGCCGGCAAGACTCTCTTTCTGAAGTTCAACACCGGGCCATCGGGCCACGGCAGCCCGGCCGCGGCCGGCGAGGCGCTGGCGCTCAAGCGCGCCGGCGCCGGCTGCGTCAAAGTGTTCGCGCTGGAAGGGGAAGGCGGCCTCAGCGCGGGCGCGGCCCACGAAACCATGAACTCGGCCTGGGGCCTGGGGCTCGACAACCTGCACTACCTGCTGGACTGGAACGACTTCGGCATTGATGCCCATCCGGTCAGCGCGGTGACCTACGGCACGCCGACCGACTGGTTCGGCAGCCACGGCTGGCGCGTGTACGGCGTCGAGCAGGGCAGCGAGTGGGAGCCGCTGGCGCGGGCGCTCCTCAGCATGACGACAGAGCAAGATCCGCAGAAACGGCCCTCGGTGATGTGGTTCAAGACGCGCAAGGGCCGCGGGTACGGCAAGTACGACTACGCCTCGCACGGCGTGCCGCATCCGCTCAACAGCGAAGCGTTCTGGGCTACCAAGCGCGACTTCGCCGAGCGCTACGGCGTCGAGTTTGTCAACATGGGCGGCCCCGCGCCGACCGATCCGGCCGCCTTGCGCGCCGAGTTCCGCGCCAACCTGGAGGTGGTGATCGGCGTCCTCCGCCGCGATCAGGCCCTGATAGATTACCTGGCCGACACCCTCGTGGCCATCGGCGATTCAGTACCTGTCGAACTGCCGACCTTTCGCCTGGGCCACAAGGGCAATCCCTTCAAAGACCCGCGGCTGTTCGACTCTCGCAATTATCCGGCCGAGCTTTATCTGCCGCCGGGCAAATCGGCCGCCAACCGCAATGCGCTGGCGAAGTGGGGCGCGTGGATCAACGCGTTCGGCGCGCGGGAATACGGCCGGCCGATCTTCATTGCCTCGTCGGCCGATCTGGCCGGTTCGACCAACATCAGCGGCTTCGCCGATCCGTTCGGCGACTTCAAGGGCTACGGCTGGTACGAGCGGGTCGGCAACGATGAGGGCGCGCTCCTGCCGCAGGAGATCACCGAGTTCACCAACTCCGGCATCATGGCCGGCATCGCGACCGTCAACCTGGCCGCCGATCCCGAACGGGAATTCGACGGCTTCTGGGCCGCCAGCTCGACCTACGGCTCCTTCGCGTATCTGCTCTACGGCCCGATGCGGCTCTTCAGCCAGCTCAGCCAGGATTGCGACCTGAAGGTGGGCAAGGTGCTATGGGTGGCGGGCCATTCCGGCCCGGAGACGGCCGAAGATAGCCGCACGCACTTCGGCATCTTCGCGCCGGGGGTCACCCAGCTCTTCCCCGAAGGCCAGATCATCAACCTGCACCCGTGGGAACACAACGAGGTGCCGGTGCTGCTGGCCGCGGCATTGGCCACCGATGTGCCGATCATCGCGCTGCACCTAACCCGGCCGCCGATCACCATCCCCGATCGGGCGAAGCTGGGCATCCCGTCGCATTTCGAGGCCGCGCGCGGGGCTTACATCATCCGTGATTACAAGCCCGGCCGGCCATGCGACGGCACGTTTATCGTCCAGGGCACCAGCGCGGTGAACGGCGTCGTCCAGCTCTTGCCGAAGCTGGACGAGCTCGACCTCAACGTCAAGCTCGTCTGTGCGACGAGCCATGAGCTGTTCGCCAGGCAGCCCGCCGTGTACCGCGAAGCGGTCATCGGCCCGGCCGATCGGGTGAATTCGACCGTGATCTGCACGCAGGCGCGGATCACCATGCGCCAGTGGCTCTACAACAAGATGGCCGAGGCATACGCCATGACGGCCGACTGGGACAACCGCTGGCGCACGGGCGGCACGGTAGACGAGGTCATCGAAGAAGCGCACCTTTCCCCGCGCTGGCTGCTGGAAGGAATCCGCCGCTTCGTGGCCGACAAGGAGAAGCGCATGGCGGCGATTCGCCAGGATGTGGATGCCGCGTGTTGAGCCTGGGGTTAGCGGAGAGCGAATGGCCGCCGGAGGCCGGTTCTTACGTGCTGCTGCTTTACCTGCCGACCCCGTTGACGTTCGAGGCCGGTCGGTTGGCCACGGTGACCCTGCCGGCCGGCCGCTATGCTTATGTCGGCACCGCGCGGGCGGCCGGTGGGCTGCGCAGCCGCCTGGCGCGCCATAAGCGGTCGCAGAAGCGACTCCACTGGCATATTGACTATTTGACGCAACAGGCGCCGATCTACGGCGCCTACTGGCAAGTGACGCCCATGACCCTGGAGTGCCGGTGGGCGCAGGCGTTGTTGCGCCTGCCGGGGGCCGACGCACCTGTACGTGGCTTCGGCAGCAGCGACTGCCGGCGCGGCTGTCCGGCCCACCTGGTGCGCTTGCCCGACGGCCTCCCGGCCGGTGAGCTGGAGCAGCGCCTGGACGAAGCAACCCGGCAACCCGAAATCGGCCCGGCGCACTTTTGACGAACCTGACCGTTATCGGGTAAAATAGCATAGCACAGCGAAAGCCCGGCGCAAGCCGGGCTCTTCTTTGTAGCGGCGCGCCGCTGCGCGCTCGACTATGCAGCAAACTCCGGCAAATGAACCGGGCCAAAGGGAGAAACGATGGAAAAGATAGTCTTGAATGCTGAATTGCGCGGGGTGGGACGCCATGCCGTGCGCGAGTTGCGCCGGGAAGAACGCGTGCCGGCCGTCGTCTACGGCGCGGATATGCAGGCGCAGGCGATCAGCGTGAACGTCAGGGAGCTCCAGAAGGCACTCCATCAGGTAGGGACCGGCCTGATGACGTTGCAGATCGCCGGCCAGGGACCCGTGCAGGTCTTGCCGCGCGAGGTCCAGCGCCACCCGGTGCGGCACAACCTCCTGCACGTGGACTTTCAGGCCGTGTCCATGACCGAGAAGCTGCGCGTCCATGTGCCGATCATCCACGAAGGGGAAGCCCCGGCCATCAAAGCCAATGGCGACCTGGTCCTGGTGCGCAACCTGGACACCGTCGAGATCGAATGCCTGCCGGGCGACATCCCCAATCACCTGGTGGCCAACCTGGCCATCCTCAAGAGCGAGGATGATGAGCTGTTCGTGCGCGATCTGGCCGTGCCGGCCGGCGTCAAAGTCCTCACCCCGGCCGATCACGTCGTCTTCAGCCTGACGATGTCGCGCGCCGGTGTGCTTGAAGAGGCCGCGGCCGAGGCTCCGAGCGCCGAGGTCGAGGTGGTGGCGAAGGGCAAGGCCGCCAAAGAAGGCGCAGGAGAAGAAGAAGCGGAGAAGAAGTGAAATTGGGGATTGGGGATTGGTACTTGGGGATTGGTACTTGGGGATTGGTAAATTGGGATCATTTCCAATCCCCCCTGATCCCCCAATCCCTAATTCCCAATCCCTAATTCCCATCCCCCTCCTCCACCCACTGCAACGGATCCACCGCCACGCCGGAGATCCGCAACTCCCAATGCAGGTGGGGGCCGGTGCTCAAGCCCGTGCTGCCCACCGTGCCCAGGACATGGCCTGCTGCGACGCGTTCGCCGACCTGCACGTTCAGCGTGGCCAGATGCCAGTAGCCGGTGAACACGCCGTGGCCGTGATCCAGGATCACCGCATTGCCGCGCACAAAAAGCGGCTCGGCCAAGACGACGACGCCGGCCGCGGGCGCCACCACGACCGTGCCCGGCGCGGCGGCGTAATCCTCGCCGGCATGAGCGCTCAGGCCCGCGGCGCCGCCGTAAGTGCGCCGTGACCCGAACGGCGAGCTGTGCGCGTAGGCCGCGCCGGCGGCCAGAGGCGTCACAAAGCGACTGCGCGGGGTCCAGCCGCCGGCGTTGCGTTGGCCGAACAAAGCCGCCAACCGCTCCCACTCGGCATTCACCTTCTCGACCTGGCTCAAGATCGGATCGCTCGCCTCGGCCGGGATCTGTTGCGTCTCAAACACGCCCTCGCGGATCGGCACCGCCAACGTCCAGCTCGCGCCACCCACCGTGACGGTCAACGGCCGGGTGCCAGGCGCGGCCAGCGCCTCGATGGGCACGGCCGCCCAATACTGCCGGCCGGTGGCGATCACCGGAACTTCGTGCGCGGCGAACTGCACGGTCGGGCTAACGGCCGAACGGGTGCGCAACCACAGGATCAAGGTTTGCCCTTGGGCAGGCGGCCACGGCCAAAGCTGCACGCGCCTCAGCGCGCCGTCCATCGGCAGCTCGGGCAACAACACCGCCTCGGCGCCGACCTGCAACACCATGCCCGCGTAGATGCGGTCGGCGTTCGTCAGGCCGTTTTGGGCCATTAACGTCGTCACGTCTACGCCGAAGCGCGTCGCGATGCCGGAAAGAGTATCCCCGCGTTGCACCACATAAATGCGCGGCCGCGCGGCCAACGCCGCGGCGATGCGCGGCGCCGGCGATAGCTGCGCCGCGTCTACCTGAGGGCCCTCCTCGCCGATCGGCCCTGCACGGATGATCAGGCCGTCGGCCTGGGCCACGCCGGGCCAGAACAGCGCCAGCACCACCAGGAGGAGGAGCCCGAATGAATTCAGGGCGAAGGGGCGCGGCCGCGTCCACGCCGGTGGACGCCCGGCCATCGGCCCGTTAGCCGCGATTTCAATCGCCGGGAGGAGGAGACTCATCTCATCGGCTCACGATGCGTCGGCTGCGTAGACATGCGGCGCCAACACCGCCACATAGGGCAGGTTGCGATATAGTTCGGCATAATCCAGCCCATAACCCAGGACGAACTCGTTCGGGATGTCGAAGCCGATGTAATCCACCGGCACATCCACCTCGCGGCGTCCCGGCTTATTGAGCAAAGTGCAGATGCGCAGCGTCTTCGGCATGCGGGCGCGCAATAGCTGCAACAGATAACTGAGCGTATGTCCCGTGTCAATGATGTCTTCGACGATCAGTACGTTGCGCCCCTCGATCGGCTCATCCAGGTCCTTGAGGATGCGCACCACGCCGCTCGATTCCGTGCTGGCGCCGTAGCTGGACGTCGCCATGAAATCAATGGCGTGCGGGATCGTGATGGAGCGCATGAGGTCCGAGAGGAACAATACGCTCCCCTTCAGCACGGCGATCAGCAGCAGGTCCTGGCCGGCATAGTCCCGGCTGATCTGCGCGCCCAGCTCGCCGATGCGCTGCTGAAGCCGATCCTGAGGAATCAGGATTTCCTTGATGTAAGAAGGATCAATCATGAACTCACCTCGTTGCCTTAAAAATCGGGCTCTTCAGCTTCTGGCGGGACAAGAGGCCTTTCGGCAATTCCGGCTGCAGTGGGCCCCCCCTGACCTCGCCCCCCCCCGCTTGCGGGGGGCGGGGAATTCCTTGAAAGGGGTATTTTGGCCGCCTTCGGCGGCCAAAATACCCCGCTATTAGCTCGCCCTTTCCCGCCAAGCGGGAAAGGGGCCGGGGGCGAGGGCCGTCACCCTACCGGCCTCGCTCACGGCGCACCCAGGTCTACGGCGCCACCCCACCGCTCCAAAATCAACAGCTCCGAGCTAAAGACGGGGGATCTCCAGCCGCGCGGCGGCTGTCGCGCGGCTGGCGTGGGGGCAACGGCCGTGGGCCGGGGCGTCGCCGCGACCACCGACTCTCCGGCGGCCGACCGGGCCGGCAGGGCCGCTGCTTTGAAGATCGCCGCCCATCGCGCCGTCAGCTCCAGGTAGCGGTTCCCGTAGGCCCGGCTGGGCTCGATATACGTGCCTTCCGGCCACTCGTTGAAGCTGGTGATGATGATCCAGTCGGGCGAACTGCCGATGGCCGCCTGCCATGAGCGTTCATACACCGCGCCGCCCTCGCGGCTGACGCCGAAGCTGTCCCCGCGGCCGAGTTTGCGATCGTCCCAGCCGGGCATCACGGTGGCCACGTAGACCTTCGGCGCGGCCAGGTTTGCGGCCGCGTTGCGCACCAGGCGGCCGAACTTGTTGGCCGTATACGCCAGGTCGGTCGGCGGGTTCCAGATCACCTTGTACAGGTGGTGGCCGTCGAACACGCTGAGCATGCCGACATCTACCCCTTCTTCGATCCACAAACTGTTGTGGCCACCGTCCACGGCCGCGCGGATCGCAGTCCACGTGCCCAGATCGAAGCGCTGCTGGCGCCAGAAAAAGATCACCGGCTTGCCGCCCACCTTGAGATAGGCCGGATGCCGCGCGTGGGTAGCCAGCAACGCCTGCAGCGCGGCCTGTACATCGGCCGGGCCGGCAAAGAAGGGCGAACTCACCTCCACATCGAGCGCCAGCCGAAAGCCGCGGCCGGCCGCTTCGTCGAGCATGGCGCGAAAGTTGGTCTCGGTCTGATTGTTCTCGACACGGGGGCCATACCATGATACGACGAACGCATCTATGCCCGCGGCCTTTGCCTGTTCGATGTGGCGCGCCATCACCGCGCGCTCGCGCGACACATAGGGCGTCATCGGCAGGTCGGGCAAGCGCGCCGGATCCCAGCTATGCTCGTCGAACCAGGTGTAATAGAAGGCCAGCACCAGCCGCTCCGCGCTCTGGCCGGCGACCGGCGTGGCCGGCGTGCTCCAGATTGCTGCCACCATCATCAGGCCGGCCATCCCAAGAGCAAGCATCCGTCTCATGCTATCTCCACGCTTCGGCAATGACCTACCCCTCTACACGATTCGGCATAAAAGGCCCTTCAAGTACTCCCCCTCCGGAAAGCTGAGCCGGATCGGGTGATCGGCGCCCTGGCCCAGCCGGGCGATGATCTGCGCGTCGCGGCCGGCGTCCACGCTGGCGCCGAAGACGATCTTCTGAAACAGCTCCGGCGTCACCAGGCCGGAACACGAAAAGGTCGCCAACAGGCCGCCGGGCGCGAGCAGCTTCAGCCCCAGGAGATTGATGTCCTTGTAGCCGCGCGCAGCGCCGTCGAGCTCGGCCTTGCTCTTGGCGAACTTCGGCGGATCGAGGATCACCAGGTCGAACTGCCGACCCTCGTCACGGAAGCCGCGCAACACCTGAAACACGTCGCCGACGATGGCTTCGGCCTGACGGTCGGGGTCGAAGCCGTTGAGGCGCAGATTGGCTTCCGCGGCGACCAGCGCATCGTGCGAGCTGTCCACGTTGGTGACGTGCGTCGCGCCCGCGGCCAGTGCATAGACGCCGAACGCCGCGGTGAAGCTGAACGCGTTCAGTACCCGCCGGCCGCGCGCATGGGCGGCGACGATGCGGCGATTCTCCCGCTGATCCAGATAGAAACCGGTCTTCTGCCCGCCGAGCAGGTCGGCCCGAAAGCGATGGCCGTGCTCCAGGATGACGAGGTCGGCCGGCGGGGGTTGGCCCCAGGCCACCCCGCTCCGCAACGGCAGGCCTTCCTGGCGGCGCACCGCCGCATCAGAGCGATCCACGATGCCGGCCGGCTCGAAGAGCCGGACCAGGAGCTGCATCAGCAGCTCCCGTTGCGCCTCGACTCCCGCCGTCAGGAACTGCACCACAAGCCAATCGCCGTAGCGATCCACGATCAGGCCCGGCAGGCCGTCGCTCTCCGCGTAGGCCAGGCGATAGGCGTTCGTGGCCGGATCGGCGGCCAGGTCGGCCCGCGCGGCGGCCGCCGCCATCAGCCGGCGCTGCCAGAGGTCGGCGTCGGCCGGCTCAGCGCGCTCCCACGTCAACAGGCGGACGACGATCTGCGAGCGCGGGTTGGCATAGCCGCGCGCCAGCCACTCCCCCTGTGCGTCGTAGACATCCACCGTCGCGCCGGGCGCCAGTTCCCCGCGCGTGCGGCCGATCGCGCCCGAGAAGATCCACGGATGGCGCTGGCGCACCGGCTTGTCCTTGCCCGGCCATAGATAGACGGCCGGCCCTTTGCCGCTCAACTCACGCCTCCTCGCCTTCCCCGCGCACCAGCTTCACGATCCATATCGCCTCCGTATGCGCGGTGACCGCGGCCCAGGCGGCCACGCGCAGGCCGCAAACCCAGGCGATGCCTCCCGCGCCGACCAGGAGCGGCCACCGCTCGCGCAGGGCCTTCGGCAACTTGACGTTGATCATGAATTCGTTGAGCTTCATGTGGTGGCCGGCCATGCCCTGCGGCTGAAAGCGGTCGCCCGGAAGGCGAGGACGCAACGTCAGCTCCGCGCCGACCGCGCGGGCATCCAGAAAGGCCGTCCAGGGATCGGCGGCCGTCAGGCCGGCCGGAACGACGCGGCGATCGGCCGCGATGATCTCGGCGCGCCAGCCCTCGCCGAGGTCCGTCCGGCCGGGGACGAGCAGAGGTCGCGGCCCGGCCAAGAGCGGCCCTCCCCCACCCCGACCCCTCCCCCAATTTTGGGGGAGGGGTCGGGGGTGGGGGCCAGGGTGGGGGATGAACCAATCCGGCGCGGCCGGGGGCGAGCCCTCCGGCCCGACGCGCAGGGCCCGATAGCCGATCTCGACCTCCAGCCCGGCCGCCAGGGTCGCTTTCTGGCCGGTCGTCCCCTCCCGGCAGAGCCAGACCGCGCGCTCGACATGTTCCCAATTGATGTTGCGCAGGTTGGCGCGCAACCGATGGATGGCTGCGCGCAACAGGCCGCGCTGCAGGCCGAGCGGCAACGCGCGCCACGCCGGCAGGTCGAAGTACACCTCGCCGCCTTCCGGGGTTGGGTAAACGCGCGCATAGCGCGACCAGGCATCCTCGATGGCCGAGTGGACGATCTGGTGATCGCCGGCCAACACGGCTGCGGTATGCGTCAAGATCTCGCGGATCGCGGGGTTGTAGCGCTCGAGGATCGGCAACAGCTCGTGGCGCAGCCGGTTGCGGAAAAAGGTCGTGTCTTCATTGCTGAGGTCGAAGCGCGGCTGCAGGCCATGTTCGGCGCAGTACAGAGCGATCTCGCGGCGCGGAATCGCCAGCAGAGGGCGCACAATGTAGGGCAAATGCGATCCGGAGACTGGCGCGGCGGCCGCATCCTCGCCCAACCGGTATTCCCCCAGAGGCGTCTTCGGCAGCATCCCCCGCAGGCCGGAAAGGCCGCTCCCGCGCAGGAAGTGCATCAACACGGTCTCGGCCTGATCATCGGCGTTATGGCCCACGGCGATCGTCTCGGCGCCAACGCTGCGGGCCACCTCGGCCAGGAAGCGATAGCGCGCCTGCCGGGCCGCCTCTTCCAGCGAGAGGCGGCCGGCCTCGGCCAGGGCGGCCACAGCGGCCCGGCCGATCGTGTACGGCAGGCCGAGCGCGGCCGCGTAGCCGGCCACGAACTCCGCATCGGCATCCGCCTCCGCGCCCCGCAGGCCGTGATTGAGGTGCGCCACGTGCAGGCGCAGCGCCATTTCCCCGGCGAGCGCGTGCAACAGGTGGAGCAGACACAGCGAGTCGGGTCCGCCCGACACGCCGACCACCACCGCCTCTCCCCGTTGCAACAGATCATAACGCCGGATGTATTGCCGCACAGCCGTTCGCAAATCGAACATGGCGTTTAGCTTACCACAACAGCCGTCTTGTGTCCAACACTCTCCTTTCCTCTAAGGGGAACCCTGTCAAGGGTAGGGTTTTGGGGGCCCGGGGCCGGGCCCAAAACCAAAACAACAAAAAAAAAACCCCCCCACCAAAGGGCGCCGGGCGGGGGGTGGGGGGCGGGGCGACGAGACACGAA
>JBBIKA010000013.1:0-37567 GCA_037445695.1 Chloroflexota bacterium
ACATCGCGGCGAGCGCGGCTCGATTACCGGAATAAATTCTTAACATTCATTACGGGGCGCCGCTAGGGTAGCCCGGTCGGTTCACCGCCGGGCGGACCGGCTTGACGGCACGCCCGTACCATCATGCGCTTACCCGTCTATTTTGTTAACCTTCATACAGGAGGCGGGAACGGAGGTGGGATCAACCGCTTCCCCCAACCAGGGGCAGCACAGGGTAGGGTGCTGTGCCGGGGCAACGGTGAACACTTTCAACACGTAAAAAGCTTGCCTTTTGGCCGCAAGCTCGCTATAATGAAGACTGGAACAAAGAGACGGCTGCAAGACCGGTCCACAATGGAAATACAACATGGGCGCCAAGCGAGAATACCTCCAGGAGAACGAGCTTTTTCATGACCTGCCCGCCCGTGACATGGCCGAACTGGAGCGCGTGACGACGCTCACCAACGTGCCGCGCGGCCGCGTGTTTTATCGGCCCGAAGATCCAGGCGAACGGCTCTTCCTGTTGCGCCAGGGGCGGGTGCAGCTTTATCGCATTTCGCCCGAAGGCAAGAAGCTGGTGCTCGCTACGCTGGGGCCGGGTGCGCTGTTCGGCGAGATGGCGCTGATGGGCCAGCAGATGCATAATGCCTTCGCCGAGGCGATGGAAGACTGTTCGATCATCGTCCTCAGCCGGGCCGATCTGGAACGACTCATCCTCACCGCGCCGATCATCGGACGGCGCATCCTGGCTTTGACCCACAAGCGGCTCAGCGACGCCGAGGCGCGGCTCGAAGATATCGCGTTCAAGGGGATCCCGGCCCGACTGGCTTCGTTGTTGTTGCGTCTGGCGGCCGAACAGGACGGCCGCACCATCGTCGGCCTGACGCATCAGGACCTGGCCGAGACGATCGGCACCTATCGCGAGACGGCCACGCAAGTCCTCAATGAGCTGAAGAACGACGGCTTGATCGAGATCGGCCGCAAACGCATCACCATCCTGGACGCCGAACGCCTGCGCAAGATCGCCGAATCCTGATGCAACCGTCAACGCGCGGGCCAGTCACGACATAAAGACCGCAACCTCGGCACAAGCAGTTTGACAAGCCGTCGGACATTTTGTAGAATGCGAGCTGTCGGATCGGCAAACGCCGGGCAACATCTCCGGTTGCTCGGGCATCAATCCTATTCCCTCTCAAGGAGGAGCTTCCATGACCCACATCATTACCGAGATCTGCCTGCGCGATGGCGGCTGCGCCGAAGTTTGTCCGGTCGAGTGCATCGTTCCCGGCAAGCCCGAAGAGCAGTGGCCTCTGTACTACATTGATCGCGACACCTGCATTGACTGCGGAGCGTGCGTGCCGGAATGCCCCTGGGAAGCCATCTTCCCCGAAGAGGACGTTCCGAGCGATTACGTCGCCAAGGGCACGATCAATGTGCGCGGGGTCGAACTGCCGCAACGGCTCAACAAGCCGAAAGGCACCCCGGGCTTCGATCAGGTCTACGATGGCACCAACAGCCGAGGCGAGCCGGTCCATCTGGAAGGCACCCGCATCCTGAAGAAGGGCGAAGTCATTGATCTGACGCCAGCCATCGCCCTGAACGACGCTTTCTTCAAAGAAGGGCCGGGCTATTCGGCCAAAGACTGAGCGCATCGCCGCGCGCTTGTAAAACCGTTGACCTTATGTGTGCCCGGCGCGGCATCGGGTACAGAGGGTCGCCGCGATTCGGCCTCTGCGCAGACGCGCAGAGGCCTCTTTATCTTTTTTGCCTGGAGATGACGGCGTTGAGTGACGACCGCACAGAGCGACTTTATCCCACCCGGCCGCTGGCCGCGGTCGGCGCGGTGATCTGGGACGGCCGACGGGTGTTGTTGGAGCGTCGCGGCCGGCCGCCGGGCCAGGGCCGCTGGGCCATTCCCGGCGGCCTGATCGAAGCGGGCGAGACCGCGGAAGACGCGCTCCGCCGCGAAGTGCGCGAAGAATGCGGCATCGAGATCGAGGTCGGCCCGCTGCTCGGCCTCTTCGAGCCGATCCACCGTGACGCGGACGGCCGCGTTCGCTCGCACTACGTGATCGTGGATTTTCTGGCCTGTTATCGCGCGGGCGAGCTGCGGGCCGGCGACGATGCCGCGGAAGTGCGCTGGGTGGAACCGGACGCGCTGGCGGCCTACGACTTGAGCCCCGCCACGCGCGACATGATCGACCGGGCGCTGGCGCACATCCGCGCTACGGAAGGAACCGGATGACCGACGATTTCACCCCTTATGACGCCGAGGCGGCCGGACGCGCCCGCGGCACGCTCGGCCACCTCGTTCTCGACGGCGAACACCTGACGATCGAACAGGTCGTCGAGGCGGCCTACGCCGACCCGGGCGAGGTGACCTTTGCACTGAGCCCCGAGGCAGCCGGCCGCGTCGGCCGCAGCCGCCGGGCCGTCGAGCAGTTTGTGGCCGAAGGCCGGATCGTGTACGGCATCACCACCGGCTTCGGTGCGTTCAAAGACCGCCTGATCCCTCCCGACCAGGTGCGCGAGCTCCAGCGCAACATCATCATGAGCCATGCGGTGGGCGTGGGCGAGCCGTTCCCTACCCCCGTGGTGCGTGCCATGATGTTGATCCGCGCCAACGCGCTGGCGAAAGGCCATTCGGGCATCCGGCCGGAAACACTCGACCTGCTCCTGCAGATGCTGGAACGCGGCGTCCATCCGATCGTGCCGATCCAGGGGTCGCTGGGCGCGTCGGGCGACCTGGCGCCGCTGGCCCATATGGCGCTGGTCATGATCGGCCTGGGCGAAGCGGAGTATCAGGGGCAACGGATGCCCGGCGGCGCGGCCTTGGCCCGCGCCGGCCTGTCGCCGGTGACATTGGAGGCCAAAGAGGGGCTGGCGCTCACCAACGGCACCGCGCTGATGACCGCGTTGGGGTGCCTGGCCGTGATCGAGGCCGAAAACGCCGCGCTCGTGGCCGACATCGCCGGCGCACTGAGCCTGGAGGCGCTGCATGGCACGCTCTGGGCTTTCGACGAGCGCATTCATGCCGTTCGGCCGCACCCACGGCAGATAGATTGTGCCCGTTTCATGCGCCGGCTGCTGGCCGGCTCCACCTTCGTCCGGCCGGCCGACGATCCGGATCCGCAGGACGCGTATACCCTGCGCTGCATCCCCCAGGTGCACGGCGCCTGCCACGATGCGATCAAATACGCGCGCTGGGTGGTGGAGATCGAACTGAACAGCGCCACCGACAACCCGTTGATCTTCTGGGAAGAGGACCGGCCCATCGCCATCAGCGGCGGCAACTTCCACGGCGAGCCGCTGGCCATCGCGTTCGATTATCTGGGGCTGGGCATGACCGAACTGGGCAACATGTCCGAGCGCCGGCTGACCCGCCTGACGGACGGCACGAGCAATCGGCACATCCTGCCGGACTTCTTGACGCAACAGGGCGGGCTCAATTCGGGCTTCATGCTCACGCAGTATACCGCAGCGGCCCTGGCCTCGGAGAACAAGGCTCTGGCCCATCCGGCCAGCGCCGATACCATCCCCACCTCGGCCAACTGGGAGGATCACGTCTCGAACGGCCCGATCGCCGGCCGCCAGGCGCGCCGGGTGATCCGCAACGTGGAAAAGATCCTGGCCATCGAGCTGCTGGCCGCCGCCCAAGGCATTGATTTCCGCCGTCAGGTGCAACCGGACGCCCGGCTCGGCCGGGGCACGCAGATCGCCTACGACCTGATCCGGGCGCGCGTGCCGTTCGTCGCGCAAGACACGGTCATGTACCCGCTGATCAACGCCGTCCACGAGCTGGTAGCCACCGGCGAGCTGCGCGATGCGGTGTGTGCGCTGTTGCCGCCGGACGCCGGAGAATGATGCTACAAAGCCGGCGCAGCTTACAGACAAACGCCTCGCTTTCAGATATCCTCAAGTAAATTGACCCCCGGCCCCGCCCCCGGTTTCGCGAAATTTCGCGAAACCGGGGGCGGGGAGAAATCGGAGGAGGGGTTTGCGGGCGAAGCCGCCCGCAAACCCCTCCTCCGGCATCCCCCTCTCCCCTGAAAGGGGAGAGGGGGGCATGGGGGGAGAGAGGTAGGGCGGCCGCAAAAGTAAATTCCTGGCCCACAAAGCCCTACGTCCTGACTTTTCAGGGCAGGGCAAAAAGTGTACTGCCGCGCACTATTTCTGTCTTGTGGAGGATACATGAGCCTGTCGGAGCTGCAGCTAGACCTGTATCGGCGCAACGGTTTCGTGAACGGCGGTCCGGTGTTGGATGAGGAGACGGTGGAGGTCTTGCGCGAAGAGACCCTACGGGTGATCCGTGATCGGAACAACCCGGCCGTCAAACAGCCCGTGCTTTTGCGCAACCTGACCAACGACGATGAGCGGCCGATCTGGCAGATCGTCAACATCTACGAAGCCAGTCCGGCGTTTCGCGCGTTGGTCACCAATCCGACCATCGCGCAGATGGCGGCCCAGTTGAGCGGCGCGACCGAATTGCGCATCTGGCATGACCAGATCCAGTACAAGCCGCGCGAACATGGCGGCCGGCTGCATTGGCACCAAGATTCGCCCGCATGGCCCACGTTGCAGCCGAAACACGCGCAGATCACGGCCTGGGTGGCGCTGGACGACGCCGATCTGGACAACGGTTGCATGTACATGGTGCCGGGGTCACATCTGTGGGGCGACCACGACAGCTTTCTGCGTTCGTGGCCCGACGGCGCGGCGCTGCCGGATACCTATGAAGGGCATCCGGTCTATGTGGTTACCTGTCCGGTCAAGAAGGGCCATGTTCATTTTCATCATTCGCTCACCTGGCACGGTTCGGGTGCGAACACCAGCAATCGGCCGCGCCGAGCCATTGCTATCCATTACATGACCGAGCAGACCCGCTATGACGCGCGCGGCAATCATCCGATGAAGCCGTTCATTACGGTGGCAGATGGGGAGCGTCTCGTCGGGGACGCTTTTCCGCTGGTCTGGCCTGTGAAGTGAGGTGGTGGCCGCCTGGGCCCCGCTGGGGCCCAGGCGGGGAGAAGCCGACTCTCGCGGATGGCGCCTTTGACAGAGGGCCACGGCGGGGCTATAATCGCTTCGTTCAAAGCGTTGCGGAGCATTCTGGCCCGCCACGGCAAGGGGCATCCACGAGGTGATGGCACATGGCACGTCGCAAGTCCAGGCGTCGCGATTGGCGCGTGATCCTCTTTCTGGTCATCTCGCTGCTGATCGTCTTGAGCATGATCCTGTTCACGATCCTGCCGGCTTTGCCCGGCTATTGAACCGTGGCCGAACGGCAAACGCTGAACCAGGCCGGGGGGCACGCCACGCGCAGCGGAGTGCTGTTGGCGCTGCTCGCGGTCCTGGCCTTTTCCACCAGCCCGGTGCTCATCCTGGCTGCGGCGCCGCTGAGCCCCTTCGTGATCACCTTCGGCCGATTGGCCGTGGCAGCCGGCAGCATCGCGGCATTGGGGCGCTTTTTCGGCCAGCCGTTACTGCCGACCCGCCGCGATCTACCCCTATTCGTCGGCTTCGGCTTCGTGACCGCGCTGCACTTTCTGTCGTACATCGCGTCGCTGAACTTCACGACCGTGGCCCAGTCGCTGGCCATCGTCTACACCGCGCCCATCTTCGTCACGCTCTTTTCAGCCATCTTCCTGCGCGAGCCGATCTCCTGGCGCAAATGGCTGGGCGTGATCGTGACGGTCATCGGCATCGGCCTGCTGGTCGGCTTTGAGCCGCGCATGGACGGCCGGATGGCGTTCGGCGACCTGCTGGCGCTCGCCTCGGCGATCACCTTCGGCCTCTATTCGGTGGCGGGGCGGTCGCAGCGCGCGCGCTACGGCCTGTTCACCTACGCGGGCACGGTATATGCCGCGGCCGGCCTGTGGGCCTTGCCGGCGGCCGGGGCGACGTTCGCGACCGAAGGGGCGAGCAGTAGGGCGCTGTTGGCATTGTTGGCGGCCGGACTGATCCCGTTGGGCGCCGGCCATACGCTGTACAACGCGGCGCTCCGCCGCGCTCATGCCACCGTGGTCAACCTGATCGCCTCGCAAGAGGTGACCGGCGGGGTGCTGTTGGCCGCGCTTCTGCTGGGCCAGATGCCCCGGCCGAACGAGCTCGTGGGCGCAGGGATCGCTCTGGTGGGGATTGCGCTGGTGTTGATCTGAGCCGGCCGAAGGAGCTTTGTCGTATGAGCCAACCGGTCAATTGTCCCTATTTCTACGCCGATTATCATCGCGGCCGGAACATCGAAAAGTGCCGGCTGATCGAGCGCAACCGTGAAAATCGCCGGCCGTGGAAGCGAAGTCTCTGCGATTCCTGCCCCGTGCCCGGCATCCTGCGCGCGAGCACATGCCGACATCTGGCGCTGGAGGCGACGGTCGAACGCAAGTTCGGCCTGTTCGACCGGGTGACGCTCTACGCGGTGTGCACCGAGCACCTCATCGAGCTGAAGGACCCCAAGCATTGCCCGGCCTGTGAGTCGTCATCCACCTCCCAGACGGGGCATGCTCAAGACGACCGCTGATCATCCGCCTCGTAGCTTTCCAGCGCGGCCAACGCTTCGTCGAAATTGCTGCGCCCCAGCCCCACGCGGAAATGATTCCCCGCCCAATCGAACGCGTCTCCGGGCAAGATGAGCAGGTCGCGCTTGGCCAGCACGTCTCGACAGAATTCGGCGACCGGCGTGGCCGAGAGGAGCTGCGGAAAGGCCACCGATCCGGCCCGCGGGGCGAACCAGCGGAAACGATCCTTGCGGTCGGCGAAGAAACGGTTGGCCAGGGCTAGGTTTTTCTGCACGATCCGCAGATTGCGCGCCAGGAGCTCTTCGCGGGCGGCCAGCGCGATGATGCCCAGGATCTCGGCCGGCGCGCTGTTGCAGATGGTGGTATAGTCCTTGAACGCGGCCGCCTGCTCCAGAAAAGCCCGATCATGCGTGGCCAGCCAGCCGATGCGCAGGCCCGGCAGGCCGAAAGACTTGGAAAGGCCGGAGAGCGCAATGCCGCGCTCGTAGATGTCGGCAACCGACGGCAGCCGGTCGCCGGGGTCATACTCCAACAGGCGATACATCTCGTCCGAGAAGACGTACAGGTGATGCCGCCGTGCCGCCGCCAGGATCGCCTCGAATTCCGTCCGGGTCGGCAGGAAGCCGGTCGGATTGTGCGGGAAGTTGATCACGAGCAGTCGGGTGGCAGGGGTGATGCTGCGCTCCAGCGCGTCCAGATCGAGCCGCCAGCCGTCGGCCGCGGGGCGAAGCATCCAGCGCGTCACGCCGACGCCGAGCGCGTGCGCCACCTCATAGAGGGACTGATAGCCGGGAAAGGTGACGATCGCGTGATCGCCGGCCGCCAGCAGCACGTTCATGGCGATGAAGATCAGCTCTTCGGGCGCGGCGATCAAGACCTCGTCGGCCGCGATCTCGTCGTAAAGCAGCGCTACGGCCGCGCGCAACTGCGGATGGCCGGCCGATTCGGTATAGCCGAGCTTGAGATCGCGCCATAGCGCCAGCGTCGGCGCGTCGGCCAGCGCGAGCAAATCGGCTTGCGTCAGCGTTTCGCAATCCGACGCGCTGAGCAGGTAGCGCGCCCGAAACTCGTGCGCGGCAAAGAAGCGTTCCAGCTTGAATTCGTTGATGTGCATCGGCAAGCCACCATCCCCGGCGTCCTTGTACGCCCCGGCAAGGCGCTATTGGCCCAACAGGGCCTTGAGCGTCTGATCGAACTGCGCGAAAGGCAACGCGCCGGAGATGTTCCTGGTCGCCACTACCTTCCCCTGCGCGTCCACGCGATAGAGGAAGAACGCCGGCGTGCCGCGCACCCCCAATGAATTGCCTTCTTGAATATCGCGCTGAATGCGGGCTTCCGTTCCGGCCTCTTTGAGGCACGCATCGTACTTGCCGGCATCTGCGCCGAGCGCCAGCGCCTGCTGACGGAACTGGGCTGCCGCGTTGGCCGCGGCGGCCCAGGCGTTCTGGTTGGCGAACAACCAATCGTGCATGGCCCAGAACCACCTGGGCGACTGCTGGCCGACGCACCAGGCAGCTTTGGCCGCCGGCAGCGCGTTGGGATGAATGCTGGTCAACGGGAAATTGCGAAAGACGACAACCAGCTTGCCGTTTGCTGTGTACGCTTCATCCAGAAGCGGGCTCGTCTGCAGTTCGTGACGAGCGCAGAATGGTCACTGAAAGTCCGAAAAGTCCACCAGCCGGATCGGCGCCCTCGGGTCGCCCCGATAGAAGTTGCCGTCGGCATCCACGCCCACGGGCAGATCGGGCCGCGAGATGGCGGCGACCGGCGCCGGCGTGGGCGGGTTGGCGGTCGGCGCGGCCGCTTGCGGTTTCTGGACGGCCTGGATCAGTTGCTCGAACTGTTCGAGCGGCACCAGATTGGGCACCCGCTGGCCAACCTGGCCGGCCGGATTCAAGACCAGGAAATAGGGCGCCTGGCCGATCTGCAACTGGGCTGCCAGCTCCATGTCCGCATCAATCTGCGCCTGGCCGGCCGCGTCGGCCACGCACTTGGCGAAGCGGCCGGTGTCCAATCCCAGCTTGCCGGCATAAGCGGACATGGCCACGGCGTCCCCTTCCTGCCATTGGCCTTGCTCGGCCGCCAGCCGGTCGGAGAACTCCCAGAACTTGCCCTGATCCGCAGCGCAGAACGCGGCCAAGGCGGTCTTGGGCGCGGCAAGGGGCAGGAACTTGAAAATGACCCGTACCTGGCCCGTCTTCACGTACTTCTCGCGCAAGGGCAATTCGACGTTGCGGGAGAATTCCACGCACGCCGGACAACCGAAGTCGCTGAAGATGAACAGCAGGACCGGCGCCTGCTCGGCGCCCAACGACGGACTGCCGTCATACGTAAAGCCCGGCCGGCTCGGATTCACATCGTAGGGCTGGACATTGGGCGGCAACGGCGTAGGGGTGGGCGGCGGATGGAGGCCCTGCGCCGCCTTGGCGATAACCTTCTCGAACTCGGCGAAGGGATAGGCGCCGACCAGGGGCCAATCATTGATGAAGAAGGCCGGCGTGCCTTCCACGCCGAGCCCCTGGCCTTCCGCCAGATCGCGCTGGATGCGCGCATCGGTCTTTGGATCCTTCAGGCAGGCGTCGTAGCGCGCGCCATCCACGCCCAGCGCCAGCGCCTGCTGGCGGAACTGAGCGGCCGCGTCGGCTGCATTGGACCAAAGGCTTTGATTGGCAAAGAGCCAGTCGTGCATGCCCCAGAAGTAGGCCGGCGCCTGCTGGCCGGCGCAATAGGCCGCCTGCGCGGCCGGCATTGCGTTCGGGTGAATGCTCGTCAACGGGAAGTGACGGAAGAACGCCACGACCTTGCCCGTAGCGATATATTTTTCATTCAGAAGCGGCTCCGTCTGCTGGACGTGGCGGCCGCAATAAGGACATTGGAAATCGGAAAACTCCACCAGGCGGACCGGTGCGTTGATGTCCCCGCGGTAGAAATTTCCGTCCGCATCCACTCCCATCGCCACGTTGCTGGCCTTGCTCACCGTCGCGGCCGCGGTCGGCATGACCGGGCCGATCATGTCGGCAGTCGGCGTGGCGGTGGCCGGAAGCGGCGCGACCGTCGGCGTCGCGGCGGGGCCGACCGGTCGCGCTACTGCGCCGGGCATACAGGCAGCCACGACCAACGCCAGCAGCCCCAAAAGAAACACTCCCCCCAATTGCCCTTTCGTCACCTGAAATTCTCCTATCTGCGCGTCCACTGTTGCACGAATGCTTCTCCCAGGCCGAAGATGACCGCCAGGGTGATCGCGATCAGCCCGTTCAACAGGCCCAACAGCCGTAGGCCGATGCAGATCGCGGCCCATAGGCCGAACCAGAACGCCATGCGCAGCGCCTGCCCCGGCCGCTCGCCGGCGCCGGAGAGGCGCAAGCGCCGGGCGACTACCCACACGGCCGGCGCCGCGGTCATTGTCAACGCCAGGGTCAACATCGGCAGGACGGCCGCCAGCGCGGCTGGCGAAAACGGCAGCGCGGCCGTCAACACGATCACACCGGCCCAACCGAACACGGCCAGCGCGAGGCTCAAGAACCATAACGCCCGCGAGGACATCCTATGCTACATCTCTCGTCTGGGGATCGGCGTCTGCTGGAGGGCGGCCATCTTCGCCACTATTTCCGCCGGCACCGGTCGGCTCTGGCCGGCCGCATAATCATACCATACTTGCGTGCTGCACCCCTCGGCCACCGGCCGGCCCGACCGATCATCGCGGATACGATACTCGAAGACGAAGCTCTTGTGGCCCACCTGCGACACCCAGACCGCCACGATCAGCCGATCACGTAACGTCGCCGGCGAACGATAGCGACAAGTCACCTCGGCCAGGATGAACTGGAAGTCCACCGGCAGGTGCGTGCGCGCGTCGATGGCCGCCTCTTCCCCCAGAAGGGCCCGAATGTATGCCAGTCGTGCCAGCTCGAAGTAGCTGAGATAGACGGCATTGTTGACATGGCCAAGCGCGTCCAGATCGCGCCAGCGAGTCTGCACGGCTACTTCGACAGGAACCGGATCGGGCATGGCGTCGTCTTTGCAGCGAAATGATTTTTGTTATTGTACTTCCCACCCGATCTCCTGTCAAAACGCCGATCGCAGGTAAATGTTCACAGTTACGTCGTACGGCCCCCACCCCTAACCCCGCCCCCGCTTGCGGGGGCGGGGAAGTTCTTTATAGTGGGGTTTTGGGGCCGCTTTGCGGCCCCAAAACCCCACCCTCGACAGGGTTCCCCCTCTCCCGCTTGGCGGGAGAGGGGTCAGGGGGTGAGGGACCGCTCCCAAGGCGCAATGCGCGGGATAACGGTGAACAGTTACGGCGACCGGACGGTTTGGCGGATCGGTAGTTTGCGTGTAAAATGAAATTTGTTGCATCATCACTTTCGACCGATTTTGCGGCAGGAGGCCGCGCCATGGACCTACGCGCCTATCTCGACATCTTGCGCCGACGAGGCTGGATCATCCTCGTGGTGGCCCTGATCGGGGCCACGGCCGCCCTCGGCCTCAGCTTCGTGCAAACGAAGATCTACCGCGCCACCGCGCGCATCAGCGCCGTGCCGGCCCGACCCGACTGGGGCCTGGGCAACAGCGCCAAAGACCTGTTGCGCAACTTCGTCAACAACATCAACACGCACGACATGGCCAACCGGGTCATCGCGCGCGCCCAGCTCGACATGAACTCCTACGATCTCCTGGCCAAGATCACCGTCAGCGCGGAGCCCGAAAACTTCATTATCCGCATTGACGCCAAAGACCGTGACCCGGAGGTCGCCAAACGGATCGCCAAGACCATGGCCGATCTCTTCGTGGACGACCGCGTGGCTTACTACAACACCCAGGACAAAAACAACCGCATCGAAGTCAAGCTGGTGGATAGCCTGATTGACGCACCGCTCTATCAGCCCAAGCCGCTCGTCAACGCCCTGGCCGGCGGCGTGTTGGGCGCGCTGATCGGCGCGCTCATCGTCCTGGCGCTCGAATGGATGGCCGCCGACATCCTGGCCACGCCGGCCACGGTCGAACGCACGCTCGGCGTGCCGGTGTTGGCCGCCATCCCGGCGGCCGCGGCAAGCCATTCCCGACGGCCGGCCGCGCCGGGCCGCCGCTGAGATTCGCCGGAGGTACTCCATGAGCCCCGACCTGATTACCCTGACCGATCCCGCCTCGCCGGCCGCCGAAGCCTATCGCCGCCTGCGCGCCAACCTGACGGCCGTCGGCAAAAAGATGCCTCTGCAGACCGTCCTCATGGTGGCGGCCGGTCCCGATGAGCAGAAAGCGCAGGCCGTCGCGAATCTGGCCGTCACCTTCGCCCGCGTGGGCACGCGCGTCATCATCGTGGATTGTGACCTCCGCCGGCCGGCCCAACATGCCCTGTTCGGCGTGGACAACACGGCCGGCGTGACGACCGCGCTCGACCGGAGCGACGGCGCGCTGCCGTTGCAGACGACCGCCATCCCCAACCTGCGCATCTTGCCCGGCGGCCCGGCCGTAGACGTGCCGGCCGACCTGCTGGCATCTTCGGCCATGGCCGATCTGATCGGCCGCCTGCGCGGGGAGGCCGACATCATCCTCTTCGACGCGCCGCCGGTCACGACCGCCACCGATGCGCTTGAGCTGGCCACGCAGGTGGATGGCGTCTTGTTGACCGTGCGCGCCGGCCATACCCGGCGGGGGGAAGCCCAACGCGCCAGGGACCAGCTCGGGCGGGTCGGCGCGCACCTGCTCGGCGCGGTGATGGTAGACGTGGCGACGGAATGAAAGGGACAAACCAGGGATGAAGCACATCATGGTGACCGGCGGCGCGGGGTTCATCGGCTCGAACTTCGTGCGCTACATGCTCAACAAATACCCCCAATACCACATCCTGGTCTACGACAAGCTGACCTACGCGGGCAACCTGGACAACCTGCGGGATGTGGCCGGCGATCCCCGTTACCGCTTCGTGCAGGGCGATATCTGCGACGCCCAGGCCGTGGCCGAGGCGATCCAGGCCTACGAAATTGACACCATCATCAACTTCGCGGCGGAAACGCACGTAGATCGCTCGATCATGGACCCGGACGCCTTCATCCGCACCGACGTCTACGGCACCTATGTCTTGTTGGAAGCGGCCCGGCGCTTCAAGCTGGAGCGCTATCACCAGATCAGTACCGATGAGGTATACGGCCACGTCGAAGGGGAGCATCGTTCACGGGAAAGCGACCCCGTGGCCCCGCGCAGCCCCTATGCCGCCAGCAAAACCAGCGCCGACCTGATGACCATGGCCTATTTCATCACCTACGGCTTGCCGGTCACCATCACCCGCGGAGCCAACAACATCGGCCCCTATCAGTATCCCGAAAAGGTCGTGCCCCTCTTCGTCACCAACGCCATAGACGACCTGCCCCTGCCGGTGTACGGCGACGGCAAACAGCGCCGCGACTATCAGTACGTGCTCGATCACTGCGAAGGGATAGACGTAGTGTTGCATCGGGGCCAGATCGGCGAGATCTACAACGTGGGCACCGGCGCGGAGATGGAGAATCTGGTCATGGTCGAGATCCTCCTGGACGAGCTGGGCAAGCCCCGTAGCTTGATCCAGCACGTCGAAGACCGGCCCGGCCACGACCGGCGCTATTGCCTGAACGTGGACAAGCTCAAGGCGTTGGGCTGGGAGCCGCGGCATACGCACGAAGAGGCGATCCGCAAGACCGTGCGCTGGTACGTGGCGAACGAATGGTGGTGGCGCAAGATCAAGTCGGGCGAGTTCAAGGAGTACTACCGCCGGCTATACGGAGAGCGCAAGGTCATTCGACCCTGAGCACTGCGCCGGCGTTGGCCGGTCCAACGAGGCGGCTGTAGAGGTCCAGGAAGCCGGACGTGATGGCCGGCGGCCGCGGTCGCCATTCGGCCAGCCGCCGGCCGATCTCCTCCGGCGGCACGCAGAGGTCGAGCCGGCGGTTGGGGATATCTATTTCGATCAGGTCCCCCTCGCGCACGGCCGCGATCGGCCCGCCCGCGTAGGCCTCCGGGCACACGTGGCCGATGCACGGCCCGCGCGTTGCGCCCGAATAGCGGCCGTCGGTGATCATCGCCACCGAATCGCCCAGGCCCATCCCCACCAGCATGGCGGCCGGGATCGAAAGCTCGCGCATGCCCGGGCCGCCGGCCGGGCCCTCGTTGCGGATCACCAGCACGTCGCCTGGCCGCACCGCCCGCGCCATGAGGGTATCGCGCACTTCCTCCTCCGACTCGAAGACGCGCGCCGGGCCGACATGATGCAGCATGGCCGGATTGACCGCGCTTTGCTTCACCACCGCGCCGTCGGGCGCCAGCGAGCCGCGCAACACGGCAATGCCACCCTCTGCCGCGAGCGGAGCATCGAGGCCATGCAAGACTTCCCCGTCCAGCACCTGCGCAGCGGCCGCGATCTCGCCGACCGAACGCCCCGCCACGGTCGGCGCAGCGCCAGCCAACAGTGGCGCCAGAACGTGCAAGACGGCCGGGATGCCGCCCGCCCGATGCAGGTCTACCACGGTATGGCGGCTGGCGGGCGCGAACTTCGCGATGAGCGGCGTGGTGCGGCCCAGGCGATCGAAGGTGTCCGGCGTAATGTCGGCCCCCACCTCGCGCGCGACCGCGGGAAGATGTAGCGTCGCATTGGTCGAGCCGCCCAGCGCCAGCGTCACCCGCACGGCGTTCTCCAGCCCGGCCTGGGTCAACATAGCGCGCGGCCGCACGTCCTCGCGCACCAGCTCGACGATGCGCCGGCCGCTCGCCCGACACAATTCGGCCCGCGCCGGATCTAGCGCGGGCAGGGTGGCGCAACCGGGCAACGCCAGGCCCAACGCCTCGACGGCGCATGCCATGGTGTTCGCCGTGCCCATGAAGCCACACGCGCCCGGGCCGTTGCAGGCCCGACATTCGATCTCGTAAAATTCGGCCTCGCTGATCTGGCTGGCCTTGTAGCGCCCCATGGCCTCTTTGACATCGCTCAGGATGATCTCGCGCGGGCGCGCGTCGGACCGGCCGGCTTCAGCGGTCGAAGGCGCGGGGAGGCGTCCCGGCGCCATCGGCCCGCCGAGCACGAAGATCGTGGGCAGGTTGAGCCGCGCGGCGGCCATCAACATGCCGGGGATGATCTTGTCGCAGGTGCACAGCATCACCAGGCCGTCGAAGCGATTGGCCAGCGCCATCAGCTCGACCGACGCGGCGATCACATCGCGCAGCGGCAAGATGGCGTGCATGCCCCGGCCTTGCGCAATTCCATCGCATGGCGCCACCGTGTTGAACTCGGCGGCCGCGGCGCCGGCCTCGCGCACGCCGACCTTGACCCAGGCCGCCAGCTCGCGCAGGTGGTAGTGGCCCGGATCCACCTCGCTCCAGGAGTTGACGATGCCGATCAACGGCTTCTCGAAGTCCGCGTCGGTGAACCCCATGGCGCGGTAGAGCGCCCGCGGATATGCGCCGGCCACCCCGGCAAAAATGCCTCGCCCTTGCAAAATGTGCTCCTCCTGGCCGTTATCCGGCACCCCCTCCCGAGGCGGGCACGACGGCATCCGGTTCCTCCAGGTCCGGCCCGGCCTTGACGCCGATGGTGTTGAGCGCGGCGACGGCCAGCCGGTCGGCGCGCTCGTTGTAATCATCGTTGCCATGGCCGCGCACCCAATGCCAGGTGACGAGATGTTTCTGCGTGGCCGCGTGCAACGCCTGCCACAGGTCCCGATTTTTCACCGGCTCCCGGCCGCGCGTCCGCCATCCGTTGCCCACCCAGGTCGGCAACCATTCGGGGATCCCCTTGGGGAGGTCTTCGGAGTCGGTGTAGATCTCGACCCTGCACGGCCGGGTCAGCGCCTGGAGCGCCGCGAGCGCGGCGCGCAGCTCCATGCGGTTGTTGGTGGTCAAGGAGGCGCCGCCCTGCAACACCTTCTCGTGCGGGCCGTAGCGCAAGATCGCGCACCAGCCGCCCGGCCCGGGGTTGCCGGAGCAGGCCCCATCGGTGTAGATGATCACGGGAAGCAGATCGGCCATCTTTAACGGATACTGAAGAAATGCGGGGTGGGGCCCTCCGGCGCCTCCGTGACCTCGACATCGGTCACTTCGGCCATGGCCGGCCCGCGCCAGCACCAGGCAATCATTTGGTCTACGGCCGCGGCATCCCCATCGAAGAGCGCTTCGACCGAGCCGTCCCATTGATTGCGCACCCAGCCGGCGACGCCGAGCGCGTTCGCCTGCCGGGCGCAGCTTGCCCGGAACCCGACCCCCTGCACATAGCCGCGGATCACCACCCGCACGCGTTTGCGCTGCATCGGTTCCACCATTTGAGCCTCAGACGCGCCTTCTTGAAAATAAACAGCACTCACGTGCCTGGCACTTCCAAAGTGCCAGGCACGTCTATTCAGGGCAGATGTTTGGTCGCCTGATGGCGGATGGCCGCGACCACCTCATCCATCCCGGCCGTGCGATAGGCATGGGCCATGCAGGGCGTGCTGTGCGCCAACCCCACCTGGCCGGCCGGCGAAAGCGCGATCACGCCGCCCAGCCCGCCGATGCGATTCTGAAAATAGGCGATGGCGATATCGGCCGCGGCGCGGGCATCGCCCAGGAGCGCGATCTGGTCCACGGTGGTCTTGGCCAGGACCGTCTTCATGATCTGCTCGCCCCAGCCGGTGCACACGGCCGCGCCGAGCTGATTGTCGGCGTACAACCCACAGCCGATGATCGGCGTGTCGCCGACGCGGCCGGGGTACTTGAACAGGGTGCCGCCGGTCGAATTGCCGGCGGCCAGGTTGCCCGCGGCATCGAGCGCTACCGCGCCCACCGTATCCGCGCCGGCCGCACGAAACGCGGCGCGCGGATCGGCCGGCGCACCCGCCTGCCGCGCGGCCCAGGCAGCACGCTCCCGTTCGACCACCAGATCGGCACCGTCGCACAGCGGAAGGCCCATTTCGCGCGCGAAGCGCTCGGCACCGGCTGCCACCAGGAAGACGTGCGGGCTATCCTGAAGCACCCGCCGCGCCAGGGTGATCGGGTTGGCGACATGCTTGACCGCAGCGACCGCGCCGGCCATAAGCGTGCGGCCATCCATCATGCCGGCGTCCAGCTCCACTTCGCCGTCCTGATTCAGATGCGCGCCGCGGCCCGCGTCGAAGACCGGATCGTCCTCCAACACGCGCACGGCCGCCTCGACCGCATCCAGCGCGCTGCCGCCGGCCGCCAGCACCCGCCAGCCGGCCTCGGCCGCCACCCGACAACCGGCCACATGATCGGCCTGTAACTCGGCCGGAATATCCCACGCGCCGCCATGGACCACGATTGCTATCGCCATGATCTTGCTCCGCGATGTCTTGCTAACACGTCACGTGAAACAGGCCCAACACCTGGCCTTCGGCTTCGTTCCAGCGCTGAATGGCCATCGGCGTAGGGTACAGTTCGGCCGTACAGTCATGCGCCTTCAAGAATTCGACGGCCTCCTGCGACAAACGCACCTGGCCTGATTGCCCGGTGCCGATGATGATGCGGGTTGCCTTCTTGCGGTACAGGTCTTCGATCTCGGCCAGGCTGATGATGTGCGAAGTGCCGTAGACCGACTTCGAGAGCGCCTTGTCGCGCTTGCGCACCTTGCCGCTCAGGCGGATGATGATGTCGTGTTCGTAACGCTGGCCTTCGACCGTGATGCTGCCGAACCAGGTATCGTCTATTTTCGGCCGCATATGCCCCCTCCATCGGCTACTTGCGGGAGAGCCATCCCCTGGCCACCGTCGCGACCGCGCGCGGCCGCTTCGTCAGCGGCGCAGTCGCCGTCTCCTCTTCGTCCCCATGCACCCCCGCGGCGATCACCCCAGCCGCTATCCACGAGATCAGGCTGGTCAACAAAAAGGGCGCGCGCAGGCCCCAGAGGGCCGCCACACCCGCGCCGGCCAACGGCCCGGTGGCATTGGAGACCGCCATCGCGCTGGAATCGAGGCCGAATACCACCCCCGCCCGGCCATCGGGCGTCAGGCGGGCCAGCAGAGCGGTCAAGGTCGCCAGCGTGCCGCCGACGGCGAAGCCGCTGCAAAACTGCCACGCGATGAGCCAACGCGGGTCGTGGACGAACGCCTGCGGCACGAAGAAGACCCCGGCGGCCAGCGCGCAAACGATCAGCAAGCGCCGAGGGCCCAGCCGATCGCTCCAATTGCCGATCAGGGGGGCGCCTACGGCCGAGCCCAGCGCAGAAACGCCGGAGATCAACCCGGTCACAATCCCGACCTGCGCGCCGGCGGGCAGCAGCGTCTGAACGTAGAGGGGCAGGATCGGATTGATCGCGCCGTTGCCGATGCGCAAGAGGATGCGCGCGGCAAACGCCGCCAGCAGACTGGCCGATCCCAACACCAGCAGCAGGCCGCGGCCGTAACCGTCCCCCTGGCTCTGAGCGGACTTCGGCACGGGCCGGAAATCTTCGTGGACGAACAGGGTGACCAGGACGCCCGAGATGAACAACAAGGCGCCCGTCACCCAGAAGCTGGGCCGATAGCCGAGCGCGTCGCCCGAAAGGCCGCCGAAGAACGGCCCCAGGGATACCCCCAGATAGATCGCCGTTTGCAATGACCCCATCGCCATGCCGGACCGCTCCTTGGGCGCGGTCGCAGCCACCAGCGCCATCGTCGCCGGCACCGTGCCGGTGAAGAGGCCTTGCACGAAACGCAGCGCCATCAACTGCTGGACGTTCGTCACAAAGCCCATCAACGCCAGGATGACCGCGCCGCCGAACGTCGCCCGCAAGACCATCAGCTTGCGACCATAGCGGTCGGCCAGCGCGCCCCACACCGGCGCGATCAACGCCATGCTGATCGCCTGGGCCGAGGTGACCAGCCCGGCCCACATGCCGACCTGCCGCACGTCGGAGACCCCCAGTTCCTGGATATAGTAGGGGATAAAGGGCGTGACGAACGAGAAACCCGCCACCGCGATGAACTGCGTGACCCACAACGTATAAAGTGTGCGACGCCAGAGAGGCACGATGCCCACCTGCCTTCAAGAGAATGTCATGCCACTTACACGTGTTATTTTACCACGGCTTGACGCATCCTGAAAACTTGTTGGCAGCCCAAACCAAGGCTAGTGCTTTGCTAGCTCGGATTTTGCACTTTGCCGTATTGACCTCCACCCCCGGCCCCTGAGAGGAGGCAGGGAGAAGGCGGAATGGGGTTTGCGGGCGGAGAAGCCGCCCGCAAACCCCCTCCTCAGCCCTTCCCGCTCTCCCTTGAAAGGGGAGAGCGGGGCCGGGGGTGAGAGAGGCAAGGCGACCGAAAAATTCTTGGCTAACAAAGCACTAGTTATCCGCGCGGGATCTCGCCGATCACGTCCAAGCCCAGGCGCGCCAGGTCGCCGGCCGTCCGCACCGAATCATCCAGATAGTCCAACAGGAACGCCAAAGCCACGCCGGCCGCCAGAGCCAGGACGAGGCGCAACGGCAGGTCGAGCTGCTCGCGCGGGGAACGGCCCACGCGCACGAGGACCGGCCCGTCAATCAGCCGGATGTCCGCTTCGGCCGGCGTGAACTGCGCGAAGAAATCCGCGCTGCCCGTCGTCAGGGTCGCCACGACCGCGTCCGCGATGGCGCGCAACTGTGCCTCGTCCGGCCAGGTGATGTTGACGGTGAAGATACGATGCAGCTTGCCCGGCTGCGTGTTGGCTCCGATGGCGCCGGCCGGCACAACGAGCCCCTGATCGGCCAGCTTGCGGCTGACCGCCTCGGCGAACGCACTGCTGCGTACCACTTCGCCCAGGTCATCCACCAGATACTCTGACGCCATCATGGTGTAGTAACGGTCGTAGGTGTAAACGCCCGGGATGCGCTCGGGCTGTACGCCCACGTTGAAGCGCATCGTCGCACGATAGGCGGCCGGCCGCGCGGCCCACGGCCGCTGGACGGCCAGGGTGAACAGCAACACGGCCATCGCCAGGCCGACCGGCAACCACCAACGACGCCGCACGATGCGCCAGTAGATCCTGAGTTCCATGCGCTCCCTCCTCTCAGTTGCTCATGCGCGGCGGCACACAGCGCGCGATGAAAATGTGCCGCGCCTACGTGCCAGGCACTTCGAAAGTGCCTGGCACGTCTATTTTCAGGTTAGGCCGTCGTCTGGCGGCGGATGAAGTCGCCGAGCTCCTGTTTGAACCGGACGCGGCTGAATCGCGCCGCGTTGGCCCGACACGCGGCCGGATCGTAAGCGGCCGGGTCGAAGCGCGCCAGCACTTCCTGCAGCGCTTCGACGCTCGCTTCGGCAAAGAATTCGCCCGTCTGGCCCGGGATGACCGTGTCCAAGGCACCGCCGCCCCGCAAGGCGATCACCGGCCGGCCGGCCGCCTGCGCCTCTACCGGCGCGATGCCGAAATCCTCCAGCCCAGGGAAGATAAACGCCCTGGCGCCGGCATACAGTTGCGCCAGTTTTTCATCCGACACCCGGCCGAGGAAGGTCACGGTGGGTCCGGCCATCTTTTCCAGCGCGGGCCGATCGCGGCCGTCGCCGAAGACCAGCAGCTTCAACCCCAACGTCGTGCACGCGCGCACGGCCAGATCGGTGCGCTTGTAGGGGATGAGCCGGCCGCCGGCCAGAAAGTAATCGCCGGCCGCCGCAGTCACGGACCGAAAGCGCTCCACATCCACCGGCGGATAGATGAGCGTGCTCTCCCGGCCGTAGAAGCGGCGAATGCGCTCCTGAATCTCCGTCGAGATTGCGACGAAATGATGCACGCGTTGCGCCGCGGCATAGTCCCACCGGCGCAGCGCCGCGATCAACGGCCGCAACGCCAGGCTCAAGCCCGCGCCGATGGCCTCGCGGGCCCGATACAAATCATATTGCCACAAGAAGCGGGTCGGCGTCAAACAATAGCAGATGTGCGTGGTGCCTTCCCCTGCCGGCACGCCGTGACAAAAGCCGCTCTTGTTGCTCAGGATCAGATCGTAGCCCTCCAGGCGCAGCCGGCCGAAGGCCAGCGGATAGAGGGGCAAATAGAGCTGATGATGCGTGAAAATGCCGGGCAACTGCTGCATGAAGGTGGTGCGGATGTCCCACGCGCGATAGCGGCCGGGCATGAGGTGGCGGGCGTACATGCTGGTATACACCGGCGCGGAGGGGAACATCTCGACCAGCGTTTCCAGCACGTTCTCGGCGCCGCCGAGCTGGTTCAACCAGTCGTGGACCAGGGCCACTCGCATCGTGCGCCTCAACCGGCCGCGGTGGGCACGTCTCGGGCCCACTCGCGCTCTGCGCGATACCAGGCCACCAGATGGGCCATGCCTTCCTCGAACGACACGCTGGGCTGCCAGCCCAGAAGCTCGCGCGCCCGCGAGATATCGGCCCAGGTGGCAGGTACATCGGCCGCCTGGGCCGGCCGGTGGACGATCTGCGCTCGGCGGCCGGTCAGCTCTTCGACGAGCGCGATGGCGCGCAAGAGGCCGATCGGCCGATCTGAGCCAAGGTTGATCACGCTGAAGCCGAGGGGCCGCAGGCCGGCAACGGTGCCGCGCGCGATGTCCTCCACATACGTGAAGTCGCGCGACTGCGTGCCGTCGCCGTAGAGGATCACCGGCCGGCCTTCGCTGATCCACTGCACCAGGCGGAAGGGCAACATGTCGGGCCGACCGGCCGGGCCGTAAACGGTGAAGTAACGGAAGACCGTGATGTCCAGGCCGTAAAGGTAGTGGTAGGTGTAAGACAGCGCCTCGGCCGCCTTTTTCGACGCGGCATACGGCGAGATCGGCCGATCGGTCGGCTGATCTTCCCGATAGGGGAGCGCATTGTGGCGGCCGTACAAGCTGGAGCTGGAAGCCAGGACGAACTTCGGAACGCGCGCCTGGCGACACAGCTCAAGCAGGTTCAGGGTGCCGGTGACGTTGGCATCTATATAGGCCCACGGATTTTCGACCGAATACCGCACGCCGGCCCTGGCCGCCAGGTTGATCACCGCCGAGCAGCCCGCTTCGACCATCTCCGCGCGCAGCCGCTCCAGGCCGTCGCGGTCCGTGATGTCGAGCGGATAGAAGCGGAACGCCTCGGCCCGGCGCAGGCGCTCCAGGCGCCAGGTCTTGAGCCGCACGTCATAGGCAGCGTTGAGGTTGTCCAGGCCGATGACGCGACGGCCCTCGGCGAGCAACTGTTCGCACACCTGCCAGCCGATGAACCCCGCGCAGCCGGCCACCAGGACGGTATGATGGGGATCGGGATGAGCCGAGACCGGATCGCTCACGAGAGAACGTCTCACGCGCATCAACAAAAAGGCGGCCGGCCGAAGCTTTGCGCAACCGACCAAGCCGCTACCATTTTGCTTTTGGTGCCCCCGGCCCGACTCGAACGGGCACGCCCGAACGGGCATAGGCCCTCAACCTACTGTGTATACCAATTCCACCACGGGGGCATTACGAAGCCTATTATAGCCGTTTTAGGGAACTTGTCAACTTACTGGAAGCTGGAAAGCGTTCCCGTTACCTCGAAACAGCGCTCCACCCGGCGCTGCCCCCACCCCCAACCCACCCCCCCACTTAGCCGATTTCCCCTCTCCCGTTTGCGGGAGAGGGAGCAGGGGGTGAGGGCGAGGGCCGACGGTTCCCATCATGAGAGCACGCCCGGCGGCAACAGACTGAGTACCACCAGGACGGCCGTCAAGACGATCAAGGCGCCGGCCAGGCCCCAGGCCAGTCCATTGAACAAGCGGCCATTGACGAAGCGCCCCATCAGCCGCCGGTTGTTGATGAGCCGCAGCATGATGATCAAAATGACCGGCAAGAGCACGCCGTTGAGGGTCTGGCTGGCCATCATCGCCTGCACCAACGACCGGATGGGCAACAGGATCACGGCCGCGCCCAAGACGATCAGCGCCGTGTAGACGAAGAAAAAGATCGGCGCGTCGCGCAGGCTGTGATCTACCCCCGCTTCCCAGCCGAACGCCTCGCAGACGACGTAGGCGGTCGAAAGCGGCAGGATCGCCGCGGAAAAAACCGAAGCGTTGAGCAGGCCCAGCGCGAAGAGCGTAGAGGCATAAGGCCCGGCCAGCGGACGCAGCGCCAGCGCTGCATCGCTGGCCGACTCTATGCGCACGCCGTTGACGTAGAGCGTAGAGGCGCAGGCGATCATGATGAAGGCCGCCACCACGACTGCAAACAGGGATCCGATGACCACATCGAGCCGCTCCAGCGCATAATCTATGGGCCGCAACCCCTTGTCTACGATCGAGGACTGCTGATAGAACTGCATCCAGGGCGCGATCGTGGTGCCGATGATCGTGATGAAGATCGTCACGTAGCCCGCATCCAGTTGAAAGCTGGGAGTGACCAATGCCCGGACCACTGCGTCCCACGCCGGTCGGGCCATGATCCCCGAAATCACATAGGCCATGTAGATGGCGCTGGCGACCAGGAAGACGCGCTCGACCGTTTTATAGTTGCCTTTCACCATCCACACCCAGACCAACACCGCGGCGACCGGCACCGACAGATATTTGGAGACGCCGAAGATCTCCATGCCGGCGGCGATGCCGGCGAATTCGCTGACCGTATTGGCCAGGTTGGCAAACAGGAAAATGGCAATGATCAGCGTGGTGGTCCGCACGCCGAGCTGCTCGCGGATCAGATCGGCCAGGCCCTTGCCCGTGATGACCCCCAGCCGGGCGCTCATCTCCTGGACCACGATCAAGGCCAAGGCCACCAGCGGCATCATCCACAACAGGGTGTAGCCGTAGTGGGCGCCGGCCACGGAATAAGTGGTGATGCCGCCCGCGTCGTTGTCCACGTTGGCCGTGATGATGCCCGGGCCGATCACCGAGAGCAACAATAACAAGCGGACACGAATCGGCCTGAGGCGGTGCGACAATGTCATGGTGGGTTTTCCTCCGCAAGTCCAACGAGACGCGCCGAGGAACGCGTGTGCCTGTCCCTCACCGATACATGCGCGGCAAGCGTTTCTTCCACGCCGTCGGGATGATCTTGTCGAGCGCGTCGTCCGCGGTGACGATGCCCTGGATCCGGCCCTCGTCATCTATCACCGGAATGGCCAACAGGTTATATTTGGCGATGGCCTGGGCGGCTTGCTCTTGCGTGTCCAGGGGCGACAGGGTTACCACGCGTTGATGCATGAAGCGCGAGACCGGCGTCTTGGGATGCGCCAGCACCAGATCTTGCAACGAGAACACACCGATCAGCCGGTCGTCGCGATCGGTGACATAGATGTAGTTGATGGTCTCGAGGTCTTGCGCCACCCGCCGCAGATAGGCAATCGCCTGCTCGGCCGTCAGATCGGGGCGGACGGCAACGAACTCCGTGGTCATGATGCCGCCCGCGGTATCCTCCGGATAGGTCAGGAGCTTGCGGACGTCGGCCGCTTCGTCCTGCTCCATCAGGTTGAGTAGGTCCTGGCTGCGGCTTTCGGGCAGTTCGGCCAACAGGTCGGCGGCCTCATCGGGCGCCATTTCTTCCAGCAGGTCGGCCACCTTTTCGTCCGGCATGCTTTCGACCAGGCTGGCCTGAAAGTCCGGCTCCACCTCTTCCAGGGTATCGGCGAGGGTCTCGACATCGAGGGAGTTCAAGAGCTGGCTGCTCTCGTCCCGGCTGAGGTCGCTGATGATCTCGGCCAGGTCGGCCGGGTGCAGGTCGGCGATCTTGTCGCTCGGCACGCGGAGGCGCATCGGCTGATCGCCCGGCAACAGCTCGACCGCTTCCCAGGAGATGATGCCGCTGCGCGCAGGTGGTCGCCCCAACCGCTTGGCCACCTTTTCGGCCGGTTTGGCCAGGCCCAGTCGGCGCATCAGGCCCAGGCCGCCGATATCCACGTTGGCCACATAGAAGTCGCCGTTGACCCGCGCCAGCTCCAGGTCGTTGACCCGCACCACGCGCACGCCATCGGTATCTATGATCTGCTTGTCCAACACATCGCGCACCAGATACAGGTCATGAGGGCCCGGCGTGTAAGGTACAATATCGGACAGGCGTTTGTTCAGGGCAACCGCCGGCGCCAGCAGCGCCACCACATCGGCCATCGGGATCAACAATGGCCCGGCCGGCCGTTTGACCGCCAATGCCACGACATGGGGATGCAGCATGGGCTGATGCAGGGTGGCGATCAGATCATCTAGTCGTCCGATGCGTTCCCCATTGGCGTCGGCCACGGTCTTGCCCGCAAGTTCGCTTAAAAACGGCATTCGGCACCTCCTGCGTAAGGTGGATCGCTTTTTTCCGCAGAGGCGTAAGGCAGGGATGCCCGGACACGCGGAAGCCGCTCTATATCCTGGCGCCTCTACGAGACTTGTTTGCGCGCATACCAGCACGCCTCGTGCTTTAGCAGCAACGTTTAGTTTATATGTAACAGCAGGAGCGAGGTGATGAAGCCAGCCCAGCGCGCTCAAGATAGCCCGCCGGGCGCAGGAGCCTAGGCCCGAGGGGAATCCGAGGTGTGCGATTGCTTTGCGCGCGCCGGTCGGCAATGTGCCTGGCCGCTGCTGTGTTTGTTGGTCCGGCCGGCTAAGGCCGGGTTGGAACTACTGGGTACAGGATCGTTCGACATCGTGCTCTAAATCATTACGACAACCGGCCCGCTGATGCCGGAAGGGCACCCATCTTCCGCCGGCCAATGCGGCGAAAATCTGTGCGCCATGGCGCATTCTACTCGCCTTTCAGGGGTTGTCAAATCGCTAGAGGCTGCGAGGCGGCCCTCACCCCTTGATCCCATATGCGTCAACTTAAGGGCCGCCCGGCGATGAAGTCGCCGGGCTACCCTAGCGGCGCCCCGTCCCTCCTTGACCCCATATGCGTCAACTTAAGGGCCGCCCGGCGATGAAGTCGCCGGGCTACCCTAGCGGCGCCCCGTCAACGGGGCTAGAACCTTGCCGGTGGGGCGTTCAGCCCGGTTCAGCGGGCGCGGCCGGGTAGCCCGGACATTCATGTCCGGGCAGGCCGACGCCGCGGCGAGCGCCCCGGAATTACCTCTCCCCTTGGCCTTTGGCCAGGGGAGAGGGGGATGAAGGATGAGAGTTTTGCGGCGGGCGGCGCAGCCGCCCGCCGCAAAACCCCTTTTCCCCTCCCCTCTCCCGCCGCTGCCAGCCTGCCCTGGCGGCCAGGCCAGGGGCGAGCGGGAGAGGGGAGGAGCAAGGGGCGGGGTGAGGGTGATGACCGGCAACAGGCCTACCGGCAACCTTAGCTTGATGCCAATGGGGTGGACGCCTTTCGCGTGCCAGGCACTTCGAAAGTGCCTGGCACGCGAAGTGATAGCCGAGACGCCCCTCCTCCTGTCATAGGCTGGAGAGCCAAAATGCTATTCCGGTCAGCCTAAGATATAATTTTTAAGGAGAGTTGGTAATTACCTATTCTCATCGGCCGGTAGATTCATTTTCACCTTCTGCTTTCCCCCATCTTCCCCGTTTCGGGGAGAAAGAGGAAAGCAGAAAAGTTTTGGAGGCGGCGAAGCCGCCGCCTCCGACCCCATGATTTCCCCTCTTCTGGCCGAAGGCCAGGGGAGGGATGAGGTGGGTGGTTACGAAGATCGAAAGAAAGCCTAAACCAATAAAGGAGGCCCTATGCTCGTCCGCGGCAAATTGATCGCCGAAGCGCCGATCTATCGGGGCAATGCCCGCAAGACCCTGTTCACGCGCGATCGCGACGGCACCCAACGGCTGGTTTCGCTGGCTGGCGAGATCTCCGGCACCGCCCAGGCACTCATGGACGCCTTCATCGGTGCATCGCGCGACGGCCGCAATATTGGCCTTCTCGATCGGGCGTGGAGACGCCTGTATGATGAACCGCTCCCCGATGGGCTGATCAAACAGGTAGATTGCCGGCTGCAAGAAGAGATGTATCCCCAGGATCGCTTCTTCGACTTGCGCATGGGACTCCGCCTGGATGAAGACCGCTGGGCCGCCGAAGCCAACGCCAACTACAAGATGGAGACCATCTTTCGCGATGCCGCGTTCGACTTCAGCATGATGGTCAACGATGCCGTCCTGGAACGCGGGGACAATCGGGCGCGGCTCTATTATCTGTGGGAAGAGTTGCGCGCAGGTCGCTTCTGGTTCGGCGCGGGCAAGAGCAAAGGGTTAGGCCGTTTGCGGCTAGAGGCCGACCTGCCGGAGCCGCCGCCGGCCGCGCCGGCCGTGTGCAACGACGCCAATCACCTGAAGATCGTCCTGCGCTTCAATGCCGAAAACCCGGTGCTCGTTGGCTGGAACTGGGGCAAGGTGGACCCCGAACAGCCGGCGTTCGTGGCCATCGAAGGCCGCCTCCTCATCGCCGCCATGCGCGACATCCCCGACCCCGTCCGCCAGCGCCTGGAGCTGGTGATCGGCGGGCCCATCCTCAGCCCGGACGATTGGAAGCGCAAGCTGGCCGATTACCTGCCCCGGGCGCTCGGCCTCTGGCTGAAGGAGCGCTCGAGCAGCGTAACCGAAGCATGGATCCTCTCCGAGGGCGCGCTCGCCAAACTGGGCAAGGGCAAATATCCGCTTTCGCAGAAGGTCATTGAGGCGGTCAAGCCGCTCTGCGGCCAGCCGTTCCCCAACCAGGCGGCCGCCGAAGTCGTCCTGCGCGAGCGCGGGCAATCAGGCCCGACGCATCCTGGAGGTGATGGAGCGGCAACAGCAGGCCGCCCAACAGCTCGATCCGGCGGCCTGGAACGAAATCGTCGCCGGCCTGGGCCTGGACGAAGGGCTGGCCGCTACCCTGGCCGGCCAACTCGACGACGAAGCGGCCCTCACCCAAACCCTGGCCGAAGCGTGCCGCGGCGTGCTCCCCCGTCTCTATCAGCAGGTGGACCAGCAGATAGATCTGCTGCGCAGCGACGCCTGGGTGGACAACGAGATCGCGACGCGCGAGACGCATCTCAAAATCAAAACGATGTTGCTGGAAGGCAAGATCAGCGAAGCACAGTGGCTAAACCGCAATCAGCCGCCCGAAGGGATCGGCCAGGCCGCCTGGCGCACCTTCCTGGACGAACATAGCCGCGTGCGCTACCAGCACATCGTGCATCCGGCCAACCTGCGCAAGAGCATCACCAACGACCGCAACTTCATCGCCTTCCTCAATAGTTATCGCGTCCGAGTGCGCCAGGAGCTCTCGCAACCCTATCACGTGGACTTCCGCAGCGGCGGCCCTTTTAACCGCGATGTCTCCCGCAAGTACGGCAAGCCGTACGACACCATGTTCATGCGCATGTTGACCTGGCACAAGGCGGACCGCGAAGGCGCGTGGGAGATCTACATCCCCGGCAGCACGATCAAAGGCGCCTTCCGCAAGCGCGCATCGCAGGTGCTCAAGACCCTGTGGGGCGAAACCCCGCGCACGGCCGAGGTGCTCGA
Source organism: Chloroflexota bacterium (assembly GCA_037445695.1). Lineage (GTDB taxonomy): Bacteria > Chloroflexota > Anaerolineae > CG2-30-64-16 > CG2-30-64-16 > CAKZKT01. The sequence goes on from JBBIKA010000013.1 coordinate 27,777, forward strand.
TTACCTGTTCGGCAAGCAGGGCCAACGCGGTGCCATCTTCTTCTCCGACGCGTACCTGACCGATCCGACCCAGCCTGAAGAACGCTGGTGCTCGATGGACGGCGTGCGCATGGACCCGGCTACGGCCCGGCCGATCGAGACCGCCAAGCACGACTATCTCTTCGCGTACGGCGATCAGCTCAATTTCCGGCTGCAACTGGAGCTCCAGGATCTCACCGAGCGCGATCTGCCCGCATTGGCCGTCCTGTTGCGCCTGGTGAGCGATTTCCAGCGGGGCGACATCGTCTTGGGCGGCGAAAAAACGTCCGGCTTCGGCTGGGTGAAGGCGCGCGTGAGCGAGGTCACCTGGTTGACGGCCGACCCCCAAGGCAAGCTGACCGTGAAGCTGTTCGGCGAGCGGCCCCTGCAACGCGACGGCCTCTGGCATCGGCTGACCCTGCAAGGCGAGGAGGCGGCCACCCGCCTGATCTGGGATCTGCCGCTCGACGTGACCATGCGGGTCGGCGAGCAGCCCCCGCGCGCGCAGGGGGGCTTCATCTCGCATCGCTCATTCAGCGGTTATGCCGGCACCCTGGTCGTCGAGGCCGAAGTGCTCACCCCGCTCCACGTTCGGGAGAGCGGCGAGCCGTCGCGCAAGGCGCTGCTGGCCGGCGGCAACGTCAACGGATGGGATTGCTTCGCGTTTGCGCCGGCCGAGGCCACCTTGCGGCCCACAGATCGGCTTTACGCCCTGCCGAGTCGCAGCTTGAAGGGCATGTTGCGCCACATCTATGCCATCGCCAGCGACTCCAAAGAGGCCAGCCCCAACATCAACCAGCTCAACCCGGCAGATAGCCTGTTCGGCTGGGTGGGCGCCGGACCGAATCAAGCGTTGATGGGACGGCTGGCGTTCAGCTTTGCATCCTTTGAAGGGACGCCGGAGCTGGCCTGGTTCAAAGTGCCCTACCCTTACGGCGGCTGGATCTGCGAGCGGGGCGTCTGGCGCCGCGTGCCCGGCAAAAACATCGTGCCGCTCTTCCAGATCGCCCGCACGTGGCGCCTGTTCCCCCACGCGCCGCTGGCGCCGATCGTGCAGAGGCTGACCGATTTCACGCCCGACGAGGTGCAGGCAAGCTATTCGCGCGCTATCCTGCCGGGCGCCAGAGCGCGCTTCACCATCCGCTTCTGGAACCTGGAAAAGACCGAACTGCAACGGCTGATCTGGTGCATCGGCCTCGAAGACGGCCTGGCGCACAAAATCGGCCATCATCGCTATGTCGGCTTCGGCAGCCTGCGCCTGCGCCTCTTGCCCGAAAGCCGGCTGATTGACTGGACGAAGCGGTACGCGACCGCGGAGGAAGGCTATCTGCCGTTGAAGCTCGAGGAGTGGTTCGAACCCGATGTGGTCTCCTACCGCGCCGAGCTGCTGAAAGCGCTGGACGCGCGCGTTCTGACGAGCGCACAGTAGATCGGGCATGCTGACACGCTTTGACTGGGTGCGCCGGAGCCGTACCGGGCCCGAACTGCTCGCCACCATCCGTTACCTCAACGAAGGGGGAGCGTTGCCCGCCGCAGAAGAGGGGCCCGGCTCGCCTCCTGCGGCCTTCTCCGTGCCGTGCGCGCGGTGTTGGATCTACCCGCGCGCCGCGGGCCGCTATTGCGCTACCTGCCAGGCGATCCTGGATCAGGCCTGGAAGCTGCGCGATCTGGTGTTGCACTCGGTCCTGGTCTGGGGCTATGTCAACCGCCTGCCCACGATCTGGTCGGCCGAGCCGATCGCGGGCAAAGACATGGCCGACCTCTATCTGCATGACGAGCGGCACTTCCTGCTCGCGTTGCGCCAGCGCGAGCTCAAACCGTGGCTGCAAGAGCTGGCGCTGCGGCATGGCGCGGAACTCAAGGGCTTGCTCCAGATCTTCCCATCGGCGGGCCACCCCAAGACGCAAATGGGCGATGTCCTGGCCCGCATCATCCATCACGAAACGCGCTTCCCGCCGGACCGGCTACGGATCTGCTTCTTCTCTACCCTGACGCATGTCTTCAATCCACGGCCTTACGAAAAAGAGGGCGTGCTCACGTTCGAGATCGGCGAGTTTCTCAACACGCTCGAGCTGGCCAGCGTGTTTCGGGCCATGCTGAAGCCGGATGAACAGAAGATGCTCTATCGCCTGCTGCACATGGCCAACACGGCCCAGGCGCAAATGGCTGGCGAGCTGGGAGGAGGAGGCCGGCTCCACGGAGGAAAGCGCCGATGCCCGGCCCGGCCCGGCCGCGGGAAAAACCAGTCGTTGGCCGGCCTGGCCCATCGAGGCGGTCGTGTGGCCCTATCCGGCCAAACACGGCTACGGCCTGGGCGAACCGATCCTGTGGGAGCTCAAGCTGATGGGCGATGCGGCCGACCACGGCCTGTTTCTGGAAGTGATTCTTCCGGCCATCGAGGCGGCCGCGACCACAACGGACGAGCGCTGGTACCGGCCGCGCACGCTGTGGGGCCGGTTCGACATCCAGGCCGTGTACGCGGCCCGCGGCCCGCGCTGGGAGCCGCTGGCGCGCGATGGCCGCCTGGACCTGAGCTACCATCCTACTGCCGCTCAATGGGCCGAGGGTCTGGCGCCTCAACTCCCCGTGCCCTGGAAATGGCTCCAGCTCACCTGGTTGACCCCCTTTGACCTGGGCGCAGAGGAACCTGATGGTCAGTCCGCTTCTCGGCCGGCGCCCTCCATGGCGCAACTGCTGGAGGCCCTGATGGTTCGTCTGGCCGGCCTGCTATTCGGCAGATGGGGAACGCCGGAGCAGGCCTGGGCGCTGCTGTCGGCCGATGAGCTGGCCGCGGTACGCCAGGACGGTGCCGACGTCCGGTCGGGCAAAGCCGACCTGGAGAGAACGGACGACAAGGAGCCGGGGCGCTGGATCGGCAGCCAACGCTTCTTGAACGTTTCGCCCCGGCTCTTGCCCTATCTGGAGCTGGCGGCCATCCTGCATCTTGGCCGCCACACGCATTTCGGCTGCGGCACCTTTACGCTGCTGTAAGTTGGCGTGCGACATGCGTTCCGCACGCCAACTTCACCGCGCTCAGGCCGGCGCGGGGGCGCGCGCGGCCCGTTCGGCGATCTTCTGCTTCAGCAGGTTGCCCAGCCGGCGAATCCCCTCTTCGATCTGCGCCGGCTGCGCGTTGGAGAAGTTCAGCCGCATGGTGTTGCGGCCGTGCGTTGCATCGGGATAGAACGCGAACCCGGGCACATAGGCCACCTTGATCTGCGCCGCCTCTGGCAACAGCTCTGCCGTATCTATCCATTCGGGCACGCGCGCCCACAGGAAGAGGCCCCCCTCCGGATGCGTCCACGAGCATTCTTCCGGGAAGTAACGTTCCAGCGCGGCCAACATCACGTCACGACGTTCGCGATAGACCTGGCGGATGAGTCGGATGTGTTGATCCATGAAGCCATCCTTCACCATCTCCCAGGCCAACATCTGGTTGAAGGTGCTGGTGTGCAGGTCTACCCCTTGCTTCGCCATGACCAACTGATCTATCACCTCCACCGGCGCCACCACCCAGCCCAGGCGCAGGCCGGGCGCCAGCGTCTTGGAGAAAGTGCCCAGATAGATCACGTTGCCTTCCATATAGCCGCGGCCGTTCAGCCCGGCGTTGATCTGGAAATCGCTGTCGAGCGCGACCAGCGGCGGCAGGTGTTCCCCTTCGAAGCGGAGCGCGCCATACGGATCATCCTCGACGATGGGGATGCCGTACTTGTTCGATAGGCGCACGATCTCCAGCCGCCGTGCCAGCGGCAATGTGGTGCCGCCCGGGTTCTGAAAGTTCGGCAAGATATACATAAACTTGGGCCCGGTGCGGAGCGCCGCCTCCAACAGCTCGACGCGCAAGCCGTCATCGTCCGCCGGCACCGAGACGTATTCGGCCTGATAGGCATTCCAGGCCTGGAGCGCGCCCAGATAGGTCGGCTCTTCCACCAAGACGCGATCGCCGGGATTGAGCAACAGCTTGCCGATCAGATCGAGCGCCTGCTGCGAACCGTTGGTGATGAGGACGTTCTCGACCCGCGCCCGGATGCCGTAGCGGGCCATGCGGCCGACGATATACTCGCGCAGCGGCACATAGCCTTCGGTGGGGCCGTATTGCAGCGCCGAGACGCCGTTCTCGGTCAAGATCCGGCAGGCCGCCTCCTGTGCCTCGGCAATGGGAAACAGTTCCGGTGCGGGCAAGCCGCCGGCAAACGAAATGATATCCGGCTGCTGCGTCAGTTTGAGCAGCTCCCGGATCACCGATCGTCCCATGCGCTGCGTGCGCTGGGCGTAACGACTTTTCCAGAGTGTAGCCACGTCTGTAACTCCTCTACAAGGGTCTTACGGCCCGCCGACGCGCACGGCCGTTGCGTAAGCCGCGCCGCGGCGCAACGCCTCCTGATTGCTCGCCAGAAAGCGCCGCTGGCGCTCGGGCAGGTGACGCTCCAACGCCTGTTCGATCGCCTCCAGCGGCAAGGTGCCGGTCAAGGCCAGGTAGCCGCCCAACAGGACCACGTTCGCCTGACGTACATTGCCCAGCTCTTCCGCGATGTCGTTGGCCGGAATCGGCAGATAGCGGATGTCGGCCCGGCCGGGCGCTTTGTTGATCAGCGAGCTGTTGTAGACCAGCACGCCACCGGCCTTGACCAGCGGCTCGTACTTCTCGAAGGAAGGCAGGTTCAGGGCGATCGCGGCCGAAGGCCGGCGCACCAGCGGCGATCCGATCGCCGCGTCGGAGATGACCACCGTGCAATGCGCGGTGCCCCCGCGCATCTCCGGGCCGTAGGAGGGGATCCAGGTGACGTGCAGGCCGCTGTCCAGGGCCGCGTAGGCCAGAAGCTGGCCGGCGAACAGCGCGCCCTGGCCGCCGAAGCCGGAGAAGATGATTTCCTCGTGCATGGGGCCCCTCCCTCTTACGTCCACGCCTTCACTTCGTCCGCCACCTTGAAATCGCCCAGCGGGAAGTAAGGCACCATCGTGTCGCGGATCCACTTGAGCGCATCGGGCGGCGTCATATGCCAGTTGGTCGGGCAGCTCGACAGGAACTCGACCATGCTGAAGCCCAGGCCGGCCAGTTGCGTCTTGAAGGCCGTGAGCACCGCCTTCTTGGCCTGGCGGATGGTGCGGGCGTCGTAGACCGAGCGCCGGACCACGTAGCACGCGCCGGGCAAGCCGGCGATGACCTCGGCCATGCGGATCGGATAGCCGTGCATGCGCACATCGCGGCCGTCGGGCGAAGAGGTCGTCACCATGCCCGGCAAGGTGGTGGGGGCCATCTGGCCGCTCGTCATGCCGTATACGGCGTTGTTGACGAAAAAGACGGTGATCTGCTCTCCCCGGTTGGCCGCGTGAATGATCTCGGCCGTGCCGATGGCGGCCAGGTCGCCGTCGCCCTGGTAGGTGAAGACGACCTTGTCCGGCTGGGTGCGCTTAAGGCCGGTGGCCATGGCCGGCGCGCGGCCGTGCGCGGCTTCCACGGCATCCACGTTGAAGTAGTGGTACATGAGCACCGAGCAGCCGACCGGCGCGACCAGGATCGTCTTCTCCTGGATGCCGAGCTCGTCTATCGCCTCGGCGATCAGGCGGTGGATGATGCCGTGCGTGCAGCCCGGGCAATAGTGCGTCCAGGCATCGGAGAGCGCGTCGGGCCGCCGATAGACGACGTTGCCCTGGGCGATGATCTCCTCAGCCGTCGGTACGAGAGTGTCGCTCATCGCCGCCTCCTATCGTGTCTCGGCCGCCACGGCCAGGGGGCTGTGGCGCAGCTCTGCGATCATGGCCTGCAGCGCGGCCAGGATCTCGTCGGGCAACAGCATCACGCCGCCCATGCGGCCGTGGAAGCGCACGGGACAGCGATTTTCCACGGCCAATCGCACGTCTTCCAGCATCTGGCCGGCATTCATCTCGGCCACCAGGATGCCGCGCACCTGGCCGGCCAGCGCGCGCAGCCGCGGCCACGGGAAGGGCCAGAGGCTGATCGGCCGGTAGAGGCCCACACGCAGGCCCTGTTGCCGCGCCTCGCGCACCACCGTCTTGCAGGTGCGGCCCACCGTGCCGAATGCAACGAGCAGAAACTCGGCGTCGTCTGTGGCGACCTCTTCCCAGCGCTGTTCGGCCTCTGCGATGCGCTTGAGCTTGGCCTGCAGGCGCAGGTTGAGCGCCTCAAGCTCTTCTTCTTGCAGGAACAGGGAAGTGATGATGCGTTTGGCGCGGCCCGCGGCCCCGCGCACGGCCCACGCGCCTCGCTCCGCCTCGCTCAGGGGCGGCCGCATGGGCGGCATCTCGGCCGGCTCCATCATCTGGCCCAGGGAGCCGTCGGCGGCCAAGATGACGATCGTGCGGTATTTCTCGGCCAGCGGGAACGCCTCGTACATCAGGTCCACCGCCTCCTGAACGGTGGCCGGCGCCAGGACGATGGGATGGAAATCGCCGTGGCCGGCCGAACGCGTGACCTGGAAGTAGTCGCTCTGGCTGGGCTGGATGTTGCCCAGGCCCGGCCCCCCGCGCATGATGTCCACCAGGACGGCCGGCACCTCTGAGCCGGCGATGTAGGAGAGCCCCTCTTGCATCAGGCTGATGCCGGGGCTGGAGGAGGAGGTCATGGCGCGGGCGCCGCCGCAGGCCGCGCCGTAGACCATGTTGATCGAAGCCACTTCGCTTTCGGCCTGCAGGAATGCCCGGCCCAACTGGGGCATCCGCGCCGCCATGTATTCGAGGAGTTCGGTCTGAGGTGTGATGGGGTAGCCGAAGAAGGCCTCTACTCCCCCGCGAATGGCAGCCTCTGCAATGGCCTCATTGCCTTTCCAGAGTTCCTTTGCCATGTGTCTGCTCCTCGTCTCAAACCCGTTTCGGGTCGAAGCGATAGACGGTCAATACCACATCGGGGCAAATCTGCGCGCAGAGCGCGCAGCCGGTACAACGGCCCAGCGGGTCCATGAGCTGGACCGGCCGATAGCCGCGCGCGTTGAAGTGGTCGCGCGCGATGTGCAACACGCCTTGCGGGCAAATAGTGGTACACAGTTCGCAGCCCTTGCAACGATCCTCTTCGATCTTGACTGTGCCTCTTGCCATGCCGTTGCCTCCGTTTGCAAAGCCGGGATCCGCCGGCCTATTCGGCCGGCGGTGCACCGAAGCCGAAGCGCGGCCAGGCGAACCGCCGACTTGCCTGGCGCGCCAGGTCTTCGATCAGCATCCGGCCCACCTGCAGGTAGCGCAGCCGGGGGCCGGAGAACTCGACGTTGAGTTCGCGCTTGTCGCAAACCGTGGACATGTTGACTTGATCTATCTCGTCCTTCAGCCGCAGCAGCTCCTGATGGAGCTGCGCCGGGCCGGCCGTGGCCACCAACCGATCTATCTCGGCGATCAGGGCGATAGCCCGCTCGATGCGGGCTTCGGTGGCGGCCGCCTGTTGGCGCTCCACCAGCCCGTACTCTGCCTTCAGGCGATTCAAACGGCGGCCCGCCTCGTAGGTCACCGCCACCAGCTGATCGCGCGTCATCCAGCGCGTCTCGTAGTTGAGCACATACTTCCAGCTCGGCGCGCCCAGGCGACGACGATGTTCTTCCAGCGTGCGGGCGAACAGCCGATAGCCGTGCTCGTCGGGTTGCTCGAAGCCGCGACTGCCCGGATCGAGGAACGGCGCCAGGGGCGAGATGAAGGGGATCAACCGCCCATCGCGGCCGAAGCGGCGCAGCAACTCCTCGCAATAGTCAATCGTGTCGAGCACCGAAGCGGCCGTCTGCCGCGGCAGGCCGACCATGAAGAACACATCCACCCGTCGGGCACCCACATCCAGCGCGTCCGCGATCGTGCGCTCGATTGCCGCGTTGCCGTAATGCTTGCCGAACGCCGCCCGCACCTCAGGGTCGTGGCTTTCGAGCGATACCTCCAATGTAAAGTTGGGGAGCGCCTGCGCCAACTGCTCCAGGAATGCCCGCGGCGCGGGCGAGAAGAGCTCGGTGATGACCGAGCCCTTGAAGCCGCGCAGGGCCGCGAAGAAGCGTTGCGCGTATTCCGGCCCTGCTTGGCGCAGGTCGCCCAGGATGAAGACCGGCCCCCGGCTGAGCGCGGCCGAACGCCGCACGTCTTCGGCCAGCATCTCCGGCTTGCGGAAGGCCGGCGCGTTGCGGCCGTGCATCTGCCGAAACGCAGCCGCCGACCCGCCGCAGATCACGCAGTTTTGCGTGCAACCCCGACAACTGAGCGCCGCCAGGATGGGATAGTCCAGCCAATCCTTGAACGGCACATAAGACCCCAGGTCCAGATCGCGCGCGGCCGCCCGCACTACATAGCGATAGTCCAACATCACGTGATCCAGATTGGCCGGCCGATAGCTGAGTGGATTAACACGCATCTCGCCCTGGTGGTCGCGCCAGGTTAAGTTGGGCACTGCCGCGAGAGGCGGCGCACCTTTCTGGCCCTTCAGGCACGCCAGGAGCTGGCGCAACGGCTCCTCGGTCGAATCCCCGCGCAGGACGTAGTCCACGAAGGGATAGCGGATCAGCTCCTCATGATAGTAGGTGGACGAGAAGCCGCCGAAGATCACGGGCGTGTCGGGATGGTAGCGCTTGACCAGTTGGGCGACGGCCAGCGCGCCGTGCGCGTGGGGCAACCAGTGCAGATCAATGCCGAAGGCCACCGGGTTGAGGGCCGCGATGAGCGGTTCGGGATCGAAGGTCGGCTCGTTGAGCATGCGCACGGCCAGGTTGACGATCCGCACGCGGAAGCCGTGGCGCTCCAGATATTCGGCCATGGTGGTGAAGCCGATGGGATACATCTCGAAGACGGGAGTGGATGGCACCAGATCGCTGACCGGGCCATAGAGGATGGACTGATGGCGGAAATCATACACGCTCGGCGCGTGCAACAGGATCAGATCGGCTCGCTGCAACATTGCTCACAATCCTGACTGCATGGTTCGTCTTTTTCTGTGGCGTGTCTGCGCAAGGCTCCTAGACATGCCACATCTCTAATAGGTCAAAGACCCGGTTTGCGGTAAACCGGGTCTTTGCGCCGCTTCAGATCGCCCGTCACGCGGGCTCGGCTTTGCTCTCTAGCAACTCGATCAGAAAATTCAGCAGATCGGTATCGGTGACGATGCCAACCAATTGACCGTCGGCGATGACCGGCAGGCCGCCGATCTTGTGATTGCGCATCAGCCGCGCGGCTTCGGCGATCGGCGCATCGGGCGCGATCGTGATCGGATTCGGCGTCATGCAGGAGCCGACTTCGATGTGGTCCAAGATGAAGTTGTCATACCACTGTTCACGCACGACGAAGGGCGAATTCGCCGCCCGGCGCAAATCGCGATCGGTGATGATCCCGACCAGGCGGCCGCGCTCGACGACGGGCAACCGCCGGAAGCCCCCTTCGCGCATCAAATTCACGGCCGTGCGAATGGCGTTCCGGGGCGTCACTGTAACCGGATTGGCTGTCATGATATCGGCGACCACACGTTTCGGGGGCATCGCCAGCTTCTCCCTTGGGCCACCACAGCCCGACGCATTGACTTTGCCGGTAGCGCGGCGCAATACAACGCACCACCGGCTCCTGAACTGCTTTCGTATTTTAACACCGCGTGCCCGGGTAATCTATGATGCCGGTCATGCGGGGGGAGAGCACGGGGCATATGCGTCAACATAAGGGAGGGTGAGGGCCACCTAACCCCCATTGGCATCAAGCTAAGGTTGCCGGTAGGTCTGTTGCCGATCATCACCCTCACCCCTCCCCTCTCCCACTCGCCGACGGCGGCGGGAGAGGGGAGGGGTAGGGAAAAAGGGGTTTTGCGGCGG
>JBBIKA010000014.1:0-19602 GCA_037445695.1 Chloroflexota bacterium
CCGCCCCCCCCCCCCCCAAACCCCCTCCTCAGCACCCCCGTTCTCCCCTTTCAGGGGAGCGCGGGAACCGGGGGTGAGAGAGGTAAGGCGGCTGAAAAAGTAAATTCTTGGCGAACAAAGCACTAGTATTGAGCGATTGGACGCGCCGGGCCCCTCATGAGGGCCCGGCGCGTGGGTAACGGGCAATGGCGCGCTTTTTCGATCGGCGGCTCCTGCAACAGGCGCACACGGAGCGCCTGGGCCTGGCCCTGACGGTGGCCCTCGGCGCGCTCGGCGCCGCGGCGACGGTCGGCCAGGCGTTCGCGCTGAGCCGGGCCGTGGACGGCGTTTTCCTCGGCGGGCGCGACCTGGCGGCCGTGTGGCCCTGGTTGCGGGGGCTGCTCGCGCTGACCGTGCTGCGCGCCGGCGCGTCTTGGGGAGCCGAGATCGCGGCCGGCCGGGTGGCCGCGCGGGTCAAGAGCGCGCTGCGCGAACGGCTGTTGCGCCATATCCTCTCCCGCGGCCCGGCCTACATCCAGGGCGAACAGACCGGCGAGCTCGTCAACACCGCGGTCGAAGGGGTCGAGGCGCTCGATGCGTATTTCAGCCAATATCTGCCCCAGGTCGCGCTGGCCGGCCTCGTCCCGCTCATCTTCCTGGCGTTCGTCTTCCCGGCCGATCCGCTCTCAGGCCTGGTGCTGCTGGTCACGGCGCCTCTCATTCCTCTGTTCATGATGCTGATCGGCAGCGTGGCCGACGCGCTCACGCGACGCCAGTGGAGCGAGCTGAGCCGCATGAGCGCGCATTTTCTCGATGTGCTCCAGGGGTTGACCACCCTCAAGCTGTTCGGCCGCAGCCGGGAACAGATCGCGGTCATCCGCCAGATCACCGACCGGCATCGGGACGCGACGTTGCGCGTGTTGCGCGTGGCGTTCCTGTCGGCGCTGGTGCTGGAGATGGTCGGCACCATCAGCACGGCCATCGTGGCCGTGGAGATCGGCCTGCGCCTCCTCTACGGCAAGATGGCGTTTCAGCAGGCGTTTTTCGTGCTGATCCTCGCGCCGGAGTTCTACCTGCCGCTGCGCCTGTTGGGGACGCGCTTCCACGCGGGCATTGCCGGGGTCACGGCCGGCCGGCGGATCTTCGAGGTGTTGGATGCCGGCGCCGAAGAGGCGCGCTTGCCGGCCGATCACTCCTCTCCGTACAGCGCACCCGCGCCCGCGCGGGTGCGCGTGCGCCTGTGCGATGTGAGCTACAGCTACCCCGGCCGCGACCGGCCTGCGCTCGACCGCGTCTCGCTGGAGATCGGGCCGGGGGAAAAGGTGGCGCTGATCGGCCCGGTCGGCGCGGGCAAGAGCACGATCGCCGCGCTGTTGCTCGGCTTCATCCGGCCGACGACGGGCCGGATTGAGTGGACGTGGGCCGACGGCCGGCCGGCAGCCGCGCCGGATGGCCGGCCGGCCATCGCGTGGGTGCCCCAGGCGCCCTATCTGTTCCATGCCTCGGTGGCCGACAACATCCGGCTCGGCCGGCCCGAGGCGACGTTCGCCGAGGTGCAGCGAGCCGCCATCGCTGCCCGCGCCGATGGGTTCATCCGCAACCTGCCGCAAGGCTACGACACACTCATCGGCGAGCGCGGCAATCGGCTCAGCGCGGGCCAGGCGCAACGGATCGCGCTGGCGCGGGCGTTCCTGCTCGACGCGGCGCTGGTGATCCTGGACGAGCCGACCGCCCATCTGGATGCCGATACCGAGGCCGAGGTGCAGGCGGCGATCGAACGGCTGCTGGAGGGCCGCAGCGCCCTGATCATCGCCCACCGCCTGAACACCGTGCGCCACGCGGACCGCGTCGTGCTCCTGGACGGCGGCCGCGTGGTCGAAGACGCGGCGCGTTCGCCCTGCCCCTTCGCGGGGATGGGCGAAGCGGATGCGTCTCCCCCGTCCTCTCAGGGAGGAGGGGTAGGTGCTACCCCCATATGCGTCAACTTAACGTCTACGGTTGCCCCCGTTCTCGCGCCCGTAGAAGACCCCTCCCCAGGCCCCTCCCCTACACGGGGAGGGGAGGCCCCCACCCCCGACCCCTCCCCCAATTTTGGGGGAGGGGAGGATTGCTTCCCCTTCCCTTGTAGGGAAGGGGGCCGGGGGGTTAGGTCCTTCCCTCGCAGAGAAGGGGGTCGGGGAGGTAGGTGGCCCTCACCCCCTTTCAAATTGACGCATATGGGTACTCCCCCTTCCTCTCAGGGAGGGGGTCGGGGGGTAGGTACGCCGGGAGGGGGCCGCGGGGCAGGTGCGGTGGGCCTTCGTCTGCTCGGGTTCCTGGCGCCGTCGTGGCCGTGGGTGGCGCTTTCCATCCTCCTCGGCTTTCTGACGGTCGCCAGCAGCATCGGATTGCTGGCCACTTCGGCCTGGATCATCGCCATGGCCGCGCTCCAGCCTTCGGTGGCCGTGCTTCAGGTCGCCATCGTCGGCGTTCGCTTCTTCGGCATCAGTCGCGGCCTCTTCCGCTACGCCGAGCGGCTCGTATCGCACCAGGTGACCTTTCGCGTCCTGGCCCGGATTCGCACCTGGTTCTACGCGGCCATCGAGCCGTTGGCGCCGGCGCGGCTGGCCGACCGGCACAGCGGCGATCTGTTGAGCCGCATCGTGGCCGACATCGGCACGCTGGAACACTTCTTCATTCGTGCGGTCGCGCCGCCCATCATTGCGCTGTTGACCATCTTGCTCGTCGCCGTCCTGCTGGGCAGCTATGCCGATCGGCTGATCTGGCCGGCGGTGAGCCTCCTGCTGTTCACCGGCTTCGCCGCGCCGTGGTTCACGCTGGCGCTGGCGCGGGGGCCGGGCCGGCAGCTGGCCGAACAGCGCGCCGCGCTGAACGCGCGGCTGGTGGACGGCATCCAGGGCGCGGCCGATCTGGTCGCCTTGCGCGCCGCCGGCCGCGCGGTGGCGGCCGTGCGCGACCTGAGTGACGCGCTTGGCCGCACGCAGATCCAACTGGCCGGCCTCTCCGGCTTCAGCACGGCGCTCGGCATTTTTTGCACCTGGCTGGCGGTGACGGCGGTGTTGGCGACGGCCATCCCCCTGGTCGCGGCCGGTCGGCTGGCGGGCGTGGACCTGGCGGTGTTGGCCCTGGCGACCGGCGCCGGCTTCGAGGCGGTCTTGCCGCTGCCGCTGGCCGCGCAATATCTGGCGAGCAGCCTGGCCGCAGGCCGACGGCTCTGCGAGCTGGCAGATGGGGAGACGCGGGTCCCAGGGGCCGAAATGCCGGAGGAAAGAGCAGCTCCTTCTGTCCTTACCGGGCCGGGAGAAGCAGGCTCAGCAATGGTCCTCAGGACGCGGGAAGCGGCCGCGCGGCCCTGGGCCGCGGGAAGCCGGCCGCCCGCCGTCCATTTTCGCAACATCGTCCTGCGCTACGCTCCCGACCGGCCGCCCGCGCTGGCCGGCGTGACGCTCGATGTGCCGGCCGGCAGCACGGTGGCCGTGGTAGGGCCGAGCGCCGCGGGCAAGACCTCGCTGATCAACGCGTTGTTGCGCTTCTGGGAGTATGAGGCGGGCGAGATCATAATAGACGGCCAGGAGATCCGCACGTTGGAGGCCGAGGCGGTGCGCAGCTTGTGCGGCGTGGTGGCGCACGACCCACACCTGTTCAATATGACCGTGCGCGACAACTTGCGCCTGGCGCGGCCCACAGCCACGCCGGCGGAGATCGAGGCCGCGGCGCGGGCGGCCGGCATCCACGAGTTCATCGCCTCGTTGCCGCAGGGCTACGACACCTGGCTCGGCGAAGGGGGCGCCCGCTTGAGCGGCGGCCAGCGCCAGAAGCTCGCCCTGGCCCGGGCGGTGTTGAAGGACGCCCCTCTCCTCATCCTCGACGAGCCGACCGCGCATCTGGACGCGCAAGCCGAGCAGGAAATAGCCGCCGGCCTGAAGCGGATCGCGACGAGCCGCACGACGATCATCATCACCCATCGCCCCCTTTTCGCGCGGGTCGCCGATCAGGTCGTGGTGATCGCCGACGGTCGAACGCTCGACCGCGGCCGCCATGCCGAGCTGCTGGCGCGCTGCCGGCTATACCGGGAGCTGATGGAGGACGCCGAAGCGCCGCGCTATGCCCCGCCCCCGATCGGCGGATAGAGCTCGACCCGATCCCCGTCGGCTACGACCGCGGCCTCCAGCGGCGTCAGCCGGCCGTTGATCGTCACGATGGCCACTTCGCCGGCAGGCACATGCAACGCCTCCAGAAGGGAGGTCAACGGCACGGCCGTGGCCAGGGAGATCTCTACCCACGCCCGCTTCTGCGGTGCGTACCAGTTAAGATGTCCGCCGAGATGGAGGCGCATGGGATAAGGTCGAAAGTCCGAAAGTCCAAGGGTCAGAGCAGGGAGGCGGCCCAGCCGATGCCCAGGGCCTCCAGGCGTTCGGCGGTGGGTCGAGCGGTTTCCGGGTCCCAGCCCTTGGCCCGATAGAGCGCGGTCAACGCGGCCTCGAACTCCTCGCGCGAGAGGGCGACCCCCGTCAGTGCGCCGCCTTCCAGCGGTTGGAACAGGCGATCGGGCAACGTGTCGTCCTTGCGCGAGAAGCCTTCGCGCACGTTGAAGACGCGCGCGAGATTGGTGGCCCGCTCTCCGATGCGCAGCAACTCCTCCTTGTCGAAGTCCCACCCCGAGGCCGCGCGCACCGCCTCGACCACCTCGTCCACTTGGATCAGCGAACGGGGCGCGGGGCCGAAATAGCAGAAGCCGATCACCTTGCCGAAGCTGCTCCAGTTTTCCAGCCGGGCATAGGCTTCGGCCTTGCGCGGGCTTAGCTCGCGCGGGGGCAATGGCTCCGTGATGCCCAGATCGGCTGCGGCCTTGAAGGTGACCGAGTTGGGGTTGGCATACATCGGATCGTGATACGCGACCAGGTGATCGGCGCCTCCTTCGTTGACCGCGTAACCCAGCCCCACGCCCACCTTGCCGCGCGGCTCGTGCATGGGCAGCTCCTGGCCCTTGACGTGCAAGGCGAAGTAGCGCGCGTCCCCGCCGATCACCTCGGCGGCGCGGCGCGTACCTTCGGCCAGCAGGTCGCCGATTCCCCGGCGGTGGGCGATCCAGTCTATGATCTGGAGCATCGCCTCGGCATTGCCGAAGCGCCACTCGGCGCCGCCGGTCTGCTCCGGGGTGATGAGGCCGTGCTCGAAGCACTCCATGGCGAAGGCGACCGTGGCGCTGGTGGAAATAGAGTCGAGCGTGTAGCGACCGCACAGCTCGTTGGCCTTGGCGATGGCCTGCAGGTCGTCAATGCCGCAGTTGGGGCCGAACCCGCCGACCGTCTCGTATTCCGGGCCGCCGTAGGCATCGCTCACCTGATAGCGATCGTTGACCTTGACCTCGCGCTTGCAGCGGATGGCGCACGCGTAGCAACTGCGGCGGGCGGTCAGCAGCTCCTTCTCGTACGCTTCCCACTTGACGTTGTCCACCCCTTCAAACGCACCCTGGCGAAAGTTGCGGGTGGGCAAGATGCCGCCGGCGTTGAGGCCGGCCACCAGGCCGGGCGTGCCCTTCTCCTGCAGGTCCCAGCTTTGCGGGTGCTCTTTGACGCGTTTGGCGATGCGCCGGCTGAGCTCGGCGATGGCCTGGGGATCATGGGCATAGTCGCTGTATTTGCCCGTGCCGCGCACGGCGATCGCCTTGACGTTCTTGGAGCCCATCACTGCGCCCATGCCGGAACGGCCGTTGAAGTGGCGCAGTTCGTTGATGAGCGCTGCGTAGCGCACCAGGTTCTCGCCGCCGATCCCGATCTGCAACACGCGGGTCAGCCGGTCGCCCAGCTCCTCGCGGATCTGCGCCTGGGCCTGTTCCGGCTCCTGGCCCCACAGATGGCGCGCGTCACGGATTTCGACCCGGTCATCCTTGATGGCGATGTAGACCGGGTGCTCGGCCCGGCCGATGAGGATGATCCCTTCCCAGCCGGCCAGCTTAAGTTCGGGCCCCCAGAAGCCGCCCGCCTCCGATTCGCCGTAAGCGCCGGTGAGGGGCGACCGGGCCGCCGCGGTGAAACGTGTCGCGGTCGAGATCGGTGCGCCGGTGATCAGCCCGTTGACCAGCACCAGCACGTTGTTCGGCCCCAGAGGATCGGTGCCCGGCCGGATCTCGCGCAACAGCAGATAGGCGGCCAACGCCTTGCCGCCCGGATAGAGGCGATAGAAGGGCTCGTCGAATCTTTCGACGCTGATCGTTTGGTGGGTGAGGTCTACCCGCAAAAGCTTGCCTGTGCTTCCGTAACCCATATGCGCGATGGCTCCTTTTGTGTGTAATGATCATGTAGCGGCAGGTTTAGCCCACGTGCCGGGCGCTTCGCAAGTGCCTGGCACGTGAGGGTTGGTTTCCGGCATCTAGCTTCTCATTCGGCCAGCAGCCGTTCCACCTCGCGCAGACGCAAATCCGTGTGCGCTACAAGGAGCTGATACACGTTGCGCAGCGCTGGAAGCTGCTTGCGCATCAGCATGGCGGCCTCCGGCCGCATGCCGAGCGTTTCAGGGCCGACTGCCAGTGAGATCATCACGCTGAACAGCTCCGCGTGCGCCACAGCCTCTACCTGCCCGCGCGCAGGTCCTTCACCGAGCGCGCCTCGATCGTGAAGCTGAGAAAATCCACCGTGGTGCCGGAGCCGACCGGACATTGCGCCACCAGCCCCACCTTGACCGATGCCGGCACCTCTAGCCGAAACAGGCGCACCATCTGCCAGCCCTTGCCGTCGAGCGCGTAATGCATGCCGAAAACATCCCCCTTGCGCAAGATCTGCAGCCAGACATCGGCCGCGGTCAGATTGACGCCGTTGGCGTCGTCCGAATAGTCGCGCGTTACCACGCTGACGATGGCGTGAGTGCCGAAGTCGGTGGCTTCATAGCACAGCTTGGCCCACTGCCGCATGCCGTGCCGCACCATCAGCGCGCCGGCGTCGTAGCGGGTGACAAAGTCGGGCCGCACGTGGGCCTGGGCTACGAAGTCGCCGCTGACGTTGGCCCACAGGAACGGCGCATTGTCGGCCGCGTGCGACCCGTCGGGCGCCTGGAAATAGTCCACCCTGGCCGGCACCTCCACCCGCATGCCGCGGCCGGGCAGCGGCTCCCAGCGTACGGGCGGGTGGTCCCAGGTCAATAGCCGCGCGGCGAGTGCATCGGATGTCAGATCTTGCAGCAGGTTCATGGGAACACGATTCTCCTTTTCGGTCGGTAGACCCATTTTGACCCTCCACGCGCCGGGCACTTCTGAAATGCCTGGCACGTGGATACCCTGCACAACGATTATACCGCGCAACAGGCCTGACGCCAAACGATCCCCAAGAGACGGCCGGCGGCTTTTGCCAAACATGTCGTTTTCTGCTAACATATAAACCGGCTGCGGGGGGTGTATCTCACCTCCCGCCATTTTGCTTGACAGGTCAGATGTGTCATGACTCGCGTACAACAGATTCAGCGCTGGCGCCGGCACCGTCGGCTGACGACCGAACGCGGCCCGCGCGTCGGCCGTTGGCTGGTGATCTTCCTTGCGGCCGTGGTGGGCGTGAACCTGCTCGCCCTGGTTACGGTCGCGTTTGCCGCCGTGACCTCGGCCGCCACCGTCTATGCCTATTTCGCCCGCGATCTGCCCGATCCGAGCGCCATT
Source organism: Chloroflexota bacterium (assembly GCA_037445695.1). Lineage (GTDB taxonomy): Bacteria > Chloroflexota > Anaerolineae > CG2-30-64-16 > CG2-30-64-16 > CAKZKT01. The sequence goes on from JBBIKA010000014.1 coordinate 7,625, forward strand.
CAAACCGAACAGGCCCGCTACGAAACCGTCAAGATCTACGATCGCACCGGGCAACACCTGCTTTATGAGTCCATTGACCCGCGGCCCTTCCGCGGGGATCGCACCTACCTGCCGATTGATCAGATCCCCGAGATGGTGCGCAACGCCACCATCGCGCTGGAGGATCGTTCGTTCTACACCAACATCGGCGTAGACCTGCGCGGCCTGGGCCGGGCGTTCCTCTCCAACCTGCGCGGACAAAGCATCCAGGGCGCCAGCACCATCACCCAGCAGATGGTCAAGATGGTGTTGATTGACCCGCAGGAACGTTACGAGCGCTCGTACACCCGCAAGATCAAAGAGGCGATCCTGGCCATCGAGATCACCCGCAAGTATCCGGGCCGGGCGGGCAAGGACAAGATCCTGGAGTGGTATCTCAACTACAACTTCTACGGCAACGCGGCCTACGGCATCGAGGCGGCCGCGCGCATCTACTACGACAAATCGGTGGCCGACCTGACCCTGGATGAGATCGCGGTGTTGGCGGCGATCCCGCAGTACCCTGGCCTCAATCCGATCCAGGCGCCGGCCGACGCGTATCGCCGACAGCGCAAGGTGCTCAACGCCATGATGGAGGCCGGCTACCTGACCCAGGAGCAGGTCAACGCGGCCACGCGCTACTTCAACACCCGCTTGCTCAACGAGCTGGTGAAGGCCGGCTACCTGAGCGAGACCGACGTGCCGTTGGTGGCGGCCGGCGATCGGCCGGCGACCGCCCGCGCGCTCAACGCGCTGGTGCGGGCCGATTACATCTCGCAGAGCGAGGCGGACGCGGCCAAGAAGCTGCCCGGCCCCTTGTGGCAATACGTGCGCGAATTTGCCGAGCAGCGCTTCGAGGTGCCGCCCGACGCGCCGCACTTCGCGCTCTACGTGTTGCAGCAGCTCCAGGAGAGGTACAACACGCCGGAAAACCCCTATTTCATCTGGGAAAACGGCCTGCGCGTGTATACCACCCTGGACTGGGACCTGCAGACCTACGCCGAATGCGTTGCGCGCAGCCACATCGCTTCATTGCAGCAAAAACCGCCCAAGCCGTGTCAGGCCGGCCTGGAAAACCTGCCGCCTATCCCGCTGGTGCAACAGCCGCAGCAGCAATTCGATCACCAGGTGACCAACGCCGCGGTTGTGGCGATCCGGCCCAACACCGGCGAGGTGCTGGCGATGGTCGGCAGTTTGGACTATTTCGACAAAAGCATTGACGGCCAGGTGAACGTTGCCCTGGCCCCGCGCCAGCCTGGCTCTTCCTTTAAGCCCTATACCTACCTGACCGCGTTCGAATCGGGCAAGTTCGCGCCGGCCAGCATGGTGCTCGATGTGCGCACGGTCTTTCCCGATCCGGGCAACCCGCCTTACACGCCCGAGAACTACGATCGCAAATACCACGGCCCCCAGACGTTGCGCCAGGCGTTGCAACGCTCCTACAACATCCCGGCCGTCTGGCTCATGCAACAGGTGGGGGTCGCCAACGTGATCAAGACCGCCCGGCGACTGGGCGTCAACAGCCTGAACCGCGAGCTGAACTCCTATGGCTTGAGCCTCACCCTGGGCGGCGGCGAGGTGGCTCTGCTCGACCATACCTACGCTTTCAGCGTCATCGCCAACAACGGCGCCATGGCCGGCGAATCGGTGCCGCCGGAGAAACGTCGCCCCGGCTATCGCAACCTCGATCCGGTCTTCATCCTGCAGGTGGTGGATAAGGACGGCAAGCCCATCAGCCAGTACACGCAGCCGACCGTAGAGCAGGTCGTGGCACTGGCGCCCAATTATCTGCTGGTCAATGTGCTCTCCGATCCGGCCCCGCGCGCGGCGGCCTTCGGCACGTCGGCGCAGTATCTGATCTTGCCCGATCGGCCGGTGATCGCCAAGACCGGCACGACGAACAACTTCGTGGACGCCTGGGCCTTGGGCGCCACGCCGCAGTTGGCCGTCGGAGTGTGGGTGGGCAACAGCAACAACAAGCAAATGAAGGAGACGCCCGGCTCATTAGGCGCCGCGCCGATCTTCCATGCGGTCTTGAAAAAGGGCCTGGAGGGCACGCCGCCTCAGGGCTGGCTGCGGCCGCCCGGCGTGGAGCAGGCAACCGTATGTTACCCATCGGGCCTCTTGCCGACCCCCGATTGTCAGGCCACCGTTACCGACCTTTTCCTGGCCGGCAAGGTGCCGACCCAAAAGGATACCTGGTATCAGGCCTTCGAGATCAATCGCGAGAACGGCAAGCGCGCCTCGGTGTGCACGCCGCCCGAACTGATCGAGCGCCGTATCTACGAAATGTACCCGTCGAGCGCGGCCGACTACGTGCGCGCCAACGGCATCCCCCAGCCGCCGACCGAGATAGATGGCCCGTGCAGCGGCATGGAGGTTGCCGGCGATGTAGCCATCGGCGAGCCGCTCATCGGCGCCCGGCTCAAGGGCCAGGTGCCTATCCGGGGCAACGCACGCGGGGGCAACTTCCGCGCCTACAAGGTGGAGGTGGCCTCGGAAGCCAGGCCGAACGAGTGGATCCCCATCGGCCCGGAGCACGGCAACCAGGTGACCAACGACATATTGGAGGTGTGGGACACGGCCGGCTTCGACGGCCTCTACACCCTGCGCCTGGCCGTCCTGGGTCACGATGGAAGCGTGCAGACGAACGAAGTGCGGGTGGTGGTGGACAACACCCCACCGAAGGTCGAGATCGTCCATCCGAAGGACGGCGACCGCTACATCATGGAAGACGACGAGCTGGTGAGCATCACCGCCGACGCCCAGGATGCTTGGGAGATGGATCGCGTCGAGTTTTATCTGGACAGCCGGAAGATCGGCGAAAGCACCGTGGCGCCCTACAGCATCCGCTGGACGATCGCCATGTCGAATGTCCTGCCGACCTTCGGGCCGCGCATCACCGAGATGCGGCCGGTCACCAACACCGACGGCACCGTCGAACTGAAGGAGGTCGTGGTCGAAGAGACGAAGGTCGAGCCGTACACGCGGCCCGACGGCACGAAGGGGGAGCGCACGGTCTGGATGCACGAATCTGGCCGGGGCGTGATCGTCGAGGGGAGCGTGATCACCGAGACGCACACGATCAAAGTCAAGGCGTTTGACCGGGCCGGCAACGAAGCCGAGAGCAAGCCCGTCCAGATCTGGGTGGGGCACAAGCCCAAGCCCCCCAAGACGAGCTGGCTGGAACCCATAGCGCCGACCCGCCGTCGCCTAATCCCTAATTCCTAATCCCTCACATGCCACGCATCCTCATCACCAACGACGACGGCTACCAGGCGCCGGCCCTGGCGGTCCTGGCGCGCGCCCTGCGCTGCATCGGCGACGTGGTCGTTTTCGCGCCCGATCACAACTGGTCGGCCGCGGGGCATACCAAGACGATGCACAAGCCGCTGCGCGTGACCGAGGACACCCTGTTGGACGGCGTGCCTCTGTACATCACCACCGGCACGCCGTCCGACTGCGTGGGATTGGCACTCCTGGGGATCTTGCCGGAATGGCCCCAGCTCGTGGTGTCGGGCATCAACCAGGGGCCGAACATGGGCCACGACGTGACCTATTCGGGCACGCTGGCGGCGGCGATGGAAGCAACCGTCTACGGCATCCCGGCCATCGCCGCGTCGCAGGACCTGCGCGAAGGGTACGCCGGCGACCTGGAGTTTGCCGCGGCGGTCGTCGCGGCCCTGGCGCGGCGCGTCCTGGCCGAGGGATTGCCATCCAACTGCTTCCTGAACGTCAACTTCCCCGCACTGCCGCGCGCGCAGGTGCGCGGGATCCAGATCACGCGGCTGGGCCGCCGCGTTTATCGCGATGTGCTGATCCGCCGCGAAGACCCAAAGGGCCGGCCCTACTACTGGATTGGCGGAGAGCCGCCGGCCGGCGACCCGCTCCCCGGCACCGACATCGGCGCGCTGGCGGCCGGCTACATCTCCGTCACGCCGCTCAACCTGGACATGACCGACGAGGCCCAACTGCGCGTCCTGGCCGGCTGGGATTTGCGCTTGCCGGAGTAATTACCTATTCTCATTGGAGGTCATCATGCCGAAGTTTGCGTATTTCGAGGGCCAGTTCGTGCCGATCCACGAGGCGAAGGTCAGCATCATGACCCATGCGCTCAACTACGGCACGGGCGTGTTCGAGGGCATCCGCGCGTACTGGAACGCGCGGGAAGAGCAGCTTTTTGTGGTGCGACTGGTAGATCACTACCGGCGCATGTTGCAATCCACCAAGCTCCTGCGCATGGAGCTGGGCCTGACCGCCGACCAGATGAGCGACCTGACCGTCGAGCTGCTGCGCCGCGAGGGCTATCGGGAGGACGTGTACATTCGCCCGCTGGCCTACAAGGCCAACGAGATCATCGGGGTGCGGCTGCACAACCTGCGCGATGCCTTTGCCATCTTCTCTGTCCCCTTCGGCAAGTACATCGAGCAGCAGGAGGGCGCGAAGGTCTGCTTCTCTTCGTGGCGCCGCAACGACGACAATGCCATCCCCCCGCGCGGCAAGGTGACCGGCGCGTATGTCAATTCGGCGCTCATCAAGTCGGAGGCGATGCTCAACGGCTACGACGAGGCGATCGTCCTCAACGCTGACGGCCACGTGTCGGAAGGCAGCGCGGAGAACCTCTTCATCGTGCGTGGAGGCAAGCTGATCACCCCGCCGGTCTCGGCCAACATCCTGGAAGGGATCACGCGCCAGGCGATCATAGACCTGGCGCGTGCCGAGCTCGGCATCGAGACCATCGAGCGCCAGATTGACCGCTCGGAAGTGTACATCGCGGACGAGGCGTTCTTCTGCGGCACCGGTGTCGAGGTGACCCCCATCGGCTCGGTGGATCAGATCCCGCTCGGCAGCGGCGGCGTCGGCCCCATCACGCGGCAGATCCGCGACCTGTATTTCCGGGTGGTGCGCGGGGAAGAGCCGAAGTACCGCGCCTGGTTGACGCCGGTCTATCCGAAGTAAAATGACCTTCAAGCCGTTGCCGCGGCCGGATCGTTGGTATGCGCTGTTGGCGACCCTGGGGTTGGTAGCCCAAGCGTTTCTGGTGACGCGCGCACTCCTCGCGCGGCCGGTGGATGGCCTGAGCTTCCTCCTGGCGTTGTGGGTGGGCCTTAGCCTGCTCGTCGCCGGCTATCTGTGCTACCGGGCGATCTGTGCCTTCACGCTGGAGTATTGGGTCACCCGCGACGGCGTGATCCTGGTCTGGGGGTTGACGCAACAGGTGGTGCCGATGGGGCGCATCCGGCGCATCCAGCGCGGCGCGCAGGCCGTGAGCGTGGGGCGGCTGTGGCCCTGGCATTGGCCGTACACCGAGCGCCGGCGCCTGTGGGGGGCCGAGGTGGGGGTGGTGAACTCCTACGCCACCCGGCCGCTAAGCGAACAGATCATCCTGGTCACCGACGAGGAGTGCTACGGCCTCTCGCCGGCCGACCCCGAGCAGTTCCTGGACGCCCTGCAGGCGCGTTACGCGCTCGGCGTGGCGCGCGAGCTGCCCTTGGAGCTGCGCCGCCCACCCCTCTGGACGTGGCCCCTGTGGCGTGATCGCACCGCCCAGGTCTTGACCGCGGTCGGGCTGATCGGCCTGCTGCTGATGTTCGGCGTGTTGGCCTTCCGCTATCCGTCGCTGCCGGCCGACGTGCCGCTCCACTTCGACGCGAGTGGCCGGCCCGACCGCATCGCGGCCAAGAGCGGCCTCTTCGCGTTGCCGTTGATCGGCCTGCTCGCCTGGCTGACCAACGGCGTGGCCGGGGTGGTGCTTTATCGCCGCGACCAACGCCATGCGGCCTATCTGCTCTGGGCCGGCGCAGTGCTGGTGGAGATCATCGCCGGCGTGGCGTTGCGCAACTTGATGCGCTGAGGCCCGCCGAGGGGATACCATTCATGGACGAAAAGCAAACCGAACCGCTGTTGACGATCATCATCCCGGCCTACAACGAGGAGCGCCGGCTGCCGCCTTCGTTGGACAAGATCGTCGCCTTCATCCAACAGCAGCCGGAGCCGATGGACGTGATCATCGTGGAGAACGGCAGCCAGGACCGCACGACCGAGATCGCCGAAGCGTATGCCGCGCGCTATCCGTTCATCCGTGTGATGCACAGCGCCAAGGGCAAGGGCGCGGCAGTGAAGGCCGGCATGTTGGCCGGCCAGGGGCGCTATCTGTTCATCTGCGACTCCGATCTCTCGATGCCGATCGAAGAGGTGCGCAAGTTCTTGCCGCCGGTCCTGAGCGATTACGACGTGGCGATCGCTTCGCGCGAGGGGCCAGGCGCGCACCGCTACGGCGAGCCGTGGTATCGTCACCTCATGGGCCGCGTCTTCAACTTCATCGTGCGCATCTTGGCGATCCCGGGCTTTCAGGATACGCAATGCGGCTTCAAGAGCTTTCGCCGCGCGGCGGCGCGCGACATCTTCGCCGCCCAGACCATGACCGGCTTTGCGTTCGACGTCGAGGCCCTCTTCATTGCCCTGCGTCGCGGCTACAAGGTCGTTGCCGTGCCGATCAACTGGTACTTCGATCCCGACAGCCGCGTGCGGCCCTTCCACGACACCTATCGCATGGTGCGCGACGTTTTGCGCATCCGGCTGAACGGCTGGCGCGGCATCTATGATGCGCAAGTTGCCCAAACGCCCGAAGTGCGTTAGAATTTCATCCATTGGTTTCACATGATCTTTGGATCAGGAGGAAAGACATGAAGAAGCTCTCTGTGGTGTTGGCCGTATTCGTGATCGCCGGGCTGCTGCTCGCCGCGTGCGGCGCCGCGCCCACGGCCGCCCCGACCCAGGCGCCCGCCAAGGCAGCCGAGCCGACGAAGGCCCCGGAGCCGACCAAGGCGCCGGAGCCGACGAAAGCCCCCGAACCGACCAAGGCCCCGGAGCCGACGAAGGCGCCGGAGCCGACCAAGGTGGCCGGGCCGACCAAAGCGCCGACCCCGACCGTTCCGCCGATGAAGTGCGACAAGCTGCCCAATGCGCCGACCGTGAAGGCGGGCGAACTCGGCTCGGCCGAGAAGCCGATCGTGATCACCTTCGTGCCATCGGGCGACACCGGCAAGATCACCAAGGCCGGTAACGCCATCGCCGAATGCTTGAGCAAGATGACCGGCCTCAACTTCAAGATCGAGGTCGGCACCAGCTTCGGCGCCTCGATCGAAGCGATGGGCGCCAACAAGGCCCAGGTGGGCTTCCTGAACACCTTCTCGGTCTTGCTGGCGCGGGCGAAGTACGAGATCGTGCCGGCGCTGGCGGTGCTGCGCAAGTACAACACCAACGCGATTGACCCCGACAAGGCGTTGGGCGGCCAGCTCCAGCCCTTCTACAAGGGCCAGTTCATCGCCAAGAAGGATGCCGGCATCAAGACCTTCGCCGATCTGAAGGGCAAGACCTTCTGCTTCGTTGATCCCAACTCGACTTCGGGCTACATCATCCCGAACATCATCTTGAAGGCCAACGGCATCAATCCCGATAAGGACTTCAAGGCCGTTCAGAACGCCGGCTCGCACAACAACGTGGCCATCGCCGTGTACAAGGGCGATTGCGACGCGGGCGTCACCTACATTGACGTGTTGACCGATGCGGCTGCCAACCTGAAGGAGAAATACCCGGACATCGCCGAGAAAGTCGTGGCCTTCGCGGTGACCGACAAGATCCCCAGCGACGGCGTGCAGTTCGTCAAGACCCTTGATCCGCAGATCCAGGCCGCGGTGACCGAAGGGCTGCTGGCGATGGCCAAGGACCCGGGCGGCAACGCCACCCTGCGCGGCCTCTACACCATTGACGGCTTCCAGAAGATTGATGTGACCTTCTACGATGAATTCGCGGCCGTCCTGAAGAAAGCCGGCGTTGATCCCGCGACGCTGGTCAAATAACCGATCGCGCGTCACGCGTTCAGAGCGAGCGTAAAGCAACAAACATCGAACGTCGGCAGACGGATCGTCTGCCGACGTTCGATGTTGCACCTTTCCGGGAGCCTCCATGCTCAAAGTCCAGCACCTCGTCAAGATCTACCCCAACGGCACGCAGGCGCTGCGCGATGTCAACTTCGAGGTGGCCGACGGCGAGTTTCTGGCCATCATCGGCCTGAGCGGCTCGGGCAAGTCCACCTTGCTCCGCTGCATCAACCGGCTGATCGAGCCGACCGCGGGCCGTATCCTGTGGGACGACATAGACATTACGGCCGCCTCGGGCGCGGAGATGCGCAAGATCCGCCGCCAGATCGGCATGATCTTCCAGCAGTTCAACCTGGTCAAGCGGTCGTCGGTGATGACCAATGTGCTCTCGGGTCGGCTGGGCTATGTGGGCACGGTGCCGAGCCTGTTGGGACACTTCTCGCGCGCCGATCGGGAGCGCGCCCTGGCCAATCTGGCCCAGGTGGGGCTGGAGGACAAGGCCTATGTCCGCGCCGACGCGCTTTCCGGCGGCCAACAACAACGGGTGGGCATCGCCCGCGCGCTCATGCAAAATCCCCGCCTCATCCTGGCCGACGAGCCGGTCGCGTCCCTCGATCCGGTCCTGGCGCATTCGATCTTGAAGTACCTGGAGCAGCTCAACAAAGAGCGCGGGATCACCGTGTTGTGTAGCCTCCACTTCCTGGACCTCGTCCATCGCTACGCCACGCGGGCCATCGCCCTGAAAGATGGCCAGGTCGTTTTTGCCGGCCTGCCGCACGAAATAGACGACGCGCAGTTCAAGGCGATCTACGGCCAGGAGGCCGAGCGCGTCTCCATCACCTGAGCGGACAGGATCGCCATGCCCCCGACAACGCTTGCCCCTATCTTTCGCTCGCCGACCGCGCGCGCGGCCGCGTTCTCGGCGCTGATTCCGGGGAGCGGCCAGCTCTATCGGCATCGTTATTGGCGGGCCGCGCTGGCGTTCTTGACGGCCGCCCTGTTGCTCTTCCTGATCAATTGGGGCCTGGTCAACTTCAAGATCGGCCAGGTGACGGTAGCCAGCATGACGACGAGCTGGCTGTGGCTGGCGGCGGCGGGCTTCTGGGCGTGGAACGTGTGGGACGCCTGGGCCGTGGCGGCCGGCCGGCGCAGCAGCGCGCTGATGGGCATCCTCTGCGCGGCGGTCGTCCTCTATGTCCTGGCGTGGAACGTCACCGACGTCAAGATCGAACGGCTGGTCACCCGCTTCGCCGATTTCCGCAAGGTGGCGGTAGACATCGTCAATCCCGACCTCTTTGCCATCGCCGTGGACGGGGAGACCCGCACCTGTTCGTGGGGATGCCTCCTGAATGCCGCCCGCACCGGCCACCTGGCCGGCGTCACGCCGAGCGAGAACTTTGGCGACATCCTCGGCCGGTTCAAACCGGTCGCAGCCGGCGGTTTGTGGGTGCGGCTGGGCCTGGCCCAGGCCGGCCAAACCATGGTCACCTTCATCCCCGGCAAGCTGTTCGAGACGATTGCCCTGGGCCTGCTGGCGACGGTTTTCTCCATCATCGTGGCGGTGCCGCTCAGCTTCTTCGCGGCCCACAACATCATGTCGCGGGTGTGGGGCGGCGCGGCCATCTACTATGTCATGCGCACCATCCTCAATGTCGTGCGCGCGGTGGACACCGTCATCTGGGCGCTGCTGATCATCGTATGGGTGGGGCTGGGCAACATGGCCGGCATCATCGCCCTGACGATCCACTCGATAGCCGCCCTGGGCAAGCTCTATTCCGAGGAGATCGAGCACATTGACCCCGGCCCGGTGGAGGCGGTCACCGCCACCGGTGCGAACCTGTTTCAGGTGATCCGTTACGCGGTCATCCCGCAGATCGTGCCGCCCTTCCTGGCCTATTCCCTCTTGCGCTGGGACATCAACATGCGCGCCGCGACGGTTGTCGGCTTCGTGGCCGGCGGCGGCATCGGCTTTTTCGTGGTCGAGACGATCCGGCTGGGCGCCTATCCGCAGTATGCGGCCGCGCTGTGGGGCATCGCGGTCGTCATCATCGTGGTGGATGCCCTCAGCGCGCGCTGGCGCGCGCGTATCCTGAGCGATCAATCGCCGGCCGAGGTGCAGGCCCCGCGGCCGTGGTTTACTTCGTTGCGCACGTGGGGCTATATCTGTCTCGGCGCGGCCCTCTTCGTGGGCTCGTGGTTGCTTCTCAAGCTCGATGCCCGCGTGCTCCTGGAGCCGGCGCCCACCTTCGGCCGCCTGGTGCGCGACTTTGTGACCATTGACCTGTCGCCCGAGGTGTTGGACATCGTGGTCAAGGAGATCCTGGTCACCATCTTCCAGGCGCTCCTGGCGACGACCTTCGGTGGGCTCGCGGCGATTCCGTTCAGCTTCCTGGCGGCCAAGAATCTGACCGGCCGGAGTCGGCTGTTGGGCTGGATCTATTACGCCACGCGCGGGCTGTTCAACGTATTGCGCTCCATCGAAGCGCTCCTGTATGTGGCGATCTTCGTGTTCTGGGTGGGCATCGGGCCGTTCGCGGGCGTGCTCGGCCTGGCGGTGACCGCGTTCGCGCTGCTGGGCAAGCTCTTCTCGGAGGCGATCGAGAACATAGATGCCGGGCCGCTCGAGGCCGTCATGGCTACGGGCGCCAATCGCCTGCAAACGATCCGCTACGCGATCCTGCCGCAGATCGTGCCGCCGTTCGTGTCGTATGCGATCTACCAGTGGGATATCAATATCCGCATGGCGACGATCATCGGGTTTGCCGGCGGCGGCGGCATCGGCTTGCGGTTGAACAACTATTTCGGCATGTTGCAATATCACAAGGCCGGCACGGTCGTGCTGTTCATCGTGGCCGTCGTGGCGCTGATGGACTTCGCCAGCGCGAAGCTGCGCGAGAAGCTGGTGTGACGGCGCCTGGCCCGGCCACGGGCCGTCCATGAGGGATGGCGAAAGGATCACGGAGGAGGTTTTGCGCAGCCGTCATCTCCATATCACGTTTTTCGGCGCGGCGGCCGTGTTGGCGATCGCGGTGTTGTTCGTTCAGTTCGGGCTGGCGCTGTACGAATACGGTCGCCAGGCGCGCCTGGCCCTGTCGTTCCCGTTTCCGCTGGAGTACGGCGAGGGGGCGGTGCTCGATCAGGTGTTGCGCCTGGCCGGCGGCGAGGACATCTACCGCGTCGGCCTCGTCGCTCCCCCCTACACGATCACCGGCGATCCCCCCTTGTTTCGTCTGGTCCAAGTGCCCCTGGCCGTCATCTACGGCCCGGCCTTTTGGTACGGTCGGGCGATCTCGCTGGGCGCCGCGTTGCTCGCGGCGCTCTTCCTCGGCCTGACGCTGCACGCGCTCACCGGCGATGTGATCGCGGCGGCCGCGGGGGGCCTTACGCTTCTGGCCTTCCCGCACCTCGCGCACTGGTCGGCCCTCGATCGGGCCGATGCGTTGGCGCTGGCGCTGAGCTGGGCGGGCCTGTGGGTGATCGTCCGGTGGCCCACACGACGCCCGGCCGCGGGGATGGCGGCCGGGCTCTTCGTCGCGGCGCTCTACACCCGCCTGGCCTATGGCTGGGTGGCGCCCATCGCCGCGCTGGCCTGGTTGTTGCAAAGCCGTCGCGTGCGGCCAGCGACCATCCTGACGGCCTGGTACGGCATCATCGGCCTGGTGGTGCTCCTGGTGCTCAACCGGATGACCGGGGGCGGCTTTGTGACGAGCCTTGCCCTGGGCCAGGGGCTCGAATTTTCGCACGTCAGCTTCATGGCTCAGGTCACCGGCCTCTTCTTGAACGCGTGGCCGCTCGTCCTGGCGGCGATCGGCTTCATCGTGGTGGAGCGCTGGTGGTATCCGACGCGCTCGTGGTCGTTCGTCATGCCCTATGTGCTGGCGGCGGCGGCCGTCCTGCTCTTTGTGGATCGTTCGGCTGCGGGGGGCAATGCCCTCTTCCAGGTCGAGGCGGCGTTGGGCCTGGTGGTGGGCGCGGTGATCGCCTGGCCGCACCGCAGTTCCTGGTGGCGGATCGTGGCCGTGCTCGCGTTCGCCGTCCAAATCAACAGCCTGGTGCGCTGGTCGCGCGAGGATTTCG